>NZ_KZ819073.1:0-338857 GCF_003115855.1 Brenneria corticis
CTGCGACGGCCTGAAAGGTGGCGGGCAGGGATAGCCCGCCATAAAAAAAGCACCGCATTCGCGGTGCTACATAAAATCACTATGGACAGACAGGATAAATGTACAGGAAGTGAAAAGGTAGCCTGGCTACCCTGTCCGCAAAGGCAGACAAATAAATAGCAAACACAACATCACAACCACAAGCCAAAAGCACCTCGGGTCACCCCTCCGCACTTTTCGTTCCGGCTCAGGAAGTTGCGCTAATATAGGTATTTGCTGGTACATCCTCAACGGACAATTTATAATGTCTCGGATTACAAAATCTAATAGATAAATAAGCCTCTTATTATCCGTCAATAAAAGAATTTCATTCATGTCAAAACGTTTACCTCCGCTTAATTCTCTGCGGGTATTTGATGCGGCGGCCCGGCACCTGAGCTTTACCAAAGCGGCGGAGGAGCTGTTCGTTACGCAAGCGGCGGTTAGTCATCAGATTAAGTCTCTGGAGGATTTTCTGGGGCTGAAACTGTTTCGCCGGCGTAACCGTTCGCTGCTGCTGACGGAAGAGGGGCAAAGTTACTATCTTGATATTAAAGAAATCTTTTCCTCACTCAATGAAGCGACCCGTAAATTGCAATCCCGCAGCGCCAAAGGCGCGCTGACCGTCAGTCTGCTTCCCAGCTTTGCCATTCACTGGCTGGTTCCCCGGCTTTCGAGCTTTAATGCGGACTATCCGGGCATTGACGTGCGTATTCAGGCGGTGGATCGTGACGAGGATCGCCTGTCGGACGACGTGGACGTCGCCATTTTTTACGGTCGCGGCAACTGGCCGGGGCTGCGGGTGGAAAAACTGTATGCCGAGTATCTGCTGCCCGTCTGCTCGCCGGTACTGCTGACCGGAAGCCATCCGTTGAAAACGCCGGCGGATCTGGTTGCGCATACGCTGCTGCACGATGCCTCGCGCCGTGACTGGCTGGCTTATACCCGCCAGCTCGGCGTACAGATTAACGTGCAGCAAGGGCCGATCTTCAGCCACAGCGCGATGGTATTGCAGGCGGCGATCCACGGGCAGGGTGTGGCGCTGGCGAACAACGTGATGGCGCAGACGGAGATTGAAGCCGGGAGACTGGTTTGTCCTTTTAACGATGTGCTGGTGAGTAAAAATGCTTTTTATCTGGTATGTCATGACAGTCAGGCAGAACTGGGTAAAATAGCCGCCTTTCGGCATTGGATTCTGGCGCGGGCGGCCAGCGAGCAGGAAAAGTTTCGTTTCCGTTACGATAACGGTACGCGCTGAGGCCGGTGGTGGCCGGGCCTTGGCTTTACAGACCGATTGAATTGGATTTCAACCATGAATAGTCGTTTTATGCTGGTGTTTTCCGCCATCAGCGGTTTTATTTTTGTCGCCCTGGGGGCGTTCGGTTCTCACGTGTTAAGTAAAACGCTGGGGCCGACGGAGCTGGACTGGTTACAGACCGGGCTGGAGTATCAGGCATTTCATACGCTGGCGATCCTGGCGCTGTCCATCTCTATGCATCAGCGCGCCAATCTGTGGTTTTACTGGAGCAGCGTGTTTCTGGCATTGGGTACGGTGTTGTTCAGCGGTAGTTTGTACTGCCTGGCGCTTTCGCATCTGAAGCTGTGGGTTTATGTCACGCCGCTTGGCGGGTTCTGTTTTCTGATCGGGTGGTTGTTGATGCTGGTTGGCGCGTTGCGTCTGAAGAGAAAGGCCGAACGCCATGAATAAAGTTATTTTGTACTGCCGTCCCGGTTTTGAAAAAGAGTGTGCGGCGGAAATAACCGCAAAGGCGGCGCACCATGACGCCTATGGTTTTGCCCGGGTAAAGGATAACAGCGGGTATGTGATATTCGAGTGCTACCAGCATGAAGACGCCGAGCGGCTGATAAAAGAGCTGCCGTTTCATGAGCTGATTTTCGCCCGCCAGATGTTTATCGGCGGCGATCTGCTGCGCGACCTGCCGCCGGAAGATCGCATCACGCCCATTGTCGGTATGCTGACCGGCGCCGTTGAGCGCGCGGGCGAACTGCGGGTGGAAGTGCCGGACACCAATGAAAGCAAAGAGCTGATGAAGTTCTGCCGCAAGTTTACCGTTCCTTTACGCGGCGCGCTGCGTAAAAACGGCATTCTGCTTGAGCGTGAGAAAGCCGAACGGCCGGTGCTGCACGTGCTGTTTATTGCCCCCGGCTGCTGTTACGTCGGCTATTCCTTCAGCAATAACAATTCTCCCTTCTATATGGGGATCCCGCGCCTGAAGTTTCCGTCCGAGGCCCCCAGCCGTTCAACCCTGAAGCTCGAAGAGGCGTTTCACGTCTTTATTCCCGCCGAAGAATGGGATGAGCGCCTTGGCAGCGGCATGTATGCGGTCGATCTGGGGGCCTGTCCCGGCGGCTGGACTTATCAGCTGGTGCGGCGCAGCATGATGGTGCACGCCGTGGATAACGGCCCGATGGCGCCGAGCCTGATGGATACCGGGCAGGTTATTCATCATCAGGCCGACGGTTTTCGTTTTGAGCCGCCGCGTAACAACGTTTACTGGCTGGTGTGCGACATGGTGGAAAAACCGGCCAAGGTCACCAGCCTGATCGCCGACTGGCTGGTGAAAGGCTGGTGCCGGGAAGCGATATTCAACCTGAAACTGCCGATGAAAAAACGCTATGAGGAAGTTTCGCAGAACCTGACGTTACTCCGCGAGCGGCTGGAGGAAAACGGCATTAATGCGGAAGTGCATGCCAAACAGCTCTACCACGACCGCGAAGAAGTAACGGTGCACGCTCGCCGTTTCTGGGCCGCGGTGCCGGGCCGGCGCGATGAGCGCTAGTATTCGCCAAGGGCGACGGGAGAATCGGGATTAAGGAATTTGCTGCGGCAACCGTAACTGCTGAAGATTGCCGTCCAGCGTCAGATCCCGGCTGAGCGTCGCCACCCGGCGGCTGATAAAGGCCATTTCCCGCTGTTGTTCCAGTTTGGCGCGCCATTTTTCCGCTACGTTTTCCAGTTGCTGATAAAGCGCGTCCAGACTTCCCGCCTGTTGCAGCAAGAGCACCGCGCTTTTGGGGCCAATCCCGCTGACGCCGGGGATTTTACTGCTGCTGATGCCGGCCAGCCCCCAATAATCCGTAAGCTGCTGCGGCAGTACGCCAAACTCCTGCCGTACAAAAGGCAGGTCCAGCCAGCGCTTCTGGAAGTAATCTCTGATTTGGATGGTCGGCGCCAGTAGCTGGCAGTAACCTTTGTCGGTGGAGACAATGGTCGCCTGATGCCCGGACGCCGCCACTTTGCAGGCCAGCGTCGCAGCCAGATCGTCGGCCTCGTTGCCGGGAGAATGCCAACTGGCGACGCCCATCGCGGCAAATGCGGCTTTGATCTGCGGCAGCTCCTGTTTAAGGTTCTCCGGCATCGGCGCGCGCCCGGCCTTGTAGTCGGGTAAAATCTGATGGCGCCAACTGGCGCTGCGATCTTCATCGTCAAATACCGCCACGGCGTGGCTCGGCTGGCTGTGTTGCAGCAGCAGGCCCAGCGCATGCTGACAGGCCGTGACGCAGGGCGAGCCTTGTACCGCATGGATCCGCCGTATCAGGTTAAGCGCATCGACAATCAGCAAATGTACGGGCATGGGCGTCTTCCTGGTGATGTCCCTTGTCTGCGGGGAAAGTGCCTTTCCCCGCGTTGGCGTCAAGCAGACGGCTAAGCGCAGATCTCGTAACAGGGAATATAGGCGCTGCCGGGCAGTTTCATGCGCTGCTGCGCCACGAAGCCCTGTAGCAACCTATCCATGCTTTTCATCATCCGCGGGTCGCCATGGAGTTTATAGGGGCCTTGCTGTTCAATGGCCTGAATGCCGATCTCCTTAACGTTTCCGGCGACGATGCCGGAGAAGGCGCGACGCAGCGCCGCGGCCAGTTCTTCCGCCGGCTGGTCGGGATGCAGGTTAAGGTTGGCCATATTTTCATGGCTGGGATTGAACGGCAACTGCAGGTCCGGCGCAATGCGCAGCGACCAGTTAAAGCTGTAGGCGTCGCCGGTATGGCGGCGGCTTTCCTTGACCAACGGCATCGATTTTTTCATCTGACGGGCGACTTCCGCCGCGTCATCAATAACGATGGAGTAGTAACGGCGCGCCTGGCGCCCCAGGGTGCCGATAATAAATTCATCCAATACGCGGAAATAATCGGCGCTCTCTTCCGGCCCGGTGAGGATGATCGGCAACACCTGTTCGCTGTTCTCCGGATTCATCATAATCCCCAGCAGATAGAGGAATTCTTCCGCCGTACCGACGCCGCCGGGGAAAATAATGATGCCGTGGCCGATCCGCACGAAGGCTTCCAGCCGTTTTTCAATATCCGGCATGATGATCAGCTCATTCACCAGCGGGTTAGGCGGCTCCGCGGCGATGATGGAGGGTTCCGTCATACCGATAAAACGCCCGTCTTTATAACGTTGCTGCGCATGCCCGACGGCGGCGCCTTTCATCGGCGCCTCCATGGCGCCGGGGCCGCAGCCGGTACAGATGTTCAGCTCGCGCAGGCCGAGCTGGCTGCCCACTTTGCGGGCGTAGAGATATTCGGTTTCATTGATGGAATGTCCGCCCCAGCACACCACCATATTCGGTTCTTCGCCCACGTGCAGCGCTCGGGCGTTGCGCAAAATAGAGAACACCAGATTGGTGATGTGGGCGGAGTTTTCCAGATTCAGGTTGTAGTAGCGGCCGGCGTCGGTGATTTGCCCGTTAACGAACAGAATATCGCGCAGCACGGCGAACAGGTTGGCCTGCAGCGAACGGATAATATAGCCGTCGACAAAGGCGTCTTCCGGCGGGTTAACCAGCTCCAGTTTGACGCCGCGCTCACGGCGCAGTACGTTGATATCAAAGTTCTCATAACGGGAAAGCAGCTCTTTGCTGTTATCCGTCTGGCTGCCGGAATTTAATACCGCCAGGGAACAGTTGCGAAACAGGCGGTAGAGATCGCTGCTGGCGGAGCTTTTCAGCATATCCACTTCCAACTGCGATAGCAGATCCATAGACCCTAACGGGCTGATATGTGTAATCAATGTTGCTCCTTAAAATGCAGTAAAATCCGCTGAGGATGGCGATCTGTTTTTTCTTGATATCCCACCTTAGCGTGCTGCCATCATTTTTTCCAATCATCAGCGCGGCCGGCGACGAAAGTTGCGTAACGCTACGCATTTATTGCCGCGGCAGTCGTCCGGTCGCTGGAGAGAATGGGACATTGCTGCGCCACGGATTGATGTCCAGTCCGCCACGGCGCGTGTAGCGCGCGTAAACGCTAAGCTGTTGCGGCTGACAGTAATGCATCAGATCGTTAAAAATCCGCTCGACGCATTGTTCGTGAAACTCATTGTGATGGCGGAATGACACGATATAACGCAGCAGCGACTCCCGATTAATGCGTTTCCCCCGGTAGCGAATCTGGACCGAGCCCCAATCCGGCTGATGGGTAATCAGACAGTTGGATTTCAGCAGGTGACTGACCAGCGTTTCCTCCACCCAGGTTTCATCCCGCGCGTTTGCCGCCAGATAGTCGGCGTTGAATTCATAGTTGTCGATGCGAATGTTCTGATCGTCGATACATTCGCCGTCAAAGCCGGCGATAGATTGGCCTTCCAACTCACCGAGTCTGAACAGCGTTACCTGGACCTGGCCTTGCGCGCATCGGGCAAGATCGTCGGTTAGCGTGGCGCGCACGCGCTCCCAGCTGTCGAATACGGTTTGGTTGAAGCCGTTGAGATAAAGTTTGAAACTTTTCGATTCAATCAGATTCAGGCTGGCGGCATCCAGCTGCATTTCACCCACGGCGACCTGGGGAACGCCGTTTTCGTTCAGCCAGGAAAGTTCATACAGCGTCCAGATATCCGCGCCGTGAAACGGCAGTTTATGCGGCAGGATGCCGAGCGGTTCACGGTTCAGGCTGCGGGGAACCGGTTGTAATAAACCGGCATCGTAGCGATCGTGGTAAGGTGTTGGTTTTCCCAGCGTCAGCCCGCTCAGGGCCTGATGCTTGTCGTAAGCGGACATGCTGTTACCTTGATGTAAGAAGATACAATATGGCGAGTAGTGTAACCCGACTAACAGAATGATGAGAAAAATTATGGATTATGAGGTAACTCAGGCATTGGCGGCCTTTACCCGGCGCTATGTCGAATTGTGGCGGCAGGAAACCGGCCAGCCGCCCGCCAGCGAAGCGTTGTACGGCGTTCCTTCCCCCTGTATTACCGCCAGCAGGGACGATGCGGTTTACTGGCTGCCGCAGCCGTTTTTACCGGCGGCGGCGCTGGACGGCGTCGAACGGGCGCTGGATATCGGCCTGCATCCGGATATTCATGCGTTTTATACCGCGCAGTACGCCGGCGACATGGCGGCGCGCTTCGGCGAGGTTGCGTGCGTTTTGCTGCAGGTCTGGAGCGAGGAGGATTTCTCCCGCATGCAGGAGAACCTGATCGGCCATCTACTGACGCAAAAGCGCTTAAAATTGCCCCCGACCTTGTTTCTGGCGACCACCGACTCCGAAATGACGATGATTTCGCTCGCCAATATTTCCGGGGAAGTGATTCTGGAGGAGTTTGGCACGCGAAAACATCAGGTGCTGGCGCCGACGTTGGCGGATTTTCTCTCTGGTCTGCATCCAACGCTGGCCTAATCATTAATCGTGTTTCACTTTTTGCCGTGTGAGAGATCTCTTACATTTACTGTGAGAGATCTCTCATCTTTTATAGCTAAGTTAGCGAACATGTATATTTTTTCATTATTAATTAGTTAGTTAAGTTTAGTTGCTTTCTTTTTTCGCCACGGCGATTGATAAACATTGTTATTTTCCCCTTGCTGAAAGGGAACAATTAATACATCTTATTACTTAAGTTAGTAACCGGTTACACTGGGTTTGATGATAATCATCAGTAATGGTGAATGATTTATCAGGTTCTGTTTAAGGGAGATAAGTTTCAGGAAGAAACCGGGACACCTCCAGGAAGGAGACTGAGAGCCGCACAGGAAGTGGCGGTGGGGCAGGAGCCTGATGGATTGAGTCATGGACGATACAGGATGGATAAGTCAGGAAGAAAGTCGGACGCCAGCATGGATTGTCGGTCAGGAAGACCGCCAGGGAAAAGTTTTCAAGGATGAGCAGGGACGCAACGGTGTAGCGGGATGGCTATAAAACGAACCGGGGGTACTGAGCAATCAGTACCCCCATTTTTTATGGCGGGCAATCCTGCCCGCCACCCTGCGGGCCGTCGCGAGGCGACGTTTAAAAACGCTCCCGGCGTTTTTTTATGACGGGCCATCCCTGCCCGCCACCCTTGCGGGCCGTCGCGAGGCGACGTTTAAAAACGCTCCCGGCGTTTTTTTATGGCGGGCCATCCCTGCTTGCCACCCTGCGGGCCGTCGCGGGGCGACGTTTAAAAACGCTCCCGGCGTTTTTTTACCCCATACGTTTAGCAAAATGCGAATATTGGGCGAGACTGATATCAATGCTATGCTTTGCCGCCATTCGCAACAGGCTTCAGCCGTGAGAGACCGCATGAGTTTAGAGAGTCAGGTTCGTCAGTCGCTGATTGACATCGAACGCGTATTAAAAGACAGCCCTTTCTGGCAGACATCCCCCCCGGAAGCCTCCGCTTTCGCCAGCGTCGAGCCTTTCTGTATTGACACCATGCGGGCGGAACAGTGGCTGCAGTGGGTGCTGCTGCCGCGTATGCACGCCTTGCTTGACGGCGGCGTCCCCTTGCCGACCGAATTTTCCCTGCAGCCCTATTTCGAAGAGGCGCTGGAAGGCGTTCCGTCCGATCTTGAGCCGATTTTAACGCAGATTGGGCGGCTCGACGCGCTGTTTGCCAATCGCCGGAACGCCCTTGATGAAGACAACGATGCTTGAGATCGTTTATCAGGATGAGCATCTGGTGGCGGTCAATAAGCCGGCTGGTTGGCTGGTCCACCGCAGCTGGCTGGATCGTAAAGAGAAAGTGGTGGTGATGCAGACGGTGCGCGATCAAATCGGTCGGCATGTCTATACCGTCCACCGTTTGGATCGGCCGACGTCCGGCGTGCTTTTACTGGCGCTGTCCAGCGACGTGGCCCGGCTGTTGTCGCAACAGTTTGAGCAGCATCGGGTGCGGAAAACCTATCACGCCGTGGTGCGCGGCTATGTGATGGACGATGGGGTGGTCGACTACGCTCTGACGGAGGAACTGGACAAAATAGCGGATAAATTCGCCAATCCCGATAAGGCGCCGCAGCCCGCGGTGAGCCATTATCGCGCGCTGGCGCGGGTTGAAATGCCGGTGGCTATCGGCCGCTACCCGACGTCACGCTACAGCCTGCTTGAACTGACGCCGCAGACGGGGCGCAAACATCAGCTGCGTCGTCATATGTCACACCTTCACCATCCGATTATCGGTGACAGCGCCCACGGCGATCTGCGGCAGAACAGAGGAATGGGAGCGCATTTCGCCTGCGGCAGGCTGATGTTGCATGCGAGCCGGCTGAATTTGACTCACCCGGTGAGCGGCGAGGCATTAACGTTGCAGGCGCGTTGGGATGCGCCGTGGCAGGGAGTAATGGCGCAATTTGGCTGGCAGGGGATTCTCCCTGAGTTTGAAAGGGTTGAGTTTCCTGCGGCGTCGGGTCAGGATAGCGGGCATTTCATCAGGTCTTAAATAAAATTGGAGTTATAAATCATGGCGCAGATTGGTATTTTTGTCGGTTCGGTCTACGGCAATGCGGTGCTGGTAGCCGAAGAAGCGGAAAATATCCTCAGAGAACGCGGACATGAGGTTAACGTTTTTGAGGATGCGTCGTTGGAGTCATGGCTGAGCTACCTTGAGCACTATATTCTGGTGGTGACCTCAACCACGGGCCAGGGGCAGCTTCCCGACTCGATCGCTCCCCTGTATGCCGCTTTACGCGAGCAGGGAGGCTATCAGCCGCAGCTGCGCTATGGATTGATCGCGCTGGGCGACAGCAGCTATGAGAATTTCTGCGGCGGCGGGCATCAGTTTGACGCGCTGTTGCAGGAAATCGGCGCCAAGCGCATCGGCGACGTACTGGAAATCGATGCGATTGAGCATCCTGAACCGGAAGTGGTTTCCTGCCCGTGGGTAGAGCAGTGGGTGGAGTCGGTCGAAGCGCAAGAGCAGTAAGTCGAATACAAAACGGGAGCGCAAGGCTCCCGTTTTACATTGTTCTGTAGCCTGGCCGTCAGCGATTTTTAGTCAGCTTCTCCAAATCGGCTTCGATCTCGGCGATTTTGTTCGATACCACGCCTTCCAGATGGCGCAGATCGTCAAGGATCTTGCGTTTCAAATCGACTTCCACCTGCTCGTGCTGACAGATTTGATCGAGCTCCTCAATCACATAGCGCAGGTTGGGGCTGATTTCGTTGATCTCTTTGTAAGCCTGGCCGGAATTGTCCGCCATGATGGTTTTACGCTGACGCGGATATTTGAATTTTACGCTTTTGGCGAAAAATTCCCCCTTATCCTTGCGAAAGTATATTTTCAGAATGTCGTTGCTGGCTTCCTGACGCAGACTATAGCGATCGATATCATTCGGGTTGCTGATACCCAGGCTTTTCAGATTGTCATACATGGCGCGGCCTTTTTGATTTTAAAATACGTCAGTGATTATAGAGAGAAGCGACCGGATTTATCTGTGACTGTCCACGATTTTTTGTGCGCTGGGCGCGACGGCCCGAAGGGTGGCGGCCATGGATGGCACGCCACAAAAAAATGGCGGGTTGGATAAACCCGCCGGCTTCGCCTGTTAGTCGATAGTGCGTAATAACTCGTTAATTCCCACTTTAGCGCGGGTTTTCGCGTCCACTTTCTTGACGATAACCGCGCAATACAGACTGTGGCTGCCATCTTTCGACGGCAGGTTGCCGGAGACAACCACGGAACCCGCCGGTACGCGCCCGTAGTGGATCTCACCGGTTTCACGGTCGTAAATCCGCGTGCTCTGGCTGATAAATACGCCCATGGAAATCACCGAGCCTTCTTCAACGATCACCCCTTCAACCACTTCCGAACGCGCGCCGATAAAGCAGTTGTCTTCGATGATGGTCGGGTTGGCCTGTAAAGGCTCCAGAACGCCGCCGATGCCGACGCCGCCGGACAGGTGCACGTTTTTACCAATCTGCGCGCAGGAACCCACCGTTACCCAGGTATCGACCATGGTGCCTTCATCGACATAGGCGCCGATGTTGACGTAAGAGGGCATCAGCACGGTGTTGCGGGCGATAAACGCCCCCTTGCGCACGCTGGCCGGCGGGGCCACGCGGATACCTTCGCGTTGGAAACGCGCTTCATCGTAATCGGCGAATTTCATCGGGACTTTGTCGAAAAAGCGCGTTTCGGCCCCTTCGATAAGCTGGTTATCGTTAATGCGGAAAGAGAGCAGCACGGCTTTTTTCAGCCATTGATGGGTGACCCACTGGCCGTCGATTTTTTCTGAAACGCGCAGCGCGCCGCTGTCCAGCAGGCCGACGGCCTGACTGACCGCTTCGCGGGTGACGGCGTCTGCGCTGGCGGGAGTAATCTCGGCGCGGCGCTCGAAGGCATTTTCGATAACGTTCTGTAGTTGTTGATGCATCCTGTTTTCTCTTTCCTGATTGTGAAAATTAACTCAATGGTACTTTATCGTTTGGGTTAAGGGCTTCTGTCAACCGTTGTTGCAATTTAACGCGCAATTCCGGTTTTAGCGCCCGTCTCTCGCTGTCGGCGAGAATAAACAAGTCCTCCACCCGTTCGCCGATGGTGGAAATACGGGCGCCGTGCAGCGACAGATTAAGGTCGGCGAAAATTTCGCCGATACGGGCCAGCAGCCCCGGTTGATCGAGGGCGCTAAGCTCCATATAGCTGCGTCTGTCCGTATGGGTCGGCAAAAAGCTCACCTCGGTCGGTACGCTGAAGTGACGTAGCTTCGGCGACGAACGGCGGGCGCGCGGATGCTGATAGTCACGCTGCGTCAGCGCCTGCTCAAGGGCGTAACGCGTGGTTTCGTGACGGTCCTGCGCCAGCGGGCTGCCGTCCGGCTCCAGGACGATAAAGGTATCCATCGCCATGCCGTCGCGGCTGGTGAAGATTTGCGCATCGTGCACGCTGAGGTTGCGGCGATCCAGCTCGCCGGCCACGGTGGCGAACAGATAGGGCCGGTCCTGGCTGCGGATAAAAATTTCCGTGCCGCCCCGGCTGGCCTGATGGCTGATCAGTACCAGCGGTTTGCTGCTGTCGTGCTCCAGCAGGTGGCGGGCGTGCCAGGCCAGCTGGTTGGGGGAATGGCGCAGGAAATAGTCGGCGCGGCAGCGGCCCCAGATATTATGCAGCGCCTCTTCATCGATATTATCCATACGCAGCAGAGCCAGCGCCTGTAAGCGGTGGTGGCGCACGCGTTCGCGCACGTCCGGGGTATTCTGCATCCCCCGGCGCAGCTGTTTTTCCGTGGCGAAATAGAGCTCGCGCAACAGACTCTGTTTCCAACTGTTCCACAGGGTTTCGTTGGTGGCGCAGATGTCGGCGACGGTCAGGCTGACCAGATAGCGCAAGCGGGTTTCGCTCTGCATTTCCGTGGCGAACTGCTGAATCACGGCCGGGTCCTGAATATCGCGGCGCTGGGCGGTAACGGACATCAGCAGATGGTGGCGCACCAGCCAGGAAACCAGCTGCGCTTCACGCAGATTCAGTCCGTGCAGCGTCGCGAACTCCAGCGCATCCTGGGCGCCGAGCTCGGAATGATCGCCCCCGCGCCCTTTGGCGATATCGTGAAACAGGGCGGCGAGCAGCAGCAGTTCCGGCAGCGGAAGACGCGGGTAGAGTTCCACGCACAGCGGGTGGCGCGGTCGGGTTTCCTCATCGGCGAAGCTTTCCAGCTTCAGCAATACCCGGATAGTGTGCTCATCGACGGTGTAGGCGTGGAACAAATCGAACTGCATTTGCCCGACGATGTTGCTCCACAGCGGCGTATAGGCCGACAGCACGCTGTGGCGATGCATGGGGAGCAGGGCGCGGCTTACCGCATGCGGGTGGCGCAGGATGTTCATAAACAGCTGCCGCGCCTCCGGGATGGCGCATAGCGGGCCGGCGAGATGGCGCCGCGCGTGACGCAACTGGCGCAGCGTGGTGGAATAAATCCCCGCGATGTCGCGGTTGCGCACCATCAGGTAAAACATGCGCATGATGGCTTCCGGCTTATGGATGAACAATGTGCTGTCGCGCAGATCGATCAGGTTGCCGCGCAGTTGAAATTCGTCATCAATCGTGCGGGGTTTTTCGTTCGGCTCCAGCGCCAGAATCGCTTCGTCGAACAGCTGCAGCAGCATCTGGTTCAGTTCGCTGACGCGATGGGTCACCCGGTAGAAGTCTTTCATCATTCGCTCTACCGGCGCATTGCCTTCGCCCTGATATTGCAGAAGCTGCGCCACGTTGAGCTGACGGTCGAACAGCAGGCGGTTGTCGTAGCGCGGCAGCAGCAAATGCAAGGCAAAGCGGATACGCCACAGAAAGCTCTGGCATTCATTCAGCTCCTTGCGCTCCGCTTCCGTCAGGAAACCGAAACCGACCATCTCGTCGAGGGAGGTGGCGCCGAAGTGGCGGCGGGCCACCCACAGCAGCGTGTGAATGTCGCGTAATCCGCCGGGGCTGCTTTTGATATCGGGTTCGAGGTTGTAGCTGGTGCCGTGGTAACGCTTGTGACGCTCCTGCTGTTCGACGATTTTGGCCGGGAAAAAGGTCGCCGATGGCCAGAATGTATCGCTGAATACCTGTTTTTGCAGATTGAGGAACAGCGCCACGTCGCCGCAGATCATGCGGGATTCAATCAGGTTGGTGGCGACCGAGATGTCCGCGCGGCCTTCCTGCAAACACTCTTCCAGCGTTCTGACGCTGTGACCGACTTCAAGCTTGAGATCCCACAGCTGGGTAATGAATGCGCCCACGCGCTGTGAGTGCTGTTCGCTGAGCTTTTCCTGACTCAGCACCAGAACGTCGATATCCGACAGCGGATGCAGCTCGCCGCGCCCGTAGCCGCCAACGGCGACCAGCGCCGTTTGCGACACGTTTTCAAAACCGTAAAAAAGCCATAGCCGTTGCAGCAAATGGTCGATGAACTGCGTTCTGGCGTCGATAAGCGTTTCCGCACTGACGCCGGAGGTAAACTCGGTCGCCAGCCAGCCTTGAAACTGTTCCAACTGCTGTTTCAGCTCCCGGCAGTTGAGCATATCGTCGCGGTAGGTGAGGGGCGAATCAGGAGGCGGAACAACCGCGGGGGATGGCGCGGGAATATCTGGCGGAAGGTTTTTTTGCATCATATGCGCAGCCCATAACAAATTGCCGTGAGTGATGACAACGACGGAACCGACAGGTCCGCTATCGCCGCGCCCGCCGTCATTCCCGCAGGTCCCCGCTTTCGCGAGGAGGAATCTCAAGCAACGCCGATCGTCAGTGAAAGCAGATCCCTGCCTACTGCCGCAGGGACGACGAGATAGCGCCAACCAGCTAAACTGGCGCGATATTATGCCTGATGCGTAATGATGTTGGGGATGGTGTCATCTTTGCGCAATGTCATTATTTCGCAGCCGTTGTCGGTTACCACAATAGTGTGTTCGTACTGCGCCGACAAGCTGCGATCTTTGGTTTTTACCGTCCAGCCGTCTTTCATGGTGCGAATGCGGAAATCGCCGGCGTTGACCATCGGTTCGATGGTGAAAGCCATGCCGGGCTGTAAAACCACGCCGCCGTCGTCCGCGTCATAGTGCAGCACCTGCGGTTCTTCATGGAACCCTTCGCCGATACCGTGACCGCAGTATTCACGCACCACCGAGAAGTCCTGTGCTTCGACGAACTTCTGGATTTCTTTGCCCAGCGCGCGCAGGCGGATGCCGGGTTTCACCATCTTCAACGCCAGATACAGGCTTTCCTGGGTGATGCGGCACAGGCGTTCGCCCAGGATGGTGGGTTTGCCGGCGATAAACATTTTCGAGGTGTCGCCATGAAAACCATTTTTAATCACCGTAACGTCGATATTGACGATATCGCCGTCTTTAAGGATTTTCTCGTCGCTGGGAATGCCGTGGCATACCACTTCGTTGACGGAGATGCACACGGATTTGGGGAAGCCGTGGTATCCCAGAGAGGCGGAAATGGCCTGCTGTTTATTGGTGATGTGATCGTGGCAGATTCTGTCCAGTTCGGCGGTACTGACGCCGGGCACAACGTAAGGTTCGATGATTTCCAATACTTCGGCGGCCAGGCGTCCGGCCACGCGCATTTTTTCGATGTCTTCAGGAGTTTTTATTGATATTGCCATTGAATAATGTCCGCAGGTGTCGCATTGAACGACGAAATTAAGATTGCTCGGTAAGTAATAACGTATGTTATCAGCCCTGCTATCGGCTTGCCAAACGATGATTATGAAACGGCGCGGCGGCAATAACAAAAGTTGGTGTCCGGGCGGGAATTATGGTATAAAGCGCGCCGATGATCCGACTGGGTATTTTTGCATACCGTTCGGCTGAATCAACTAAACTCACTTTGTGTATATAACACACACGTGTCGGCACATTCGCCGGGGTGCTCCAAAGGTTTTCGACCTGCGGGGTCGGCGCAATGGGACACGTGGAGGCTTAACCCCATACTTAATTTACAGAGGTAATCATGGCAACTGTTTCCATGCGCGACATGCTCAAGGCTGGCGCCCACTTTGGTCACCAGACCCGTTACTGGAACCCGAAAATGAAGCCGTTCATCTTCGGTGCGCGTAACAAAGTGCATATCATCAACCTTGAGAAAACCGTACCCTTGTTCAACGATGCACTGGCTGAGCTGAGCAAAATTGCTTCTCGCAAGGGCAAAATTCTGTTCGTCGGTACCAAACGCGCAGCAAGCGAAGCGGTAAAAGAAGCTGCTGACAGCTGCGATCAGTTCTTCGTGAACCATCGCTGGCTGGGCGGTATGCTGACTAACTGGAAAACCGTTCGTCAGTCCATCAAACGTTTGAAAGATCTGGAAACTCAATCCCAGGACGGTACTTTCGACAAACTGACCAAGAAAGAAGCGCTGATGCGCACCCGCGAACTGGACAAGCTGGAAAACAGCCTGGGCGGTATCAAGGATATGGGCGGTTTGCCGGACGCGCTGTTCGTTGTTGACGCCGATCATGAACACATCGCAATCAAAGAAGCCAACAACCTGGGTATCCCGGTGTTCGCTATCGTTGATACCAACTCTGATCCGGATGGCGTTGACTTCATCATCCCCGGTAACGATGACGCCATCCGTGCAGTGAACCTGTACCTGAGCGCCGTTGCGACCGCCGTTCGCGAAGGCCGTTCTCAGGATCTGGCTGAACAAGCGGAAGAAGGCTTGGTAGAAGCTGAATAATAAGGCTGGCTCTGTGAGCCCTTATTAACCAGGTATTGACATATGTTGGTTAGGGGGCCTGTTAAGGCCCCCTTTTTACTTATCTCCCCCGCGAGATAACCGAGGAAAAGATAATGGCTGAAATTACCGCTGCCCTGGTAAAAGAACTGCGTGAGCGTACTGGCGCAGGCATGATGGAATGTAAGAAAGCGCTGGTTGAAGCGAATGGCGACATCGAGCTGGCTATCGACAACATGCGTAAGTCCGGCCAGGCGAAAGCCGCCAAGAAAGCGGGCCGCGTGGCTGCTGAAGGCATCATCCTGACCAAGATTTCCGCAGACGGCAAATACGGCGTCATCGTTGAACTGAACTGTGAAACCGACTTCGTCGCCAAAGATGCCGGCTTCAAGGCTTTCGGTGAAGAAGTGGTTAGCGCGGCGCTGAACGATCGCATCGCCGACGTTGAAGCGCTGAAAGCGAAATTTGAAGAACAGCGCACCGCGCTGGTGGCGAAAATTGGTGAAAACATCAATATTCGTCGTATCGCGGTTCTGGAAGGCGACGTTCTGGGTTCTTACCTGCACGGCGCGCGCATCGGCGTCGTCGTTGCCGCTACCGGCGCGGATGAAGAGCTGATCAAACACATCGCCATGCATATCGCCGCCAGCAAACCCGAATACGTTAAAGCCGACGATGTTCCGGCCGACGTGGTGGCTCGCGAGCACCAGATCCAGCTGGATATCGCCATGCAATCCGGCAAGCCGCGCGAAATCGCGGAAAAAATGGTCGAAGGCCGTATGCGTAAATTCACCGGCGAAATCTCCCTGACCGGTCAGCATTTCGTGATGGACCCGAGCAAAACCGTCGGCGATCTGCTGAAAGAGCATAAAGCCGACGTAACCAGCTTCATCCGCTTTGAAGTGGGTGAAGGTATTGAGAAAGCCGAAGTCGACTTTGCCGCTGAAGTTGCGGCGATGAGCAAGCAATCTTAATATAAAAAAAGGAGCCGCCGGTTGGCGGTTCCTTTTTATCCAGCCAAAATAATTTCAGTGCATTTGTGGGTGTTCACATTCTGGTGAACAGCGATAAGTGCGACAGTAGCAACTCCCAATACTACGATGACAGCCTGTAGGATGAGAACACCATGGCAACCAATGCAAAACCCGTATATCAACGAATCCTGCTTAAGCTGAGCGGCGAAGCTCTGCAGGGAACCGATGGTTTTGGTATCGATGCGAGCATTCTGGATCGCATGGCTCAGGAAGTGAAAGAACTGGTTGAGTTGGGTATCCAGGTCGGTGTGGTCATCGGCGGTGGCAACCTGTTTCGCGGCGCCGGCCTGGCCAAAGCAGGGATGAACCGCGTTGTGGGCGACCATATGGGGATGCTGGCGACCGTTATGAACGGCCTGGCGATGCGTGATGCGCTGCACCGCGCCTATGTAAACGCCCGTCTGATGTCGGCGATCCCGCTCAACGGCGTGTGCGATAATTACAGCTGGGCGGAAGCGATCAGCCTGTTGCGCAATAACCGGGTGGTGATTTTCTCCGCGGGCACCGGTAACCCTTTCTTTACCACCGATTCGGCCGCTTGCCTGCGCGGTATCGAAATTGAAGCCGACGTGGTGCTGAAAGCGACGAAGGTGGACGGCGTCTATTCCGCCGATCCGGTGCAGGACCCCTCCGCGGTATTGTATGAAACGCTGGACTATCAGGAAGTGTTGGAACGCGAGCTGAAAGTGATGGATTTAGCCGCTTTTACGCTGGCGCGCGACCACAACCTGCCTATCCGGGTTTTCAATATGAACAAGCCCGGCGCGCTGCGCCGCGTGGTCATGGGTGAGAAAGAAGGGACGTTGATCAGTAATAACGGATAACCCTAAAAATAGGGTAATATTCTCCCCTGATAACAAAAGATAGCCAGCTCGCGCTGGTATTAATTATTCACCGGGTCATGCGCTGCCATGCCCCGTCAGGCAACCAGCTTTCAAGGGTTCACAACGTGATTAATGAAATCAGAAAAGATGCTGAAACGCGCATGGAAAAATGCGTAGAGTCTTTCAAAAACCAGATCAGCAAAATTCGTACCGGCCGCGCATCGCCCAGCATTCTTGACGGTATTCAGGTCGAATATTACGGCAGCGCCACGCCGCTGCGCCAGTTGGCCAACGTGGTGGTGGAAGATTCCCGCACCCTGGCGATTACCGTATTCGATCGTTCGCTCGGCCCGGCGGTTGAGAAAGCGATCATGTCTTCCGATCTCGGTCTGAATCCTTCGTCCGCGGGGGCGGTCATTCGCGTGCCGCTGCCGGCGCTGACGGAAGAGCGCCGTAAAGATCTGATCAAGGTGGTGCGCGGCGAAGCGGAGCAGGGACGGGTATCGGTACGTAACGTGCGCCGTGACGCCAACGATAAGCTGAAAGCACAGCTGAAAGACAAAGCGATCAGCGAAGATGAAGAGCGCCGAGCCCAGGACGAGGTTCAGAAACTGACCGATATCTACATCAAAAAAGTGGATGCCGCCCTGGCGGAGAAAGAAACGGAACTGATGGATTTCTAATCGGCTCGCTTGAGGCGTCGCGTGAAAGTGATGGTGCCGTCGGCATCAGCCTTGCCGCGGCGCCTTGTTTTTGGCGCATGGTTTTTGATGTTCTATAAATTCATTGCAGCAGGTCAGCCTTGTTGGCGAGAATTTGCGATAAACAATATAGACACTTTACGGCAATCGTCTCAGACTAGTCTGCTTTCCTGTCATCACATCCCGTTATCCAGAGCATTTTAATGAAGCAACTGACTATTCTTGGCTCGACCGGTTCTATTGGCGTCAGTTCGCTGGCGGTGATTAAGGCGAATCCAGACAAATTTGCGGTAAAGGCATTAGCGGCGGGACGCAACGTCGAGCGCATGCTGGAGCAGTGCTTAACTTTTCGCCCGGCCTACGCCTCAATGGCGGATGAAGCCAGCGCCAGGTTGTTGCGTCAGCGGCTGGCGCAACACGGATGCCGGACGGAAGTGCTGTCCGGGGAACAGGCGGCATGCGAACTGGCCGCGCTGGATGATGTCGATCAGGTGATGGCGGCCATCGTCGGCGCGGCGGGCCTGCCGCCGACGCTGGCCGCCATTCGCGCGGGCAAACAGGTCTTGTTGGCGAACAAAGAGTCGCTGGTGACCTGCGGTCGCCTGTTTATGGATGCGGTGGCGCAAAGCAGCGCGCAGTTGCTGCCCATCGATAGCGAACATAATGCGATTTTTCAGAGTTTACCTGAGCAAATTCAGCGTCAGTTAGGCTACTCTTCTTTAGAGCGGTATGGCGTGGAGCGTATTATACTCACCGGATCCGGCGGGCCGTTTCGCGAAACGCCGATGGCGACGTTAGCCGGGATGACGCCCGATCAGGCCTGCGCGCACCCTAACTGGTCGATGGGCCGCAAGATTTCAGTGGATTCCGCCACCATGATGAACAAAGGGCTGGAGTACATTGAGGCGCGCTGGCTGTTTAATGCCTCCGCCGAGCAGATGGAGGTGATTATCCATCCGCAGTCGGTGATTCATTCCATGGTGCGCTATGTCGACGGCAGCGTGCTGGCGCAGTTGGGATCGCCGGATATGCGTACGCCGATCGCCCACGCCATGGCGTATCCCGAGCGCGTGGCGTCGGGGGTAAAGGCATTGGATTTCTGCCGGTTGGGCGCCCTGACGTTTTCCGCCCCGGACTATGCGCGCTATCCCTGTTTACAACTGGCTATTGATGCCTGTAATCACGGTCAGGCGGCGACTACGGCGCTAAACGCCGCCAATGAAATCGCGGTCGCCGCTTTTTTACAGTTACAGATTCGTTTCACCGATATTGCTGCGGTTAATCAGCAGGTGATCGAACAACTGACATTGCCGGAGCCGGTAAGCGTGGATGAAGTTCTCTTTATCGACCTTTGGGCCAGGCAGGCTGCAACACAGACGCTGAGCACGCTGCGCCATAGGTAAATTCACATGGCACGATTTGTTCATGTGTGGTTGAGATGGTATAGTCTGCGCCACTCAACGACCGGCCGGGCGAGGTTTCCTGGGCCGGTGGTGAAGTTAAGCCGTGATCGTTCACGGCTTTTTTGCGCTGACAGAGTCTGATGTTACGGAAGGACTGTTGTATTTTTTGCTTGAGGAAATAAGTACGCGTTATGCCGTCCGATAATCAAAAAAGTGCTAATAATCTGTCATCCGCTGGGCCACGGCATGTCGCCATCATTATGGATGGGAACGGCCGCTGGGCGAAAAATCGGGGAAGACTGCGGATTTTTGGCCATCAGGCCGGTGTTAAATCGGTACGCCGGGCGGTAAGTTTTGCCGTCAGCCATGAACTTGACGCGTTAACCCTTTATGCGTTCAGCAGTGAAAACTGGAACCGTCCCGCGCAGGAGGTCACCGCCCTGATGGAGCTGTTTGTCCGGGCGCTGGACAGCGAAGTCAAAAGCCTGCATAAACACAACGTTCGCTTACGCGTTATCGGCGATATCAGCCGTTTCAGCCTGCGTTTGCAAGAGCGCATCCGCCGTTCGGAAGAGCTGACAAAAAATAATCAGGGCCTGGCGCTGAATATTGCCGCGAATTATGGCGGCCGTTGGGATATCATTCAGGGAGTACGGCGGCTTGCCGAGCAGGTACAGGAAGGAACGCTGCGTCCTGATAGTATTGATGAAGCGTCATTGGGCCAATATGTCTGCCTGAATGAACTGGCGCCGGTTGATTTGGTGATCCGCACCGGCGGCGAACATCGGATAAGTAACTTCCTGCTGTGGCAAATCGCTTATGCCGAGCTTTACTTTACCGATGTCCTTTGGCCTGATTTTGATGAACAAGTCTTTGAAGGTGCGCTGAATGCATTTGCACAACGCGAGCGTCGCTTCGGGGGAACAACACCTATCGATGCGGATGCATCCTAGGGGGAACTTTTGCTGAAGTATCGCCTGATTACTGCTTTAATTTTAATTCCGATCGTTATCGCAGCGCTGTTTTTGTTGCCCCCGGTGGGTTTTATTCTGGTCACGCTGGGC
Organism: Brenneria corticis; assembly: GCF_003115855.1. Lineage (GTDB taxonomy): Bacteria > Pseudomonadota > Gammaproteobacteria > Enterobacterales > Enterobacteriaceae > Brenneria > Brenneria corticis. The sequence goes on from NZ_KZ819073.1 coordinate 20,412, forward strand.
GTTTGCATGCTGGCCGCCTGGGAGTGGGGACAGCTTGCCGGGTTCGCCTCATACGGCCAGCGGCTGTGGCTGGCTATTCTGTGCGGTTTTTTGCTGGCGCTGATGTTGCTGACGCTGCCGGCATACCGTTATTCGATCCACGTACCGCAAATTAGCGCCGCGCTCTGGGTTTCTCTCGCCTGGTGGGTTATCGCGCTGTTTCTGGTCCTGTTCTATCCCGCTTCCGCGGCGTTATGGCGCCGTTCCCGCGTTCTGCGCCTGCTGTTCGGCGTAGTGACCATCGTGCCCTTTTTCTGGGGAATGGTCGCGCTTCGCCAGTATAACTATGATATCAATCCCTTTATCGGCGCGTGGTGGCTGCTGTACGTCATGCTGCTGGTATGGGGGGCGGACAGCGGCGCTTATCTGTTCGGCAAACTGTTCGGCAAGCGTAAGCTGGCGCCAAAAGTGTCTCCGGGGAAAACCTGGGAAGGGCTTATCGGCGGGTTGATCACCTCTGCGGCGCTCTCTTTGCTATTCAGCCGCTATGCGCCGCTGGCGATTGCGCCGGCAACGCTGCTTATCTGTTCCGTTGTCGCCGCGCTGGCTTCGGTACTGGGCGATCTGACCGAAAGCATGTTTAAACGCGAGGCGGGCATTAAAGACAGCAGCCATTTGATCCCCGGGCACGGCGGCGTGCTCGACCGTATTGATAGCCTGACGGCCGCCGTACCGGTGTTTTCCTGTCTGATGCTGTTGATGTTCAAGGCCGTTTAGGATGAGGCGTTAGGGATTATTTATGATGAATTTCCTCTGGAGCCTGGCCGCATTTATCATCGCACTGGGTGTGTTGATCACCGTGCATGAGTTCGGCCACTTCTGGGTGGCTCGTCGCTGCGGCGTAAAGGTCGAGCGTTTTTCCGTCGGCTTCGGCCGGGCGCTATGGCGCCGTCGTGATAAACTCGGCACCGAATTCGTTATCGCCTTAATTCCGCTGGGCGGTTATGTCAAAATGCTCGACGAGCGCGTCGATACCGTGGCGCCGGAATGTCGTCATCAATCGTTTAATAGCAAGACGGTCTGGCAGCGTGCCGCTATCGTCAGCGCGGGACCCGTCGCCAATTTCCTGTTCGCCATCGTCGCCTATTGGCTGGTGTTTATTATCGGGGTTCCCGGCGTTCGTCCGGTGGTGGAGGAAATCTTGCCCGATTCCATCGCCGCGCAGGCTGAAATATCAGCCGGGATTGAACTAAAGTCGGTTGACGGCATCGAAACGCCTGATTGGGATACGGCCCGCCTGGCGCTGATTGGCAAAATCGGCGACGGTGAAGTGGTGCTGGGCACGGCGCCTTTCGGCGCCGGCCAGTCCGCCCAAATAGCGCACAAAACGCTGGATCTGCGCGACTGGCAGTTTGAGCCGGATAAGCAGGATCCCGTCACCTCGCTGGGGATGGTTCCACGTGGGCCGCAGGTTGAGGCGGTACTCACCCAGGTACAACCGGGGTCGGCGGCGGAAAAAGCGGGTTTACAAGCCGGGGACAGGATCGTTAAAGTCGGCGGAGAGGTTTTAACCCACTGGCGTGATTTTGTTATCGCCGTGCGCGACAATCCCGGCCGGGATATCGCGCTGGAGGTGGAGCGGGGCGGGGCAACCTTGCCTTTGACGCTGACGCCGGCGAGCAAATCCGTCGGCAACGGCAGAGTTGAAGGACTGGCGGGAGTGATGCCCAGCGTGGCGCCGCTTCCGGAGGAATATCGAACGGTACGTCAGTATGGGCCGTTTAGCGCCATCTATCAGGCGACGGACAAAACCTGGCAACTGATGAAGTTGACCGTCAATATGTTGGGAAAACTGGTTACGGGTGATGTTAAGCTGAATAACCTGAGCGGTCCGATTTCGATTGCTCAGGGGGCGGGAATGTCGGCGGATTACGGATTGATCTATTATCTGATGTTTCTGGCGTTAATCAGCGTCAATCTGGGGATCATCAATCTGTTCCCGTTGCCGGTGCTGGATGGTGGACACCTGCTCTTTCTGGCGGTCGAAAAACTGCAGGGCAGGCCGGTTTCTGAGCGTGTGCAGGACGTTAGCTACCGCATTGGTACAGTATTGCTGATGTTGTTAATGGGACTCGCACTTTTCAATGATTTCTCCCGCCTGTAGGCGTGGGATTAGGTTAGGAAAAACGCATAACAACGATGGCGATGAAAAAGTTGCTCATAGCGTCGCTGCTGTTCAGCAGCGCCACCGTATACGGTGCAGACGGGTTCGTAGTGAAGGACATTCATTTCGAGGGCCTGCAACGGGTTGCCGTCGGAGCGGCATTACTCAGTATGCCAGTCCGTGTTGGTGATACCGTCAGTGATGATGATATCGGTAATACCATCCGTGCTTTGTTCGCTACCGGAAATTTCGAGGATGTCCGCGTCCTGCGCGACGGCGAAACGCTGATCGTGCAGGTCAAGGAGCGCCCGACGATCGCCAGCATGACGTTTTCCGGCAACAAGTCGGTGAAAGACGACATGCTGAAAGAGAATCTGGAGGCTTCCGGCGTGCGGGTGGGCGAGGCGCTGGACCGTACCGCGCTTTCCAGCATCGAGAAAGGGCTGGAGGATTTCTACTATAGCGTGGGCAAATACAGCGCTTCGGTAAAGGCCGTCGTCACGCCGTTGCCCCGTAACCGCGTCGATCTGAAACTGGTGTTTACCGAAGGGGTCTCCGCCAAGATTCAGCAAATCAATATCGTCGGCAACAAGGCGTTCAGCTCCGACGAGTTGATTTCGCGTTTCCAACTGCGTGATGAAGTGCCGTGGTGGAACGTGGTCGGCGATCGCAAGTATCAGAAGCAGAAGCTGTCCGGCGACCTTGAAACGCTGCGCAGTTTTTATCTGGATCGCGGTTACGCCCGCTTCAGCATCGATTCCACCCAGGTCAGCCTGACGCCCGATAAAAAGGGCATCTACATCACCATCAACCTGACGGAAGGCGAACAGTACAAGCTTTCCGGCGTCGCCGTCAGGGGGAACCTGGCCGGCCATTCCGCGGAAATCGAAGGGCTGACGAAAATCGAGCCGGGCGAGCTGTATAACGGCGCCAAGGTTACCCGCATGGAAGAGGATATCAAGAAGCTGCTGGGCCGTTACGGCTACGCCTATCCGCGCGTGGTGACCCAGCCTGAAATCAATGACGCAGACAAGAGCGTCAAACTTGATATCAACGTTGATGCCGGTAATCGCTTCTATGTCCGCCGCGTCCGTTTCGACGGTAACGATACCTCCAAAGACTCCGTGCTGCGCCGTGAAATGCGCCAGATGGAAGGCGGCTGGCTGGGCAACGATCTGGTCGAACAGGGTAAAGAGCGCCTGAACCGGCTGGGGTACTTTGAAAGCGTCGACGTGGAAACGCAACGCGTTCCCGGCACCGCCGACCAGGTGGATGTGACCTATAAGGTCAAAGAGCGCAACACCGGGACGTTCAACTTCGGCGTGGGCTTCGGGACGGAAAGCGGCGTCAGCTTCCAGGCCGGCGTGCAGCAGGATAACTGGTTGGGTACCGGGAATTCCGTCGGCATCAGCGGGACGCGAAACGACTACCAGACCTATGTCGAGCTTTCTCTGACCGACCCGTACTTCACGGTGGACGGCGTCAGCCTCGGCGGTCGCATCTTCTACAACAAGTTCGAAGCGTACGACGCGGACCTGTCCGACTATACCAACGCCAGCTACGGCATCGGCAGCACCCTGGGCTTCCCGATCAACGAGAACAACTCGCTGCGTCTGGGGCTGGATTACGTCCATAACGACCTGTCGGATATGAGACCGCAGGTGGCGATGTGGCGCTATCTGGATACCGTCGGCGTCAACCCGGATGTGGTTGGCGAAAACGTGAAATCCAGCGCCGATTTCACCGCCAACGATTTCTTCCTGAATACCGGCTGGAGCTACAATAATCTGGACCGCGGCTACTTCCCGACCTCGGGCACCCGTGCGTCGGTCAACGCCAAAGTCACCATTCCGGGTTCAGACAACGAATACTACAAACTGACGTTTGATTCGGCCTCTTACTTCCCGCTGAGCGAAAACCGCAACTGGGTGCTGATGGGGCGTGCCCGCGCCGGTTACGCCGACGGTCTGGGGGGCAAGGAAGTGCCGTTCTACGATAACTTCTATGCCGGCGGTTCGAGCACCGTGCGCGGCTTCCAGTCCAATACCATCGGGCCTAAGGCGGCGTACTATAAATGCCCGACGGCGTCATTGCCGAACTCGTATGCAAATTGTCCGATCGATGCGGACAACCTGGACGACGCGGTGGGCGGTAACGCCATGGCGGTATTGAGCGCGGAACTGATTGTGCCGACGCCGTTTATCAGCGAGAAGTACGCCAACTCGGTGCGCACCTCGTTCTTTATCGACGGCGGTACGGTATGGGATACCAACTGGGAAAATACGACAGAAACCCTTAAAGCGGGCGTCCCTGATTATGGCAAGGCCGACAACTTCCGCGTTTCCAGCGGCATCGCCCTGCAATGGATGTCTCCGCTTGGGCCGCTGGTCTTCTCCTATGCTCAGCCGGTTAAAAAGTACGATGGAGACAAATCGGAGCAGTTCCAGTTTAATATTGGCAAAACCTGGTAAGGCGGCGTCGGTAGATCGTATGTAAGACAAGTCGCATGGCGGGCAGGGTCTGGAATGCTGAATAATGCATCAATGCCATGACGCCATGCACATCAACGTGTTAAGACACAAACGGTTAGGTTGAGGAGTTTATAGTGAAAAAGTGGTTGTGTGCCGCAGGTCTCGGATTAGCATTGGCTGCTTCAGCCAGCGTTCAGGCCGCTGACAAGATTGCCGTTGTTAACGTATCCAGCATTTTCCAACAGTTGCCGCAGCGTGAAACGGTAGCTCGTCAACTGGAAAACGAGTTCAAAGGCCGCGCTTCTGAATTGCAATCCCTGGAAAAAGATTTGCAAACCAAAATGCAGCGTCTGCAACGTGATGGTTCTACCATGAAAGCGAGCGATCGCAATAGAATGGAAAAAGACATCATGGCTCAGCGCGAGCAGTTCTCTACTAAAGCGCAGGCATTTGATCAGGACAATCGCCGTCGTCAGATGGAAGAGCGCAACAAAATCCTGAGCCGTATTCAGGATGCGGTAAAATCCGTTGCCAGCAAAGAAGGCTATGATGTGGTGATCGATGCTAACGCGGTAGCCTATGCCGCCAATGCCAAAGACATTACCGCCGACGTGCTGAAACAGGTTAAATAATACATGGATTCGATTCGACTGGATGCTTTGGCACAGCAGTTGGATGCGCAATTACACGGTGATGGCTCTGTGGTCATCACCGGCGTTGCTTCTATGCATTCAGCAAAGTCCGGGCAGATTACGTTTCTGTCCGACAGCCGCTATCGTCAGCAGTTGGCGGAAACCCAGGCTTCCGCGGTGGTGCTGACGGAGGCGGATCTGCCCTATTGTCAGGCCGCGGCGCTGGTGGTTAAAAATCCTTATCTTACCTATGCGCGTATGGCGCAACTGATGGACACCACGCCGGCCCCGGCCGCCGATATCGCGCCCAGCGCGGTTATCGCCGCGGATGCTGTTTTGGGGAGGCAGGTCGCCGTCGGCGCCAACGCCGTCATCGAAGCCGGCGCGCAGCTGGGAGATGGCGTAATCATCGGGGCGGGCTGTTTTATCGGTAAAAACGCGCGCATCGGCGCCGGCACCCGCCTGTGGGCGAACGTAACGGTGTACCACAACGTTGAAATCGGCCAGCAGTGCCTGATTCAGTCGGGCGCGGTCATCGGTTCCGACGGTTTTGGCTACGCCAACGATCGCGGCAACTGGGTGAAGATCCCGCAGTTGGGAACGGTGAGGATCGGCGACCGGGTGGAAATCGGCGCCAGCACCACCATCGATCGCGGCGCGCTGGATGATACGATCGTCGGCAATGGGGTGATTATCGATAATCAGTGCCAGATTGCTCACAACGTGGTGATTGGCGACAATACAGCCGTCGCCGGCGGTGTCATTATGGCCGGCAGCCTGAAAATCGGACGTTATTGCATGATCGGCGGCGCCAGCGTAATCAATGGCCATATGGAGATCTGCGATAAAGTCACGGTGACGGGAATGGGCATGGTGATGAGGCCGATCACCGAACCTGGGGTATACTCGTCGGGCATTCCTTTGCAGCCCAATAAAGTTTGGCGCAAAACCGCCGCGCTGGTGATGAATATTGACGATATAAGCAAGCGGTTAAAAGCCATTGAACGAAAAGTCGATAACGGTTAATCATCGCGGTTTTGTCTGATTGGGTGGAAGCGCATAGTCTGGATGTAAACGAAAAGTTCGGGTGCGGGCGGAATCGTATTCTGTAAATGAATAGCGTATGCCCACACCGGCGTACTAATCCTTATTTGCGGCCTGCCGAAAGATCCCCTTTTAGGGTCTGAGCAGGCCGTGTTGTTGATGGCATCAGTTTTATGGACAGGAAGAGTATTTTGACTACTGACACTCATACTCTGCATATTGAAGAGATCTTAGAATTATTACCTCACCGGTTTCCGTTTTTACTGGTTGATCGCGTGCTGGATTTTGAAAAAGGGAAGTTTTTACGGGCGGTGAAAAATGTCTCTTTCAACGAACCCTTCTTTCAGGGGCATTTCCCGGGCAAGCCAATCTTCCCCGGGGTGCTGATTCTGGAAGCCATGGCGCAGGCCACGGGTATTCTGGCGTTTAAAAGCGTCGGCAGGCTGGAGCCGGGGGAGCTTTATTACTTTGCGGCAATTGACGAGGCGCGCTTTAAACGCCCCGTGCAGCCGGGGGATCAGATGATCCTTGAGGTCGAATTTATTAAAGAGCGTCGCGGCGTTGCACGCTTTAAGGGTGTCGCCAAAGTTGATGGTGAAGTAGCCTGTGAAGCGTCAATGATGTGTGCTCGTCGTCGGGAGGCCTGATAACGTGATTGATCAAACCGCCTTTGTTCATCCCAGCTCCATCGTCGAAGATGGCGCTATCATTGGCGCCAATGTACATATTGGCCCATTCTGCTACATCGGTTCTCAGGTCGAGATCGGTGCGGGTACTGTGCTGAAGTCGCACGTCGTGGTTAATGGCATCACCAAGATTGGCCGCGACAACGAAATCTATCAGTTCGCCTCGATTGGTGAAGTGAATCAGGACCTTAAGTACGCAGGAGAGCCGACTCGCGTCGAGATCGGCGATCGTAACCGTATACGCGAAAGCGTCACTATTCATCGTGGCACCGAGCAAGGCGGTGGGTTGACCAAAGTCGGCAGCGATAATCTGCTGATGATCAACACCCATATCGCCCATGACTGCGTGATTGGCAATCGTTGTATCCTGGCCAATAACGCCACCCTGGGCGGGCACGTCTCCGTCGATGATTTCGCCATCATCGGCGGTATGACGGCGGTGCATCAATTCTGCATTATCGGCGCGCACGTCATGGTCGGCGGATGCTCCGGCGTGGCGCAGGATGTGCCTCCCTACGTGATTGCGCAGGGAAACCACGCCACGCCGTTCGGTTTGAACATTGAAGGATTGAAGCGCCGCGGTTTCGAGAAAGAGACCCAGCACGCCATCCGTAACGCCTACAAGCTGATTTACCGCAGCGGCAAAACGCTGGACGAGGTAAAACCGGAAATCGAAGCGCTGGCGGCCGCTCACCCGGCGGTACAGGCATTCCTCGATTTCTTTGCCCGTTCTACCCGCGGCATCATTCGTTAATCCATGCCGCCACGTCCTTTGGTTATCGGATTGGTCGCCGGAGAAACCTCCGGCGACATTCTTGGCGCCGGCCTGATTCGGGCGCTGAAAGCGCAAGCGCCGGATGCCCGTTTCGTCGGCGTCGCCGGGCCGCGTATGCAGGCCGAAGGCTGCGAAGCCTGGTATGAGATGGAAGAGCTGGCGGTGATGGGCATCGTGGAAGTGCTTGAACGCCTGCCGCGCTTGCTTAACATTCGCCGGGACTTGACGCAGCGCTTTAGCGAACTTAAGCCAGACGTTTTCGTCGGCATTGATGCGCCGGATTTCAACATCACGCTGGAAGGCAGGCTGAAACGGCGCGGCATCAGCACCATTCACTATGTCAGCCCGTCCGTGTGGGCCTGGCGGCAAAAACGCGTTTTCAAAATAGCCAAAGCGACCAATCTGGTGCTGGCCTTTCTTCCTTTTGAAAAAGCGTTTTACGATCGTTTCAACGTGCCCTGTCGTTTTATCGGCCATACGATGGCGGACGCCATGCCTCTGCGGCCGGATAAGCAGGCGGCCAGAGCGGCGCTCGGCATCCCCGACGGCAGTCTCTGTCTGGCGCTGCTGCCCGGCAGCCGCGGCGCCGAGGTGGAGATGCTCAGCGCCGACTTTCTGCACACCGCCCGGCTGCTGCGCCAGCGCTTTCCCGCGCTGGAAATCGTCGTTCCGCTGGTCAACGGCAAGCGTCGCGAGCAGTTTGAACGGATAAAAAACAGCGTTGCGCCTGATTTACCGCTGCATATACTGGACGGGCGGGCGCGCGAAGCGATGATCGCCAGCGACGCCGCGCTGCTGGCCTCCGGCACCGCCGCGCTGGAGTGCATGCTGGCCAAATGTCCGATGGTGGTGGGGTATCGTATGAAACCCTTCACCTTCTGGCTGGCGCAGCGATTGGTAAAAACGCCGTGGGTTTCCCTGCCCAATCTGCTGGCCGGGCGCGAACTGGTCACCGAACTGCTGCAGACCGACTGCACGCCGGATAAACTGGCGGCGGCGCTGCTGCCCTGGCTGGCCGATGAAAGCAAAACCGCCGCGCTGCAGGCCACGTTTTTGGAGTTGCATCGGCAGATTCGCTGCAATGCCGACGAGCAGGCGGCGCAGGCCGTATTGGAATTAGTGAAATCATGAACGAGACGTTTACCTACCCGCCGGCGTACTGCTGTATCGCCGGGGTTGATGAAGTGGGGCGCGGCCCGTTGGTGGGCGCCGTCGTCACCGCCGCGGTGATCCTCGATCCCGCCCGGCCGATTGTCGGTCTGGCGGATTCAAAACAGCTGAGTGAGAAACGCCGGCTGGCGCTGTATGATGAAATAAAGGAAAAAGCGCTCTCCTGGAGTCTTGGCCGGGCGGAGCCTGAAGAAATAGACCGCCTGAACATTCTGCACGCCACCATGCTGGCGATGCAGCGGGCCGTGGCCGGGCTGGCGCTGACGCCGGATTTGGTGTTGATCGACGGTAATCGTTGTCCCGCCTTGCCGATGCCGGCGCAGGCGGTGGTGAAAGGGGATAGCCGCGTGGCGGAGATCAGCGCGGCCTCCATTATGGCGAAAGTGACGCGCGACAGCGAGATGGTGGCGCTGGATAAACTTTTCCCCGCCTACGGTTTCGCGCAGCACAAAGGCTATCCCACCGCTTTTCATCTTGAGAAGCTGGCGGCTTTGGGCGCCACCGCGTTTCACCGCCGGAGTTTTGCTCCGGTGAAACGGGCGTTGGGACTGGCGTAATCATCATTAACCCTCAGCGCGGCCTCGTACCGCGTTGACTAATCGATAAATTCTGGGATCTGGAGATGGCCGAACCACGTTTTGTTCACCTGCGTGTTCACAGTGACTATTCCATGATCGACGGGCTGGCGAAGGTCGGGCCGCTGGTAAAGAAAGCGGCGTCGCTGGGCATGCCGGCGTTGGCGATTACCGATTTCACCAACCTGTGCGGGCTGGTGAAGTTTTATGGCGGCGCGCATGGCGCCGGCATCAAGCCGATTATCGGCGCGGATGTCTACGTCGCCAGCGAAGAGTTGGGCGATGAGCTCGCGCATCTCACGCTGCTGGCGATGGATAATGAAGGCTACCAGAACCTGACGCTGCTGATTTCCCATGCTTATCAACGCGGCTACGGGGCCGAGGGTCCGACGATAGATCGCGACTGGCTGATTGAGAAAAATAGCGGATTGCTGCTGCTCTCCGGCGGCCGCAACGGCGACGTCGGCAGGTTTATGCTGCGCGGCAATCAGACGCAGGCCGAACAGTGCCTGACGTTCTATCGGCAATATTTCCCCGATCGCTATTACCTGGAGCTGATCCGCACCGGGCGTCAGGATGAAGAAAGCTATCTGCACGCCGCCGTGGAACTGGCGACCAGACACGGCCTGCCGGTGGTGGCGACCAACGACGTCCGCTTTATCAGCGAAGAGGATTTCGACGCGCACGAAATCCGCGTCGCCATCCACGACGGTTATACGCTTGACGATCCCAAACGGCCGCGCAACTACAGTCCGCAGCAATATATGCGCACGGAAGAGGAGATGTGCCAGCTGTTCGCCGATATCCCCGAGGCATTGGCCAACAGCGTCGAAATCGCCAAACGTTGCAACGTGACCATCCGCCTGGGCGAATACTTCCTGCCGCAGTTCCCGACCGGGGAGATGTCCACGGAAGATTATCTGGTCAAGCGGGCGAAAGAGGGGCTGGAAGAGCGTCTGGAATTCCTGTTTCCCGACCCGCAGGAGCGGGCGCAGAAACGCCCGGAATATGATGAGCGTCTGGATATCGAGCTGAAAGTCATCAACCAGATGGGCTTCCCCGGCTACTTCCTGATCGTGATGGAGTTTATTCAGTGGTCCAAGGATAACAATGTGCCCGTCGGGCCGGGACGAGGGTCGGGCGCCGGTTCGCTGGTGGCCTACTCGCTGAAGATCACCGATCTGGACCCGCTGCAGTTTGACCTGCTGTTCGAACGCTTCCTCAACCCCGAGCGCGTTTCCATGCCGGACTTCGACGTCGACTTCTGCATGGAAAAGCGCGACCTGGTTATCGATCACGTCGCCGATATGTACGGTCGCGACGCGGTATCGCAGATTATCACCTTCGGCACCATGGCCGCCAAAGCGGTGATCCGCGACGTGGGGCGGGTGCTGGGCCACCCTTACGGCTTTGTCGATCGCATTTCCAAACTGGTGCCGCCCGACCCGGGGATGACGCTGGAAAAAGCCTTTGCGGCGGAACCGCAGCTGCCTGAAATCTACGAGGCGGATGAAGAGGTGCGGGCGCTGATCGATATGGCGCGCAAGCTGGAGGGCGTGACGCGCAACGCCGGCAAACACGCCGGCGGGGTGGTTATCTCCCCCACCAAAATCACCGACTTCGCCCCGCTGTACTGCGATGCGGAAGGCAACCATCCGGTCACCCAGTTTGATAAAAGCGACGTCGAATATGCCGGTCTGGTGAAGTTCGACTTCCTCGGCCTGCGCACGCTGACCATCATCGACTGGGCGCTGGAGATGATTAACGCGCGCCGGGCGAAGCAGGGTCAGGAGCCGATAGATATCGCCGCCATCCCGCTGGATGACAAGAAGAGTTTCGACATGCTGCAACGCTCGGAAACCACGGCGGTGTTCCAGCTTGAATCGCGCGGCATGAAGGACCTGATCAAACGCCTGAAGCCCGACTGCTTTGAAGATATGATCGCGCTGGTGGCGCTGTTCCGTCCCGGTCCGCTGCAGTCCGGCATGGTGGATAACTTTATCGACCGCAAACACGGGCGCGAGGCCATCTCCTATCCGGATATCGAGTGGCAGCACGAGTCGCTGAAACCGGTGCTGGAGCCGACCTACGGCATTATCCTGTATCAGGAACAGGTAATGCAGATCGCCCAGGTGCTGGCGGGCTATACCCTGGGCGGCGCGGATATGCTGCGTCGCGCCATGGGTAAAAAGAACCCGGTCGAAATGGCCAAGCAGCGCGGCGGTTTTGAAGACGGCGCGAAGTCGCGCGGGGTGGACGGCGAACTGGCGATCAAAATCTTCGACCTGGTGGAGAAATTCGCCGGCTACGGATTCAACAAATCGCACTCGGCCGCCTATGCGCTGGTCTCCTACCAGACCCTGTGGCTGAAAGCGCACTATCCGGCCGAGTTTATGGCGGCGGTGATGACCGCCGATATGGACAACACCGACAAAGTGGTCGGGCTGGTGGACGAATGCTGGCGCATGGGGCTGAAAATCCTGCCGCCGGACATCAACAGCGGCCTTTATCATTTTCACGTCAACGGCGACGGCGAGATCGTTTACGGCATCGGGGCGATCAAGGGCGTCGGCGAAGGGCCGATTGAAGCGATTATCGAAGCGCGTAATCAAGACGGCTATTTCAAAGAGCTGTTTGATCTGTGCGCCCGTACCGATATCAAGAAACTGAACCGCCGGGTGCTGGAAAAGCTGATTATGTCCGGGGCGTTCGACCGCCTGGGGCCGCATCGCGCCGCGCTGATGAACTCGCTGGGCGATGCGCTGAAGGCCGCCGATCAGCACGCCAAGGCGGAAGCCATCGGCCAGGTGGATATGTTCGGCGTGCTGGCCGATGCGCCCGAACAGGTCGAACAGTCCTACAGTACGGTTCCGCCCTGGCCGGAACAGGTGGTGCTGGACGGTGAGCGGGAAACGCTGGGACTCTACCTGACCGGCCATCCGATCACCCAGTACCTCAAGGAGATCGAACGTTACGCCGGCGGCGTGCGTTTGAAAGATATGCACCCGACGGAGCGGGGCAAAATGACCACTGCCGTGGGCCTGGTGCTGGCCGCCAGGGTAATGGTCACCAAGCGGGGAAACCGCATTGGCGTTTGTACCCTGGACGATCGTTCCGGTCGTCTGGAAATCATGCTGTTCACCGATGCGCTGGAGAAATATCAGCATTTACTGGAAAAAGACCGTATCCTGATCGCCAGCGGGCAGGTCAGCTTTGACGACTTCAGCGGCGGGCTTAAAATGACCGTCCGGGAGTTGATGGATATTAGCGAAGCGCGGGAAAAATATGCGCGCGGACTTGCTATCTCGCTGACTGACAGGCAAATTGATGACCAACTATTAAACCGTCTCCGCCAATCGTTGGAACCTCATCGATCGGGGACGATCCCGGTGAATCTTTATTACCAGCGTGAAGATGCGCGCGCCCGGTTGCGTTTCGGCGCGGCGTGGCGCATAACGCCGACGGATACGTTGCTGAACGATCTGCGCACGTTAGTGGGTAATGAACAGGTGGAACTGGAATTTGACTAATATAGGAATACTATGAGTCTGAATTTTCTTGATTTTGAGCAGCCGATTGCAGAGTTGGAAGCGAAAATTGACTCGCTGACCGCAGTCAGCCGTCAAGACGAAAAATTGGATATTAATCTGGACGAAGAGGTCCAGCGCCTGCGCGAGAAGAGCGTTGAGCTGACGCGCAAGATTTTCTCCGATCTGGGCGCCTGGCAAGTCGCCCAGTTGGCGCGTCATCCGCAGCGTCCGTATACGCTGGATTACATCAGGCACATTTTTAGCGACTTCGACGAATTGGCGGGCGATCGCGCCTATGCCGACGATAAAGCGATAGTGGGTGGGATTGCGCGTCTCAACGGGCGTCCGGTGATGATCATCGGCCACCAGAAGGGACGGGAAACCAAGGAAAAGATCCGCCGCAACTTCGGCATGCCGGCGCCGGAAGGGTATCGTAAGGCGCTGCGTCTGATGGAGATGGCCGAACGTTTCAAAATGCCGATCATCACCTTTATCGATACGCCGGGCGCTTATCCGGGCGTCGGCGCCGAAGAGCGCGGGCAGTCGGAAGCCATTGCGCGCAACCTGCGCGAAATGTCCGCCCTGCGCGTGCCCATCGTCTGCACCGTGATCGGCGAAGGCGGCTCCGGCGGCGCGCTGGCCATCGGCGTGGGCGACAAGGTTAATATGCTGCAGTTCAGCACCTATTCGGTGATTTCGCCGGAAGGATGCGCCTCCATTCTGTGGAAGAGCGCGGACAAGGCGCCGCTGGCCGCGGAAGCGATGGGCATCACCGCGCCGCGTTTGAAAGAGCTGAAAATGATCGATAACGTGATCCCGGAACCGCTGGGCTCGGCGTACCGCAATATCGATGCGATGTCCGCCTCGCTGAAAGCGCAGTTGCTGTCCGATCTTGAGGATCTGGATGCGCTGAGCGAAGAAGAGCTGCTCAACCGCCGCTACCAGCGTCTGATGAACTACGGCTATTGCTGATTATCCGCCGCTGCGACGTCAGGCCCGCTATCCTACGGATAGCGGGCTTTTCTCTTCCTGTGGCTCAGGTTCACCCTGCGTCAGCGATCTTCGATAATCAGATACGCCGCGTGAATCGGGCCGTGGACGCCGATAACCTTAATCAATTCAATATCCGCCGTGGAGCTGGGACCGGCGATAAGATTGATGCAGGCGGGCATCCGTTCGCCCTTTTGCGCCATATGATGTAACCGCTCCGCCAGCTGCGCCACCCGCGGCAGAATGTCGCTTTTGCGCAGCACAAAGATGGAGGTTTCGGGAAGCAGGCTAATGGAGCAGCCGCGTTCCGGCCCGGAGAACAGCACCACGCCGCCGGATTCCGTCAGCCCCGCTTCGGCATAGACTACGCCAATCTTCGCCTGCTCGGCCAGGCGGATATTCTCCTGTTGCGCTTCCGGCCGCCAGACGTGCGCCTGGTAATGCTGTTGCAAGGCCTGGGTGATGCCCAGTTCGGCCAAACGCGCGTCGCCGCTGACCACCAGCGGCGTCGGACCGTACTCTGCGCACAGCGCCAGCAGATTCTCCAGCAGCGTTTCTGACGAAGTCAGCACGCAGTTGGCTTTAAGGGTTGTTCGGGCGAAATCGACAAAGGCCTGACAGCGCTGGTCCTGCGTCAGCTCAGTCAGGCGCGTCTGCGCCGGAAACGTCGTTTCCGACGCCGCGCCAACCGGCGCATGACGCACCTTTCGGCCGAGCCGTCTGGCGATTTCCGCTAAAAAGTCGTCACGGTTTTGTTGATTAAGCATTATTTTTTCCCCTCGGACCGATGGCGTTTAAACCAACTGCGGAAACTTTCGCCGTCCGCCTGCGGCAAGTCGCGCGCCTGCGTCCAGGCGCCCAGCGCGCCGATATTAAAGGGCGCTTTGCCATCCTTTATCGCCCAGCCGGCGGCTTTGGCGCCCATCACCATCCCCACTTTCCATACGCCGGGATGGGCGTTGGCATAGTTGAACAGTTTGATGACGCGTTGCTCCGTTTTCGGAGTGATGCCCTGTTCCGCCATCACGCGGCGGTGCTTGAGCAGCAGCTGCGCCAGCGGGATTTTCACCGGACAGACCTGATTGCAGGCGGTGCAGAGCGAGCAGGCGTAAGGCAGATCTTTAAATTCCTTATAGCCGCCCAACAGCGGCGACAGCACCGAGCCGATGGGGCCGGGGTAGATCGAACCGTAGCCGTGGCCGCCGATATGGCGATAGGCCGGACAGGTATTGATGCAGGCGCCGCAGCGGATGCAGCGCAGAATCGAGCGGAATTCGGAACCCAGCACCTGAGAGCGTCCGTTATCGATGATGACCAGATGGAACTCCTCCGGCCCGTCGATATCGCCTTCCCGCCGCGGGCCGGTCAGCCAGGTATTGTAGCCGGTGAGCCTGGCGCCTACCGCGCTGCGGCACAGCATGGTGATCAACACGTCGACTTCGGCGAAGGTGGGCGCGATACGCTCCATGCCCATCACCGCGATATGGGTTTTCGGCAGGGTGGTGCACAGCCGGCCGTTGCCTTCGTTGGTCACCAGACACACCGAACCGGTTTCGGCGACGGCGAAATTACAGCCGGTAATGCCGATATCGGCGCTGAGGAAATCCTGGCGGATCTTCTGGCGGATAAACAGGGTCATGGCTTCCGGCGTTTCCGGGCCGTCGTAGCCCAGGCGCTCTTTCAGGATGCGCTGGATTTGGTGACGGTCTTTATGGATCGCCGGGACCACGATATGCGACGGCGGATCCTCATCCAGTTGCAGAATATATTCGCCGAGATCGGTTTCCACCACCTCGATGCCCGCCTGCTGAAGCACATGGTTCATGCCGATCTCTTCCGTGACCATCGACTTGGACTTGACGATTTTTTTAGCCTGCTTGGCCTGCGCGACCTTGAGAATATAGTCGGTGGCCTGTTCGCAGGTGCGGGCAAAAAAGACCTGCCCGCCATTCGCCGTCACTTTCTCGGTCAACTGATACAGATAGGCGTCGAGATTCTCCAGTACGTGATTACGAATCTGCTCCGCCTGGTCGCGCCACTGTTCCCAATCGCCCAGCTCTTCCACCATCTTTTGCCGGTTGGCGCCGATGCGCTCCTGCGCCATGGAAACGTTGCGGCGCATGATGTCGTCCTGCATCTCTGCGTTGATGCGCGGCTTGAAATCGACTTTACTGGTTTTCAAATACATGGCGGTCTCCTTATCGGCTCATCAGCACTTCGGCGATATGCATCACCTTGACGGGTTGTTTTTCCCGGCTGAGCCGGCCGCCGATGTTGATCAGACAGCTGACGTCGGCGCTAATCAGATAGTCCGGCTGCGGCGCCATCAGGTGGCGTACCTTTTCCTTGACCATCTCGCCGGAGATCTCGGCCATCTTGACCGAAAAGGTGCCGCCGAAACCGCAGCAGGTTTCCTGGTGTTCGAACGGCAGCAGTTCCAGCCCGTCGACGTGGCGGAGCAACGTAAGCGGCGCCTCGGTGACGCCCAGCTTACGGGACAGGCTGCACGAGGGGTGATAGACCGCTTTGCCGGGCAGGCGCGCGCCGACATCGACCACGCCCATAATATCGACAATGAACGACGTGAGATCCTGCATGCGGTCGGCCACGGCCTGCGCGCGTCGCGCCCACTCCGGCTCGTCGCTCAGGTAGCCGGCGTAGCTTTTGATGGCGTAGGTGCAGGAGCCCGCCGGGGAAACGATCGGATAATCATTTTCTTCCAGCGCCTCGATCAGCGACTTCATGGCGGGTTTGGCTCCCTCGACATAGCCGCTGTTCAGCGCGGGCTGGCCGCAACATCCTTGTTTTTCAGGGAAAAAAACCTTACAGCCCAATTGCTCGAGCAGCAAGACCGTGTCACGCGCCATCTTGGCTTTCAAGGCATCGCCGAGGCAGGTGACATAAAAATTGATGTTCATTGACGTTTGCTCCATTGCTAACGGTTAAAACAGCCATACTGATAAGTTTATTTTTGATATTATTTTCTAATTCAATTAGTTATATATCTGTGACCCTAATAGAAAAAATAGTACAGCGCGCTCACCTTAAACCCGAGAATGACGATGTAGATCAGGCAGTAGCGCAGCACGCCGGACATAATGGCGCTGCTTTGTCCCTCCATACGCGTAGCCGAAACCGCTATCGAGATGCTTTGCGGCGAGATCATTTTTCCGCCCGTCGCGCCCGAGGTGTTGGCCGCCGCCAGCAACAGCGGGTCGGCGCCTATCTGCTGAGCCGCCGTGGTTTGCAGTTTGCCGAACAACACGTTGGAGTTGGTATCGCTGCCGGTGACGAAAGTACCCAGCGCGCCAATTAGCGGCGCGATGAAAACGAAGCCGCGCCCGGTGACCGCCACCAGCGAATTGGCGACATCGCCGATCATGCCGCTGGTATCCATCACCGTCGCCATGGCGACGATGGCGCAAATGGCGATGATGGAGTTTTTCAATTGCACGAGGGTGCGCCACAGCACCGTAAGCATCACGCCCGGCCGTGCGCCCTGAATGGCGCCGCCGATCAGCGTCGCCAGGATAATCAGTACGCCGGGGGTTCCCAGCCACTCGATCTTCAGCAGCAGCGTTTGACCGCTGCTCAGCACCAAAGGGAACTGGCTGGAAATCAGACCGACGATTCGTTTCAGCGTCGGAAACAGCGGAGAACACAGCAGGATAAAAATAAAGGTTAGCAGATAGATGGCGCCCGCGCGCAGCATCTGCCGGCGGCTGTAGGTCGTTTGTGGCGCAGCCTGTTTCGCCTCCGCCTCCGCGCGCCGCGCGGCGGGACGGCGTTTCGCCAGCCACATGACGACCGCCATGCTCGCCAGGCTGCCGGCGAAGGCGGGCAGTTCGGCGCCGATGTATGCCGCCACCAGATACTGCGGCACCAGCGAGGCGACGCCGCACATCAGGGTGATAAAGACCACGCCGCGCAGCGCGCGAATACCGCCGTTGGTGATGGCGACGACGACGAACGGCAACAGCAGATTGAACAGCGCGAGCTGAATGATCACCATGCCGCCAAGGTCCGTTACCGGCAGCCCGGTCTGTTGCGCCAGAATCGCCACCGGAATGCCCACGGCGCCGAAAGCGGTCGGTACGGTATTGGCCACCAGCGAGGCGATGGCGGCTTTGAGCGGGTCGAAGCCCAGGGCAATCAGCAGGCTTATCGGAATGGCGACGGCGGTGCCGAATCCGGCGGCGGCTTCCAGAAACCCGCCGAAACACCAGGCGATAAGTAAAACCTGAATACGCGGATCGTCGCTGATGGCCGCCAGCCAGTTTTTCAGCACCTCCATGGCCCCGGTTTTCTGCATCAGATTATAGCTGTAGATTGCGCCGAGTATCACGATTACAATCGGCCATAGCCCTTTGATTGCGCCATACGCGGATGACAGCAGCAGATCAGACGGGGATGACTGCCAGTACCAGCCGGCGATAATCAGCGTCAAAATCAGGGAAAGCAGAACGGAATAGTGTACGGGTGTTTTCAGCCATAAGATCATGACGATCAATGCAATTAACGGCGAGCTCCCCAAAATAAACATCTGCGGGTCAAACATACGACTCCCCTTCTTTAATCTGTTAGATTTATTACTGAGTCCGCTATTGAAGTGCGGACTGTATCAGCAGTTGGGTGAGGGGGGTCTGTGAGGTGGATCGTTTCAAGTGAACAGAATGATAAAATTTGTAACATCAAATGATATAGATCAATCTGCGACAGAGGATAGGACAGCGTTATGTTACAGCTGCAAGGTATTCACCATATTGCCATCATCGCTGCCGATTATGCGCGGAGTAAAAGTTTTTATTGCGATATCATGGGTTTTACCCTGATTAATGAGGTCTATCGGGCGGAGCGGGACTCCTGGAAAGGCGATTTGGCGTTAAATGAATGTTACCTGATTGAGCTATTTTCTTTCCCCGCGCCGCCGCCGCGGGTCAGCCAGCCGGAGGCGTGCGGCCTGCGGCATCTGGCTTTCGCGGTTAAGGATGTGGAACAGGCCATTGCCGCGCTGACGCAGGCCGGCGTGGAATGTGAACCGATTCGCATCGATGCCGAAACGCAGCGGCGGTTTACTTTTTTGCGCGATCCCGATGGATTGCCCCTGGAACTGTATGAGAGATGAAAGCGTGAACCGCGCCGGGTCCGACGATGAGTTACTTGCCGCGCTGGCGTCGCAAACCGCCGGGCATCGGCGGATCCTGGCGGCGTACAGCGGCGGGCTGGATTCCAGCGTGTTGCTGCATCTGCTGGTGAGGCTGCGTCAAGAGCGTCAGTTGGACATCCGCGCGGCTTACGTGCATCACGGTTTAAACCCGCTGGCGGAGAACTGGGCCGAACACTGCAGTCGCCAGTGCCGGCAATGGCGGGTGCCCTTTGCCCGGCTGTCTGTGACGGTGGCGGCGCAAAACGGCGGGATTGAGGCGGCGGCGCGCGAGGCGCGCTACCGGGCGTTGCAAACGCACCTGCGGGACGATGAGATTTTGCTTACCGCGCAGCATCTTGACGATCAAAGCGAAACGTTTTTACTGGCGCTTAAACGCGGCAGCGGCCCGGCAGGGCTGTCGGCGATGGCCGCCAGCGCGGCGTTGGGCGAACACAGGCTGCTGCGCCCGCTGCTGGAGTTTACCCGGCAACGGCTGGAGCAGTATGCGCGCCATCATCAGCTGGAGTGGGTTGAGGACGACAGCAATCAGGATGAGCGCTTCGATCGCAATTTTCTGCGTCTTCGGGTATTGCCGCTGTTAACGCGGCGCTGGCCGCATTTCCCCGCGGCGGCGGCGCGCAGCGCGCAGCTTTGCGCCGAGCAGGAACAGCTGCTGGACGAACTGCTGGCGGAATCGCTGCGGGAGTTGCGCCAGCCGGACGGCGCGCTGAGTATCGAGGGGCTGTTGCCGCTGAGTCCGCTACGCCGCTTTGCGCTGCTGCGCCGCTGGCTGGCCGGGGAGAACGCGCCGATGCCGTCCCGCGAACAGCTGCAGCGGCTGTGGGACGAGGTGGCCGTCAGCCGTCAGGATGCCGAGCCGGTATTGCAGCTTGGTCGGCGGCAAATCCGCCGTTTTCGTCAGCATCTTTATCTCTTGCCTTTGCTGCCGGCGGTAAAAGGCCGCGTCGTGCCGTGGCCGTCGCTCACAGCCCCGCTGACGCTGCCGGAGGGGTTGGGGCAACTCTCTGTGGTGGATAAGGGCACGGCGGTGCGGGCGCCGACGGACGGCGAACGGGTCAGCGTCAGGTTTGGCGCCGCCGGCGTGGTGCATGCGGCGGGGCGGCGACACGGCCGGCCAATCAAGAAGCTGTGGCAGGAGCTGGCGGTGCCGCCGTGGTGGCGCGATCGCACGCCGCTGGTATTTTACGACGAGCGGCTGATTGCGGCGGTCGGGCGGTTTGTTACCTGGGAGGGCAGGCCGAAAGAGGGGGAGCCGGTGTGGCATATCGCCTGGCGCGAAGGCGGATAAAACGAAAACGGACAACCCAGGGTTGTCCGTTTAAGCGCCAGACCGACAGAGGCGGGCTAGGATTCGCTGACCACCACTTTTCCTATTTCCGGGTGGCTGAAGCTGACGATGTGGTCGAGGCGAAGTTCGCGCGTGGCGCCGGACTCCTCGATCACCAGATATTCGACGTGTTTGCGTAAGATCATGTCACTGGCTTTACCGGTAACGATTTCACCGCTACGCAGTTCCAGCGTCAGCGTGAGATTCTGCTGGCAGGTGGCTTCCAGATTTTCGTAATCATCACAGTTAATGGGTTGATATTCGTTACTCATTGACATAATCGCTCACCAATAAGTTAGCGGCGGCATAAGCCGCCTGTTCCCTGACAGAGGAGGGCAAATCGCCGTTGGCGGCGATACCGTCCAGGGTTTTCAATACACAACCCAGCGCGTCGGGTATATAGCCCAGATCGCCGCTGGCGATCTCTGAGTATAAGCGGCGTACCAATTCACTGTATTCTTGCACTATATATCCTCCCTTGAAAGCTTAACCCGGTAGACATTCATGCTTTATCGTTTACGACACCTGATGCTGTAAAGCCTACGAAGATAAACTCTATTTATCAAACCGACTATAGCATAGGCTCCGGCAGGATATCAGTATTACTCGGGGGCCTAATCTGTCGGTTACGTGGCGCATATCACCTTTACTGTGATGATAGGGGCAACTCAAGTACACTAGGGCGAAATAGACTTGAGGTCACAGATGGCATTAAAAGCAACGGTTTATAAGGCGGCGGTGAATATTGCGGATATGGATCGCCATTTTTTCCATGACGTCAATTTGACCATCGCCCGGCACCCCTCGGAAACGGATCAGCGCATGATGCTGCGTTTGCTGGCGTGGATCTGCCACGCGGATGAAAATCTGCGTTTTACCAAGGGGTTGAGCGCCGACGATGAGCCGGAGATCTGGCTGCGCGACGACACGCTGCAGCTGCGGTTGTGGATCGAACTGGGGCTGCCGGATGAAAAGCGGCTGAAAAAAGCCTGCGGCCAGTCGCGCTCGGTGGTGCTGTACGCCTACAGCGAGCGCGCCGCGCAGGTGTGGCGGCAGAACGTCGCGAGCAAGCTGGCCGGGTATTCGAATCTGACCATTCGTTTTCTGGACGACAGGCAACTGGCTCTGCTGACGGCGCTCGCCCAGCGCAATATGGCGCTACAGGCGACGCTGCAGGAAGGGACCATCTGGTTATCGGATGATAAGAATAGTCTTGAAATTTCCTTTGACGAGTGGCAAATCGCCGCAACGGAGGGATGATCGCCGGTAACGTTCTTTTTCCCGGACGCCGGCTGCGGCCTGATGGCGCCGGGGATGGATATAATGAGCAAAGCAACACGGCAGGAGGGTAAGGGTGAAAAAACTGGCTATCGGTGTGCTGCTGATCTCGGTGATCTCTGCGCTGATTGGGTGTCATACGCGTTCGCGGATTCAGGAAGCGCCGCTGCAGCCGATGGCGCAAAGCTATCGCGGCGTGTTGCCTTGCGCGGACTGCGCGGGGATTGATACCTCGCTGTTTCTGGACAAGGACGGCACCTTTATCCTGAAAGAACATTATCAGACCACGCGCGCCGGGCAGACGACCTTTACGGAACAGGGGCAATGGCAGCGCACGGCGGATAAACTGGTGCTGACCGACAGCCAGGGTGAAAAGCGCTATTTCCGCCCGACGGATAACGGGCTGGAGATGCTCGATCGACAGGGAGTGCCGATCCAGTCCGTCAATTCCTATCGGCTGACCGCCGCCGATGGGGCGTTGTGATCGAACCGGATCGCAATAGGCGCGGCGGGCGCTGAGAGATCAGCGCCCTGGCGCTTACAGCATCTTCTTCAACTGATACAGCCAGTCCAGCGCCTGACGCGGCGTGAGCGCGTCGGGGTCGATGGATTCCAGCGCCTCAAGCGCCGGGGAGGGCTCGTCATTGGCCAGCAGCGCCAGCTGCGCGCCGTCGATATGGCTGGATGAGGCGTTATTGGAGATCGTTTCCAGCTCCTTAAGCTTCTGACGCGCGCGCTTGATGACGTCTTTCGGCACCCCCGCCAACGCGGCCACCGCCAGGCCGTAGCTCTTGCTGGCCGCGCCGTCCTGTACGCTGTGCATAAAGGCGATGGTGTCGCCGTGCTCCAGCGCATCCAGATGGACGTTCACCACGCCCTCCATTTTTTCCGGCAGATTGGTCAGCTCGAAATAGTGGGTGGCGAACAGCGTCATGGCCTTGATGCGGTTCGCCAGATTCTCGGCGCAGGCCCAGGCCAGGGACAAACCGTCGTAGGTTGAGGTGCCGCGTCCGATTTCATCCATCAGCACCAGACTGTTTTCCGTGGCGTTGTGCAGGATGTTGGCCGTTTCGGTCATCTCCACCATAAAGGTCGAGCGTCCGGAAGCCAGATCGTCCGCCGCGCCGACGCGGGTGAAAATCCGGTCGACCGGGCCGATAACCGCCTGATCCGCCGGAACGAAGCAGCCGATGTGCGCCATCAGTACGATCAGCGCCGCCTGACGCATATAGGTGCTTTTCCCGCCCATATTGGGGCCGGTGATAATCAGCATGCGGCGCTGCGGCGACAGCGACAGCGGGTTGGAAATAAAGGGTTCGCTAAGCACCCGTTCCACCACCGGGTGGCGACCGCCGCTGATTTTGATGCCGGGCCTGTCGCTGAGCGTCGGACACACGTAGTTCAGCGTGTCGGCGCGCTCCGCCAGGTTCGCCAGCACGTCCAGTTCGGCCAGGGCGGCGGCGCTCTGCTGCAGATCCGCCAGATGAGGCAGCAGCAGATCGAAGAGTTCGTCGTAGAGCGCTTTTTCCAGCGCCAGCGCCTTGCCTTTGGAGGTCAGCACCTTATCTTCGTACTCTTTCAGCTCGGGGATGATATAGCGCTCGGCGTTTTTCAGCGTTTGGCGACGAACGTAGTGGATAGGCACCTGATGGCTCTGGCCGCGGCTGACCTGAATGTAATAGCCGTGAACGCCGTTAAACCCGACTTTCAGCGTATCCAGCCCCAGCTTTTCCCGCTCGCGGATTTCCAGCCGGTCCAGATAATCGCTGGCGCCGTCGGCCAGCGCGCGCCATTCGTCCAGTTCGGCGTTGTAGCCCGGCGCAATCACGCCGCCGTCGCGCACCAGCACCGGCGGGGCCTCGACGACGGCTCGTTCAAGCAGATCCCGCAGCTCGTCGAACTGCCCAATCTGCTCGACCAGGCGGCGGATAGCGTCGCTTTCCAATGGGGCCAGCTGCGCCCGGATATCCGGAAATTGCTGAAAGGCATGCCGCATGCGCGCTAAATCGCGCGGGCGGGCGGAACGCAGCGCCAGACGCGCCAGAATACGCTCCAGATCGCCCACCTGCCGCAGGTAGGGCTGTAATTCCGGCGTAATATCCCGCAGCGCCGCTATCGCCTGCTGGCGCTGCGTCAGGGCGGCGATATCCCGGCTGGGCATATGGATCCAGCGTTTCAGCATCCGGCTGCCCATCGCGGTCACCGTGCAGTCGAGGATGGCCGCCAGCGTATTTTCCGTGCCGCCGGAGAGATTTTGCGTCAGTTCCAGATTGCGCCGCGTGGCGGCATCCATAATGATGCCGTCCTGCTGCCGTTCCATGGTGATGCCGCGAATATGCGGCAGGGAGGTGCGCTGGGTATCCTTGGCGTATTGCAGCAGACAGCCCGCGGCGCGCAGCGCGAGTTTGGCCTGCTCGACGCCGAAGCCGTTGAGATCCCGGGTGCCGAACTGCAGATTGAGCTGCTGGCGGGCGGTATCGAGCTCAAATTCCCACAGCGGACGGCGGCGTAAACCGTGGCGTTGTTCAATCAACGACATGGATTCAAACGACTCGGGGTAGAGCAGTTCGGCCGGATTGGTGCGCTGTAATTCGGCGGCCATGGTTTCGCTGTCGGCCGGTTCGGTGACCCGAAAACGTCCGGAGCTGATATCCAGCGTGGCATAGCCGAAGCCGCGGCCGTCTTGCCAGATCGCCGCGAGAAGATTGTCCTGTTTTTCCTGCAGCAGCGCTTCATCGCTGATGGTGCCTGGGGTGACGATACGCACCACCTTGCGCTCCACCGGCCCTTTGCTGGCGGCCGGATCGCCGATCTGTTCGCAAATGGCGACCGATTCGCCCAACTGCACCAGCTTGGCCAGATAGTTCTCGACGGCATGGTGCGGCACGCCGGCCATGGGAATAGGCTCTCCGGCGGAGGCGCCGCGTTTGGTCAGCGAGATATCAAGCAGCTGCGACGCCCGTTTGGCATCGTCATAAAACAGCTCGTAAAAGTCGCCCATGCGATAGAACAGCAGAATTTCCGGATGTTGCGCCTTGAGCTTGAAGTACTGCTGCATCATCGGCGTATGGCTGGCAAGGTCCTTGTCAATCGACTGATTCATATTGATTTTACTCGGTTTTTCACTCTATCGGTTAGCTCTGGAGGCGCGGGAAAAATGGTCGAGCCTTATCTTATCACCGACACCCCAGGTTATTCACCTGTATAAGGCGGGGTGAAAATCAGCGCAACGCCGAATATACCGGATTCGGCGGCGGATTGATTGCGGCAGAGGTCGCGCCCACGGCGGTAAAGCACCACAGGACGTTATCAGAGCCGCGATGGAAAATGTATCTGATTTTGCGAATATTGTTCGGGCGCGCGAAGCGACTCGCAACTTTTCGTGGCGGTGGCAAAGGGAAAAACGCCTTTGCCCATATTGCCGTTGAATATTTTGCACGTCATCGCGCCGTTATCGGCGCTGACGGGAAATACTGGGCTTGTCAGTTCAGAAAATACGGACATGATGTTAAACAAATCAGTCCCCAGTATATTGTCCGTCGTGCCTGCCCCTCGCTAAATCTACCCAGCAAGTTGCATGTCTACCTTTTATAGCTGGGGAGATTGCTTTCCATATTGACATAGTGCCAGCCTGGTAGTTTACTATTTTTAATATTGTTACACTAATGGTGAATGTATGTCATCAAAACTAAACTGGTTTTTGCAGAACACATCACCGGGAACTTTGGTATTACAGTCTTGGTTGACGAAAAATGGTATCAGCCCTTCGCTAGCCAATAAGTATATGCACAGTGGATGGCTGCAAAAACTGCGTGCCGGGGTATACGTTAGGGCCGGTCGTGAACCTCTGTGGACTGATGCTGTGTTGTGTTTACAAAATCAGCTTGGAGTTCCTGTTCATCTGGCTGGGTTGACCAGTCTGACGTGGCAAGGGCGCTCTCATTATCTTCAACCAACGCACCAGACCATTTGGCTCGGTGTGGAAAATAAGGCTTCATTGCCAAAGTGGTTTAAGGAGTTTTCTGGTATTGACTGGTTTCTGATCTCTAATCAGAAGTTGTCTCAGACTGCTGAAAAGTATCTGACAGAGGTAGACATTCTGGGTATTCAGTTGAAGGCGAGTGTGCTGGAGTTAGCGGCTTATGAGGTTGTCGGTGTAGTGCCCGGCAGGCTTTCATTTGAACATGCAGCCGAGTTATTTCAGGGGCTGGTAACCCTGAGTCCACGTAAAGTAGCAGCACTACTGCAATCCAGTCGTTCGGTGCAAGCTAACCGCCTTTATCTGTTTTTAGCCGAATATTACTCTCATACCTGGGCTAAGCGAATAGATAAAACCAAGATTGATTTAGGGGTAGGGAAGCGGCAAATCGTGTCTGGTGGCAAGCTGGATCGAAAATATCAAATCACAGTTCCAGCGCGTTTTGTTAGCAAGGAAATCTCACATGGATAAGAATTCACCTTACTATCGGCAAGTTACTTTGTTGCTCGATGCGTTGCCTGTTGTAGCAACAGAGCGCTGTTTTGCATTAAAAGGCGGAACGGCGATTAACTTGTTTGTTCGTGATTTTCCCCGCCTATCGGTTGATATCGATTTGACTTACATCCCACAGGAAAGCAGGAATGAGGCATTGCCGAATGTCCGCGCTGCATTGAACCGTATTGCCGAAATACTACGACAACAAGCGGATATTTCGGCGGTGCTGCAAACGAATAATACTGATGAAATGCGCATTGTGGTTTCTTCTCAGGAGGCACAGATAAAAATTGAGGTGTCGCCTGTTGCGCGAGGTACGCTGTATCCTCCTGAGGAGCGTGATGTTGTTGCAGCGGTAGAGGACGAGTTCGGTTTTGCTACCATTCAGGTTGTCTCCCTTGCCGACCTTTATGCCGGTAAGCTTTGTGCCGCCTTGGACAGGCAGCATCCCCGGGATTTTTATGACGTCAAAATGCTGCTCGAAACGCAGGGTATTGACCGCCGCATCTTTAATGGGTTCATCACTTATCTGCTTGGACATCCACGCCCGCTGTCAGAGGTTTTGCATCCACGCTGGAAAGATATTTCTGCACTGTATACGAATGAATTTAATGGAATGACATTCGATGATGTTTCTCTGGAAGATCTCAACGCGGTCCCCGAATTAATGATCTCAGCTCTCAAAGCGCAGTTCACGCAGCGGGATTTTGATTTTCTGATGTCCTTCAAACGTGGTGAACCGGACTGGAATCTCGCGCCTGAAAGACAGATTCAGCATTTACCGGCGGTAAAATGGAAGTTGCAAAATATCGGTCGAATGCAAAAAGAAAAGCACATTCAGGCGTTGGCGAAGCTTGAAGAGGTGCTTGTCGGGTGGCTGAAGTAGTTTAAAATTTTATATTTAAATTAACTTATAGTGTCAGTATATGGTTTTTTGTAAACCATAGGCATTAAGCCATAAAAGTACCGGGGTAATAACAGAAGATAAATCAAGTAGTTATTAGCGTCCTTTCGCCAGGTACTGCGCCATTTCCGCTTCCGGCACCATCCCCCCGCCCGTCGCCCACACCAGATGCGTGGCGTTATTTAACCGCCCCGCGCTGAATGCGTGCATCCGCTGGTAATCCGTCGAGGCGCAAACGCGCTGAGGCCCGGCCATGCCTGCCAGCGCCGACGGCTCCAGGCGAATGCCTTCTTCCTGCGCCAGCCAGCCCAGCATGTCATACATGGTTTGATCATCGAGGGTATAGAGCCCGTCAAGAAGTCGCTCCATTGCCCTGCCGACAAACCCCGAGGCGCGGCCTACAGCCAGACCATCCGCGGCCGTCAGGTTATCGATGCCAATTTCCTGTACGGAAATAGCATCGTGCAGACCGGTGTAGACCCCAAGCAGCATGCAGGGTGAATGGGTAGGTTCTGCGAAGAAGCAGTGTACATTGTCGCCAAACGCCAGTTTCAGGCCAAACGCCACGCCGCCGGGACCGCCGCCGACGCCGCAGGGCAGATAGACAAACAGAGGATGGTCGGCATCCACCACGCGCCCCTGCCGTGCGAACTGCGCTTTCAGGCGCTGCCCGGCGACGGCATAGCCTAAAAATAGCGTGCGGGAGTTTTCATCGTCGATAAAGAAACAGTTCGGATCGGACTCCGCCGCCTTGCGCCCTTGCTCCACGGCAACACCGTAATCTTCCTCGTATTCCACCACCGTTACGCCGTGACTGCGCAATTTGGCTTTTTTCCACGCGCGCGCGTCGGCCGACATATGCACCGTGACGTTAAAGCCGATGCAGGCGCTCATGATGCCGATCGACAGTCCCAGATTACCGGTCGAACCCACGGCGATGCTGTACTGGCTAAAGAATCGTTTGAATTCCGGGGAGAGCAGAGTGCCGTAGTCATCTTCGGTGGTCAGCAGGCCTGCGGCCAGCGCCAGTTTTTCAGCATGCGCCAGTACTTCATAAATGCCGCCACGGGCTTTGATGGAGCCGGAAATCGGTAAGTGGCTGTCTTTTTTCAGCAGTATTTCGCCGCTGATTTTCTGTCGGTACTCTTTTTCCAGCCGTTGTTGCATGGCGGGAATGGCGGCCAGTTCGGACTCGATAATCCCGCCGGTTGCGGCGGTTTCGGGGAACGCTTTCGCCAGATAGGGCGCAAAACGGGTCAGGCGGGCATGGGCGTCCTGCACATCCTGCTCCGTCAGGCCGACATAGGGTAAACCTTCAGCCAGAGAGGTTGCGGCCGGGTTAAACCAGGTCGTTTCCTTGAGAGCGACCAGTTCTTCCACCAGCGGATACCGGGCGATTAATGCAGTCATATTGGCGTTTTTCATAGTACGTCTCGTTGCGCTTAGATGATAAAAGAAAGCAGGAATGTGCCGGCCAGTGCAACAACCGAGGCGATAAATGTCGCGGTTGTATAGTATTTAAAGGTTTCATTCAGCGTGGCGCCGCAGTACTGCTTCACCAGCCAGAAGAGTGAGTCGGTGACGATCGTACAGCCAATGGCGCCGGAACCGATGGCAATGGCGATGATCTCCGGACTGACGTTGGGGTAAAGCGGCAGCATCGGGGCGACAATTGCCGTCGCCCCCATCATCGCCACCGTCGCGGATCCGACCGCCGCGTGAAGGATCAGCGCCACCAGCCAGGCCAGCAGAATCGGGTGCATATGCATATTGGAGAGGATCACCGCCAGGGTGTCCGCGAGCCCACTGCTCTTCAGGATGGCGTTGAACGCGCCGCCCGCACCGATAATCAGCAGAATGTTGGCGATAGACCCGAAGCCGTTTTCGGTATGAGTGAGCATCGTGCCCATACTCAAATGCTGACGCAGCCCGAGAATGTAATAAGCCACGAAGACGGCGATAAACATGGCGGTGATCGGGTTACCGATAAATTCCAGCAGCGTATATAGCGTGCCGCCTTTGGTCATATTCAGCTCGCCGACGGTTTTCATCAGCATCAGGCCAATCGGCAGCAGCACGGTAAACAGCGTTGCGCCAAGCGATGGCAGCGTTTTCTCGTCGCGTACTTCGAGGTCGGCAAACTCGGCGGGAACGGCTTTAAAGGGCAGGCGGTCGCCGAGGAATTTCAGGAACAGCGGCCCGCCGACTAACGAAGCCATCAACCCAACCAGCAAGCCATAGACAATGACCGAACCGATATCAGCGCCCAGTTTATTCGCGACGAACAGCGCAGCCGGGTGCGGCGGCACTACGCAGTGCACGGCCATCAGGGCGGTACACAGCGGGATAGCCAGTTTCAGCAACGACGTATTGGTTTTCTTGGCAATTGAAAATGCCAGTGGGATCAGCAATACAACGCCGACTTCAACAAACAGCGTGATGCCGCAAATCAGCCCCACCAGCACCATAATGACGTCTGCTGAGAGCCAGCGACAGCGCTGGAGCGTTAAGCCGATACGTTCCGCCGCGCCGGAGACTTCCATCATTTTGCCAAGAATAGTCCCCAGACCAATGACCGCCGCGAGGAATCCCAGCGTGCCGCCGATACCGCCCTCAATGGCGTTGACCATATCCAGCGGCCCCATGCCCATCATCGCGCCCACGAAGAAGCTGGCTAACAGCAGCGCCAGAAACGGGTGGAATTTGAACTTCACGATGGTCAAAACGATTAACACGATGCTTATTAGCAGCGTGCTCACAACCCAGATTTGTGAGTGCATATCTCACCTTGCCCTGTGATTAACGTAGGCTTATTGGACAAAAAAAAGCCGCAGGCTGACAAACGATATAACTTACCCTTCACATGCGCCAGATTGAATCAATTGGGTGATTTACGTCGAATAATGACCTGTTTATGAGATTTGGTTCAGTTTTATTCATCTCTATGCTGATTTTTGCGGCGCGTTTTTTTACACTTCGGGCTAAGTCAGAGGTCAAAGAGGTTGCTATGGATCCCCTTCGAGACGTCAGGAACCGTTTACTCAACGGCTGGCAGTTATCAAAGCTCTATACGTTTGAAGTGGCGGCAAGACACCTGTCTTTTGCGCTGGCGGCGGACGAACTTTCGTTAAGCCCCAGTGCGGTAAGCCACCGGATTAATCAGCTTGAGGAGGAGTTGGGGATCAAGCTTTTTGTCCGTTCGCACCGAAAAGTGGAGTTAACTCACGAAGGCAAGCGGGTGTTCTGGGCGCTGAAATCGTCTCTGGATTCGTTGAATCAGGAGATCCTGGACATCAAAAATCAGGAGCTGTCCGGGACGCTAACCGTCTACTCGCGGCCTTCCATCGCTCAGTGCTGGCTGGTCCCCGCTCTCGGTGATTTCACGCGTCGCTATCCGTCCATTTCTCTTGTCATTCTGACAGGTAATGACAACGTGAATCTGCAGTGGGCGGGGGTTGACCTGGTCATCTATTTTGACGACGCGCCCTCGGCGCAGTTGACGCACCATTTCCTGATGGATGAAGCCATCCTGCCGGTATGCAGCCCCGAATATGCCCGTCGTTTTGACTTAACGGACGCACTGGTCAACCTGCGGCACTGCACGCTGTTGCATGACCGTCAGGCGTGGAGCAATGATTCCGGCACCGATGAATGGCACGGCTGGGCGCAACACTTTGGGGTAAACCTGCCGACATCGTCGGGCATTGGCTTTGATCGTTCTGATTTAGCGGTGATTGCTGCCATGAACCATATTGGCGTGGCCATGGGGCGCAAACGGCTGGTACAAAAGCGCCTCGAAAGCGGGGAGCTAATCGCGCCCTTCGGCGAGATGGCGCTGAAATGCCATCAGCACTATTACGTGACCACGCTCCCCGGCAGGCAGTGGCCGAAAATCGAGGCGTTCATTGGCTGGCTGCAAGAGCAGGTGAAGTAAGTGCGGATAAAAACCTCGGGGGGAGGGGAAGATTTATTACGTTTTATCTCGAAGTCGCTTCAAAAGAGGGGGGGGGGGGGAGCCTGGGGAGCTGGCCCATAAAGAGCTTAGAGCGCCAGGGATTGAGCCGAAAGGGTAAATATCGCTTCTGCTGACGTAAAGTGATATCATTATTAGCTGTCTTGTATTGGTATTCAACAGAGAGAACCTCATGAAAAATCAAGTCAAAGTAAAATCGGCTAGTCGTGTTTCTCGTGAAAAAATCGTTCGTTCTGTTGCAACCTCTACGGCCATTGAAACCGGTCAGTCATCGGCGGATATAGAAGCTTCTTTAAAAGAGAAACGACTAAAGTATGCCTATCTTAATCTTGCCGTTTAATTGTTTTTTAGTGCCTGACGAACCCAATATTTCATAGGCTCATAATCCATATTCGCGCCGGCATGGATTGCGGATATGTAATGGCTTTTGTTTCCCTCCCAGCATTGATAATCCAGTGTTTCAAATCCAGACTGTGCAGCCATCACATCAGCAAGAAGTCTTGCTATTCGACCGTTGCCGTCACGGAAAGGGTGGAGCAGTATAAACTCAATATGCACTATGGCTATGGCTTCCACTAACTGTTCTATGTCCATCTCTGTGCATGGCGTATAGCGGGAGAGATATTGCCTTTCAAAGTCGTTAAGACATTTTGGTAACAATGCGGCCGCGGCAAAGGGAAAACCGCCTTTGCCCATATTGCCTTGAGTATCTAGCGTGCTATCGCGCCGGCCCAGGAAGGAGCTCTCCATCCTGGGCCGCGCCGTTATCGGCGCCGGCGGGAAAAGGGTTTACCATACCTGATAGATCCGGCCGCTTTCGACGCCTTCCACGCTGCGGCGGTAGGCTTTGGCCACGCGCTCGCCCGGCGCGCTTTCAAATCCGGGGAAGAACGGACCGTAGCTGTCCAGGGATTCGGTCAATACCGTAGGGCTCACGCCGTTGAGCCTGATATTGCGCAGCTCGCAGGCGGCCGAGAGGATAAATCCTTCCAGCGCGGCGTTGACGGTGGTGGCATTGACGCCGTCCCGAATGGGATTCTGGGCCAGAACGCCGCTCGTCAGGGTGATCGATCCGCCCGCGGAGAGGTGATGCTGTCCCTGGAGGACGATGCGTACCTGGCCCAGCAGCTTGTCCTGTAGCCCGATCTGGAATTGCTCGGCGCTCATGCCGTCGAGCGGGCCGAAATGGACGTTGCCGGTGGCGCTGACGATGGCGTCCAGCGTGCCGATATTGGCGAACAGCGCCGATACGCTGTCGTCCGAGGTCAGGTCCACCTGAAAATCCCCCGAATGCCTCCCTGCCGTCAGAATATGATGATCCTTGCCAAGCTCGCGGGCGACGGCGCTGCCGACGGCGCCTGAGGCACCGATGATAAGTATTTTCATAAATGCTCCTTTAACTGCCATGGGTTTAACTCTGGACCTGTTGCGCAATAAGCCGTGGAACCGACGCACGGCGGCGGAACCGCAGTCTGTTTTATCATATCTGGCCGACCGGTTCCCCCCCTGTTATCGCGGATGTTAAATATAAGTAAATAGTATTATTTAGCGTTATTCGTTTTAT
The DNA here is from genome assembly GCF_003115855.1 of Brenneria corticis. GTDB lineage: Bacteria > Pseudomonadota > Gammaproteobacteria > Enterobacterales > Enterobacteriaceae > Brenneria > Brenneria corticis. The sequence continues at coordinate 53,115 of NZ_KZ819073.1, forward strand.
GATTTTATAATTTCATTCTAATGCATACAATTTTGCACACAATAGTAATGGCAAAATAAATGTGCTTTTCAGCGCGCTGTGGAGGAATGATTATGAGTACTCGTTATTTGACGGCAGTCGAAAAACATTCTGCGCAGGAAAGGACGCAAAATTCCGAGGATTACGCCCGCGGAGACTTTATTCAGCTACAGAAAGTCAATAAAGCCTACGGCGACTTATCGGTGATGAAAGATTTTGATCTGACGATGAAAGCCAGCGACCGGCTGGTTATTATCGGCCCCAGCGGCAGCGGAAAAAGCTCATTATTAAGAGTATTAATGGGGTTGGAGGGAATAGATTCCGGGACGATAAACTTTCAGAAGCAGCACTATATTACCGGCAGTGATTTCAAAAAAGTCAATATTCTGGATTTCAATATTCAAAGACAGATTGGCATGGTTTTTCAGCACTATACTTTATTCCCGCATTTATCGGTGCTGAATAACCTGATCCTGTCGCCGGTGAAAGTTCATGGCGTCGGCAAGAAAGCGGCGATCGACAAGGCGATGTCTCTGCTGGCCAGATTCGGCCTGGAAAGCAAACGGAACGCCTACCCCAGCCAGCTATCCGGCGGGCAGAAACAGCGCGTCGCCATTGCCCGCGCGCTGATGCTGGAACCGAAACTGATGCTGTTCGACGAGGTGACCTCGGCGCTGGATCCGGAAATGGTGACGGAAGTACAGAAAGTGATGATGCATCTGGCGGAACAGAATATGGCGATGATTATCGTCACGCACGATATGCATTTCGCCCGCCATATCGCCACGCGCGTGGTTTTCTGCGCCGAAGGCAAAATCGTTGAACAAGGCCCCCCGGAAAGAATATTTACCCAGCCTGAAGAGGCGCGCACCCGCGAGTTTTTAGAGAAAGTCCTCCACCTTGATTAAATGAGGCCGGCAATGAATTACCAATTCGATTTTCATTTTCTCAACGGCAGTTTTCCCGCCCTGTGGGATGGATTAAAGGTAACGCTGGAGCTGGCGCTGCTGGCGAATATTATCGGCCTTACGCTGGGATTTCTGATCTGCCTGATGGCGATGAGCCGGGTATTTATTTTCCGCTGGCCCGCGCTGTTATTTATCGAGTTCTTCCGCTGTACGCCGGTGTTATTGCAGATTGTCTGGTTCTACTACTGCGTGCCGATACTGTTTAATCTTTTTATCGATCCGCTGTTTATGGGGATTCTGGCGCTGGGTCTTAATTTGACCGCTTTCAACGCCGAGGCCTATCGCGCCGGCGTCCAGGCGGTGCCGCGCGAACAGCGGGACGCCAGCGTCGCGCTGGGTCTGCGGCCGTGGCAGCAGACGCTGTATGTGGTGCTGCCGCAGGCGTTTAGATCCGCGCTGCCGGTGTTGATGACCAACGGCATCTCCATCCTGCAACAGAGCGCGCTGGTCGCCATTGTCGCCATCGCCGACCTGATGTACGTGGGCAAAAGCATCGCCACCGAATCCTACCGCCCGCTTGAGATCTATTCATTGATCGCCCTGATCTATTTCGCCTTGTCGCTGCCGGTTTCGCTGGTGGTCGGCGGTATTGAACGCCGCCAGAACGCGGCGAGCGGACGATGAGGTAGCTATGATGACTCTCGATTTTTCAATCGTTTTTTCCTACTGGCGGGTACTGCTGGACGGCCTGGGGCTGACGCTGGCGTTTACGCTGAGCAGCGCGCTGATTGGCTGCCTGGCGGGGTTTTTGGTGGCGTCGGTACGGCTGTCGCGCTTCAAAATACTCGGCTGCGTCGTCACGCTGTACGTCGAGTTTTTTCGCGGCACGCCGCTGTTAATCCAGCTGTTCTGGGTGTTTTTCTGCTTTCCGGTGTTATTCCGCATCGACATTCCCCCTTATGGCTGCGTGATGATCTCTCTGGTGCTCTATATGGCCGCCATCAGCAGCGAAACGTTCCGCTCCTCGCTGAAGTCCATCGAAAGGGAGCAGTACGACGCCTGCACGGCCCTCGGACTCGGCTGGCGGGTAAGAGTGTTATTCGTCATTTTCCCGCAGGCGCTGTTACGGGCCGTTCCCCCGCTGCTTTCCAATATTGTCAGCCTGTTTAAAGAGAGCGCGCTGATTTCGTCGGTGGGCGTGGCGGATCTGATGTTCGTCGGACAGAACATATCGAACAGCACCGCGCGTCCCGTTGAGTTTCTGAGTGCGGTTGCGGTGATCTATTTCGTCGTCGCCTTTCCGCTGACGCGCCTTGTCGGCGTGATAGAGCAGCGCCTACTGCGCCGTTACGCCATGTAATTTTTCATTAACTGGAGATGTGAATATGCAACTGACAGGCATTCTTCCCGCCCTGGTGACCCCGTTCACCAATACAGGCGCCGTGGATTACGACACCCTGGCGGCGATTCTGGAGTATCAGCTGAAAGCGGGCGTCAACGGGTTTGTTCCGCTGGGGTCCACCGGCGAATATTACGCGCTGACCAATGAAGAGCGGCGCCGGATCCTCAAGACGGTGCGCAGCGTGGTCAACGGCCGCGGCACGCTGATCGCGGGAGCGAACGGCTCCTGCACGCGCGAGGTGATCGAGCAGGTAAAACAGGCGGTCGACGAGGGCTATACCAATCTGCTGATTGCGCCGCCTTATTACGCCCTGCCTTCGCAGGAAGAGCTGATCGGCCATTACCAGGCGATTCTCGACGCTTTCCCGCAGATCAACCTCGTTCTTTATAACTACCCGATCCGCACCAATGTCGAAGTGGGATTCGGCGTGCTGGAGGCGTTTAAAGATCACCCGCGGGTGGTGGGCATCAAAGAGAGCAGCGGCAGCGTGCAGCGCGCCATCGAAATCAGCGACAGCTACGGCGAAAACTATCAGCTCTCCTGCGGCTCCGACGACGTGGCGCTGGATTTCTTCCTGTGGGGCGCCTCGAGCTGGATATGCGGGCCGGCCAACTGCTTCCCGGAAAAGATTGTCTCCTTTTACCGCCGCTACGCCGCCGGGGATCTGGCGGGCGCCCAGGAGGTGGTGCGCGCGCTGTTCCCGGTGATGGCGAGCATGGAAGCCGGAAAATTCATTCAGAAGGTGAAGTATGGCTGCGAACTGGCGGGTTTCGCCGTCGGTAATGCGCGTATGCCGCTTCAGCCGCTGACGGAAGAGGAGAAAGCGGCGTTCCGCGAGGTTTTTACCGCGGCCAACCGCTGAATTTGCCGGCGGGCCGTTGCCTGAAAACGGCCCGCGGCGTTGAACTGAATTTCCGGCCTTTAGCCGACGGAGTGTACGCATGCAGTTGTTTAACCAGCTTTATATTGACGGTAAATGGGTGGACCCGGTGCAAGGCGGCCGCTTCGCCACCCTCGATCCCAGCAGCGAGGAGGTCATTTCGCAGGTGGCCGCGGCGACGGCGGAAGATATCGATCTGGCGGTGAACGCGGCGCGACGGGCGTTCGACCAGGGGCCGTGGGGCGCGACGACGGGCCGGGAGCGGGCCGACGTGTTGCGACGCATGGCCGATTTGATTCGCCGGCGCCAGCAATTTCTGGCCGAACTGGAGGTGCGCGATAACGGCAAGCCGCTGCCGGAAGCGCTGTGGGATATCGGCGACACGGCCGGTTGTTTTGATTTTTACGCCGATCTGGCTGAAAAACTGGACGAAAACGGCGAACAGGCGGTGCCGCTGCCCGATGAGCGCTTCAGCTCCGTTGCGCGCAGGGAGCCGGTGGGCGTCTGCGGCGCCATTATTCCCTGGAATTTCCCCATGCTGATGGCGGCGTGGAAAGTTGCGCCCGCGCTGGCGGCGGGATGCACCCTGGTGCTCAAACCGTCGGAAGTCACGCCGCTTACGGCGCTGCAACTGGCGGATATCGCCGATAAGGCCGGATTGCCGCCCGGCGTATTGAATGTGGTCACCGGGCTGGGTGCCGAGGCCGGCGCGCCGCTGACGGAGCATGAGGGCATCGACAAACTGGCGTTTACCGGCAGCGTGCCGACGGGCAGAAAAATCATGCAGGCCGCGGCGCGGGAGATTAAAAACGTCAGTCTGGAACTGGGGGGGAAATCGCCTTTCCTGGTGTTTGCCGACAGCGACGTCGACGCCGCGGTGGAGTGGATCCTGTTCGGTATTTTCTGGAACAAGGGCGAGGTCTGCTCGGCGACCTCCCGGGTGCTGGTGCAGCGGGACCTTTATGACCGGCTGATGAGCAGGCTGATTGAAGAGACGCAAAAAATCACCATCGGCAACGGCATGGAGGAGGGGGTACTGCTGGGGCCGCTGGTGAACGGCGCCCAGTACCAGAAAGTCAGCGACGCCATCGAGCGCGGGAAGCGGGAAGGCGTCCGGCTGGCGACGGGCGGGGCGCGCCCGCGGCACCTCGACAAAGGCTATTTTATTGCGCCGACGGTATTTGCCGATGTGCCGACCGACAGCTGGATCTGGCGCGAAGAGATTTTCGGTCCTGTGGTATGCGTACGCGCTTTCGACAGCGAAGCGGAGGCGATCGCGCTGGCGAATGACTCCCGTTTCGGGCTGGCGGCGGCGGTGATGTCTGCGGATCTGGCGCGCTGCGATCGCGTCGCCCGCCGGTTGCGCGCCGGCATCCTGTGGATCAACTGCTCCCAGCCCACCTTTACCGAAGCGCCCTGGGGCGGCGTCAAGCAGAGCGGCATCGGCCGGGAGCTTGGCGAGTGGGGGTTGAATAACTACATGGAGGTCAAGCAGATAACCCGTTACGACAGCACTGAACCCTGGGGCTGGTATCTCAAATAAGGAACGAAGCCATGCGCTGGAAAAAAACGCTGCAACTGGTGGATGTGCACTGCGAAGGCGAGATAGGCAAAGTGATCACCTCGGGCGTGATTGATATTCCCGGCCGGACGATGCTCGATAAAATGAACTACCTCAACGAGGTGGATGACAGCATCCGTCGCATGGTGACGCTGGAGCCGCGGGGATGTTTGCAGATGTCGGCGAATCTGCTGCTGCCGCCCACCGTGCCCGGCGCTCATGCGGGGTTTATCGTGCTGCAGGCGGACAAGGCGCACCCGATGTCGGGCAGCAACTGCATTTGCGTGGTGACGGCGTTGCTGGAGCTGGGCATGGTCGAGATGCAGGAACCGCAGACCAGGGTGGTCCTCGATACGCCGGTGGGGCTGGTCACCGCGGTGGCCAGCTGTTCGGCGGGCCGCTGTACCGGCGTGACGCTGGATATGGTGCCGGCCTTTGTTGAAAAGCTGGACGCGGGGTTCGCCGTCGAGGAATTCGGCGAAATCAAGGCCGATATCGCTTTCGGCGGCGTCTATTACGCGCTGGTCGACGTGGAGCAGATCGGGCTGTCGATCTCGCCGGAAAATGCCAGGGCCCTCGGCGGCTATGGGATCATGCTGCGCGACAGTATCAATCGGCAGATTCAGGTGCGCCATCCGCTGTTTGAACAGGTTCAGGGCATCGCCTATGTCATGTTCCGCAGCAAAGAGGAAGGAAACGTCTGGCGAACCTGCACCACGCTGCCGCCCGGACGCGTCGACCGCTCTCCCTGCGGCACCGGCAGTTCGGCCAACCTGGCGACGCTGCATGCCCGCGGCGCGGTCGAAAAGGGGAGTAAACTGATTTCGCGTTCAATCATCGGCGGCGAGTTTCACATCGAACTGCTGGGCACGACCACGGTTGGCGATAAGATCGCCGTTTTGCCCAGAGTCACCGGGCGCGCCTGGATTTACGGCATCCAGCAGCTGGGCATCGACCCCGATGACCCGCTGGCGGCGGGGTTTATGTTGAGCGATACCTGGGGACCGGCCTTATCCTGAAATATTTCCCGGGAGAATTAAATCGGCCGGAAAAATAGAGAAAACATTAAGGGAAATAGTATTCCGCGTTATTGGATAAAATTAAAATCCATCGTTTTTCGACGGTGTGGTCGCGCTCGGAAAAATAAAAATGCCGTTCAGGATATGAAATAAATATTCCGCCGCGCGTTTATTTTTCTGAAAAAAATTACAGCTAATTGGAATATAAGGAATATATTCGGCACTGATTTATTGTGACGATTAAAGGATAAAAAAATCATATTGGATTCCTGTTGTTTTTTTATGTTGTTATGCCATAAATATTGATGTGTGCAATTTTGTATGCATTAAACGGAACCGCAGTGTTAATTCAGCCGGTGAAATAAAAATATTTCGTCGACAGGTCGCTTTTTATTAATCAGCAGGCGTCGGGGTGAAAATAATGAATGGCAGCGTAAAGGATGAAGTACCAAAATCGGTGGTGGTCGGGGGAGGCATTGTCGGGGTCTGTTGCGCCTTGTATCTGCAGCGTGAAGGCCACAGCGTTTCGCTGGTCGATCCCGCCCCGCCCGGAGACAGCACGGCAAAGTGGAGCTGCGGCTTGATGGCGGTCAGCGAAATCATTCCGCTGTCCAAGCCCGGCATTCTCAAGCGTATTCCAGGCTGGCTGCTGGATCAAAAAAGTCCTCTGGCGCTGCGTCCGTCCGCGCTGCCGACCGTTTTTCCCTGGTTTCTGCGTTTCGTCAGCAATGCCCGCCACAGCCGGATCGGCGCCATCGCCCATGCCATGTCCACGCTGTCCCACCAGGTTTATCAGGATTACACGCCGCTGCTGGCGGAGTGCGCGGAGAAGAATTTGCTGGGCGAGTATCCGGTAATCGAACTGTTCGATACGGCGGCCGGCATCGATGACGAGCGCGCGCTGCTGGAATTGCGCCAGCAGCTGGGGTTCAAGCTGGAGGTACTCAACGGCGATCAGAACGGGGAGCTGGAACCGGCGCTGGCGGGGAAATTCCGCTACGGCCTGCTGCTGCCGGACTGGCGGGCGGTGCGGGATACGGAGGGATTTATCGCCTCGCTGACGGAAAGCTTTATCCGCCAGGGCGGGCGCCGCATTTCCGGCGTCGTCGAGCGTATTGACGAGTCCGACGGGCGGGCCAGCGGCATCAGGCTGAGCGACGGCCGGGGGCTGCCCGCCGACCACGTGGTGATCGCGGCGGGCGTTGGGGCGCGGGCCTTCTTTAAACAACTGGGGGTGAATATTCCGCTGACCGGCATCGCCGGCTATCAGGCGCTGCTCCCCACGCCGGAGGTGGACATCCGCCATCCGCTGATCTACGCCGACGGCGGGTTCGGTTTTACCCCGATGACGCGCGGCTTGCAGATTGGGGGAACCATCGAGTTTGCCGGCGCCAACGCCGAACCGAATTTCAAGCGCGCGGAGATCATTCTCGAACGGGCGAAACGGATATTGCCGCAGTTGAATACCGCGAATCTGGAATACGGCGTCGGCAATCGTCCGTTTCTTCCCGATACCAAACCGGTGATAGATCGCGCCCGGCGACTGCCCAACGTGCTGCTGGCGCTGGGACACGGCCAACTGGGGCTGGTTTTGGGCGCCACCACCGGCCGCCTGATCGCCGATCTCGCCGCCGGACGGCAGCCGGCGCAGGATCTGACGCCGTTCAGCGCCGGCCGCTTCTCGTCGGGCGGCTAAGTCAGGTCCGGCGAAATCGCATCCGACGCCGGCAGGGGAAGGGCGGCGCGGATGCGCAATATGGCGCGCGGTCAGGTCGAGGCGCCGTGTTCAGGGTTACTTCGTATACCACTAGCATTCAGGGGAAAATACCATGAAAGATGTCATTTTTCGTCATATCCGCAAGCTGTCGTACTGTTTGTTCGGCGCGGCGCTGCTGCTGCCGCAACTCCCCGCGCAGGCCGCCGAGCAGGGGTTCTGGCAGCGGGTGCAAAGCGCGGGCGTGCTGCGCTGCGGCGCGGCCACCGCACCCCCCTATGTTATGCGCGACGCCAAAACCGGCGCTTACAGCGGCTACTTCGCCGAACTGTGCCGCGATTTCGGGGAAAAGGTGCTGAAGGTGAAAGTCCGTTTCGTGGATGCCAGCTGGGATACGATGGTGGCCGGTCTCCAGAGCGACAAATGGGATCTGGCCATGGCGCTCAATCAGACGCCGGAACGCGCCCTGGCCGTCGCTTTCTCCACCGCCGCCACGGATTACCAGATCTCCTTCCTGATCAACAAAGACAACCCGAAACTCCGTGAGGCGGGCGACACGCTGGCGGATTACGATCGCCAGGACGTCACCTTCGTGGTCATGTCGGGAACGGCGGGGGACAAGGCCATCAGCGCCGCGGTCAAGAAAGGCAAAATCATGCGCCTGCCGGGAAATGACGAAACGCGGCTGGCGCTGATGGCGCGCCGCGCCGATGTGCTGGTGGACGCCAGCGACACCAACCATCTGTTCGCGGTCGCCAATCCCGGCTGGACGAAAGAGATTTTTCCCACTCCGGCGCTGGCCAAACAGGGGGTCTCGTTCGGTTTGCCGCGCAACATTTCCGCGGCGGACCTGCAGGTGCTGAATATCTACCTTACCCAGCGCCGCGAAATGGGGGAGATCGACGCGCTCGTCAATCAGGCGTCGGAAGAGGCCAACGCGCAAAACAAACCCGCACAATAGTTTTTCGACGGAATAGTTTCCAACGGCTCCCCGGCCGGCGGCAGAGGGAGGAAGCCTGCGTTAAGCTGACCGGTCCGGCATGTTATGATGACGGCAGAGAAGCAATTTATTCTTCTGTCGATAGGATACTGATAAATGAGTAAGCCGTTTGCGGAAAACGAGAGTCAAGGCCGCCGTCATGCCGGCAGGTATATTTACGACACGCTGAGAAAACAGATCCTGACATTGCGGCTGAGGCCGGGGACGCAGCTTGACGAGATCTCGCTGGCCGCGCAGTTCGGGCTGTCACGATCGCCGGTGCGGGATGCGCTGGCGCGACTGGCGGCGGAGAGTCTGGTGACCATTCTGCCGAACAGAACCACCATCGTTACGCCATTCGAGATAGAAGAGTTTCCCAACTATATCGCGGCGCTGGATCTGATGCAGCGGGCGGTGACCCGACTGGCCGCGATGCAGCGCACCGATGAAGAGCTGGAGCATATCCGGGCGGCCAACACCTTGTATATGCAGGCCGTCGCCAGCGACGATTTCAGCCTGATGACGGAAAAAAATAAAATTTTCCATCTGGCCGTCGCCAAAGCCGGGAAAAACCACTATCTGTCATCCCATTATGAACGCTTGCTGGAAGAGGGACAGCGGCTGCAGCATTTGCAGTTCGAGCATATGGCCCGCGGCGACGCGCCGATGAAGCTGGGACGGGATCACGATGAGATGATAGAGGCTATCGCCAGTAAGAACCCCGACGTCGCCGAACGTTCGGCCCACGAACATACGATGTTATTCCAGTCCCGTTTTCTCTATTTTATGCAGCAGAATCTGATTAAGGATATGCCAATCATTTGACCTCGCCTCCCGGCGGCGGCAAACGGCGAGCCGTCGCTGCGGGGCAGGTAAATCGCGCTGATGGCGTCTGTTTTACCGGTCTAACCCGTCTGTTTTCCCTGAAAAAACGGCATAAACGCCGATTTTAATCTATATAAATCATGGAGGGCGCCGCGTCAGCGGCGGCCGGCAATGGGGTTTGTATCGGCGCAGGTCTTGCTATAGCAGACCGCGTAAGGTAGTGGATAAGAGGATATATGGAATATTACGGTTTAGTGTTAATCAAGTTCGTCATCGGCTTTTGCATCGTCATCATGCATCTCAATCTTTCAGGAAAAACCCAGCTATCGCAAATGACGCCGGTTGATTTCATCGGCAATTTCGTGCTGGGGGGCATTATCGGCGGGGTGATATACAGCGACAGCATTCCGCTGCATCAATATGTGTTGGTGCTCTTTATCGGCGTCGGGCTGATATCGTTGCTGAATGCCGTGAGTAAGCATGTGCACCTGTTTCGCGCCATCGCCATCGGCAATCCGCTGCCCATCGTGAAAAAAGGGCGCTTTCTGATGGATAATATTCTGCGCAAGAAAAATAAAATCGATATTTTAAATGTCGCTTCACAGCTGCATTCGCAGGGAATCAACGCCTTTCAGCAGGTAACCTATGCCCAGATAGAGCCCAGCGGGCAGCTGACCGTGGTGTGCGATAACGCGAAAATGCCGTCGGTTATCGTGATGAAAGACGGCAAAGTCAGGCCGGAGGAGCTGAAACAGATAGAAAAGGATCGGGACTGGCTGGAAAAAGAGCTGAAGCGTCACGATCTGGAGGATGATGACATCTTTATCGCCGAGTTCTGGGATGGCAAGGTGATGTTTATCCTGCGCGACGGCACCATTGTGAAGTGATACGGGGGCGCGGCAATCAGCCGCGCCGCCTTGCAACCACTTCGGCCTACAGGGCCGATGGCTGGCTGCCGGCCCGGACCAGCCGCCGTCCGGGCACCGCATCCAGCAGTTCGCGCGTATAGGTTTCGGCGGGGGAACCGAACACCTGGGTTGCCGGTCCCTGCTCAACCACGCGTCCATGGCGCAGCACCACGATGTGGTGCGCCACTGCGGCGACCACCGCCAAATCGTGCGAAACCAGTACGTAACTCACGCCGAGTTCGCGCTGCAGTTCCCCCAGAAGTTCGAGAATCTGGGCCTGCACCGAGACGTCGAGCGCCGATACCGGCTCGTCAAGAAACAGCAATTCGGGTTTTAACGCCAGCGCGCGAGCAATGGCCACACGCTGGCGCTGGCCGCCGGAGAGTTCGCGCGGCAGGCGATTGAGCATGGCGCGCGGCAGTTGCACCTGGTCGATCAGGCTCCTGGCCTCGCTCTCCAGGGCGGCCCCCTTGAGAAGACCGAAGGCGCGCAAAGGCTCGACGATGCTTTCAAAGATGGTCAGGCGCGGGTCGAGGGAAGCATAGGGGTTTTGCTGTACCAGCTGCATGCGTCTGCGCAATGGCCGAAACTCCGACCAGCTCAGGCGCGAAAGATCGGTGGCGCCGTCGAAGATGACCCTGCCGGCGGTCGCCTGCTCCAGTCCGAGAGCGATACGCAGCGACGTCGTCTTGCCCGAGCCCGACTCGCCTACGATGGCCAGCGTCTGCCCGGCCGCAACGCTAAAGGATACCGCGTCCAGCGCCTGAAAATGGCTCGCCTGGCCGCGCGCGCCGGGCAGCCTGAACGCCTTGCCCACCTGGTCGAAGCGCAGTATCTCGCGCGTGGGCAAGGCCTGCGCGGCAGGGCGCGGCGGCACATTCAACACCGGCGCCGCCTGCAACAGCATGCGGGTATAGTCGTGCGCGGGCGCGGCCAGCACGGTGGCGGGATCTCCCTGCTCCATAATTCGTCCGCTCTGCATGATCAGCACGCGGTCGGCACGGTCGGCGGCCACGCCCAAATCATGGGTAATGATAAGCATGGAGATGCCCTGGCTGCGCACCAGCGTCGCCAAATGGTCGAGAATGCGGCGTTGCACCGTGACGTCGAGCGCCGAGGTCGGTTCGTCCGCAATCAGCAGCCGGGGCCGCCCGGCCACGGCGATGGCGATCAGTACCCGTTGGCGCTGACCGCCTGAAAGTTCGTGCGGATACTGGCGGGCGCGCAGTAGGGGCTGATCCAAACCGACCTGTTCAAGCAATTCCAGCACGTCGGCGTCGAGCGCCCGACCTCGCGAGCCGCGAACGCGCCGGACAACTTCGCCGATTTGCCGGCCAATCCGCATGGTTGGGTTAAGCGCCACCATCGGGTCCTGGGGAACCAGACCGACGGTACGGCCGCGCAGCTGTCGCCAGCGAGTCTCGGAGAAATGCGTAACGTCGTCGCCGGCGATGGCGATCTTTCCTCCGGTGATGCGCGCGTTGCCCGCCAGCAGTCCCATCAGCGCGCCGGCCAGCGTAGACTTGCCGGAGCCCGACTCGCCGACGATGGCGACGGTCTCGCCGGGAAATATCGACAGACTGACGTCATTTACCGCTCTGATATCCCGGGTTTGGACCTGATATTTTACGTGCAGATTTTCCACCGTCACCAGCGGCTGTTCCGGGCGGCTCATCGCTGCAGCTCCTCCAGGGTTTTGGCGATGTGGTTGAGGCTGAACACCACCAGCGCAACGAACAATCCAGGGAGCAAAGAAACCCACGGGGCGGTCATCAGATAACCGCGCCCTTCGGAAATCAGCGTACCCCATTCGGCGGCCGGCGGCTGGGCGCCGAACCCGAGGAAGCTCAAGGCCGCGACCGCCAGCACGGCGCCGCCGAATTCGAGAATCACCAGCACCACCACGGGTCCGCAGGAATTGGGTAAAATATGCCTCCAGATAATCATCAACCAATTGGTGCCGCACAGGCGCGCGGCCTCCACGAAGGGAAGGGCCTTGACCTTTAGCACCTCCGAGCGAGTGGTTCTGGCGAAGGCAGGAATGCTTCCCACGCCCACGGCGATAGCCACCTGGAGGGTGCCGAAACCTATCGCGGTCACAATTGCCAGGGCCAGGAGAAGCGCGGGAATGGCCAAGGTCACGTCGACTATCCTCATCAGCGCGGCATCCACCTTTCCCCCTGAAAAACCCGAAAAAACCCCCAGCAGCAGCCCAACTACCGCGGCGATCAGGATGGCGAGCACGGTTGCCTGAATGGTCAGCTTTGAACCGTAAAGCACCCTGGTGAAGAGATCGCGCCCGACGTGGTCCGTGCCGAAAAGATGTTCCCACGAAGGCGGCAGGATTTTATCGGCCGGAGAGGTGGCGAAGGGATCCTGGCTGGTAAACCAATCCGGGAAAACGGCCGCGGTGACGACAAAAAGAATAAACAGTATCGCCAGAGCGAATCCCGGCCGCCGAATCAGTAGCCCGAGGGCCTGAGCCAGCCTGGCCCGCCAGATTTCCGGCCGCGTGGCGTCGTCGTCCCACTCGCTGGCGTTATCAGCCAGTCGCGGGCGTGAATTTACTTCACTGCTGTTCATGTGACTTTCTCGACGTGACGTATGCGGGGATCGATGACGAGATAGAGCAAATCGACTATCAGGTTCGTCACCACAAAGGCGGTTGCCGCAATCACCACGATGGCCAGGACGACGGGAACGTCCTGAGCCAGTACGGCTTCCTGGGCCAATCTGCCGATTCCTACCCGCGAAAACACGGTCTCCGTGGTTACCGCTCCGGTAACGGTCGAGCCGATCAGCAGTCCCAGAATGGTGAGCGTGGGAAGGGCCGCATTTTTGAGCGCGTGCCTGGTGTAAACCGCAAAATGGGATATTCCCTTCGCCTTCGCGGTCTGGATGTAGGGCTCTTTGAGCGTGTCATTCAAGCTGCGGATTAGCACCTGCGCCAGCACCGCCGCCGACGGCAGCGCCATGGTAATGCTGGGCAGAATCAGGGTCTTCCATCCGTTTGAACCGCTTGAGGGAAGCCACCCCAAACCGAATGCGACCACTTGAATCAGCAGCAGGCCGACCCAGAATGACGGCAGCGAAACGCCGAGGACCGGCAGGCGGCTCAGGAAAACCTTGAGCGGCTTCCACTGCACATAGGTCGCCGCAATGGCGACGCTCAATCCGAGCGCCAGGGCAAAAACCACCGAAACCGCGCCCAGTAACGCGGTGCTCGGCAGCCGGGAAAAGACGATCTCGTTAACCGACTGGCTTTTGGTGGCCGAGGTTCCGAAGTCTCCCTGCAGAATACCCGCCAGGTGTGAGAAATACTGCGCGATCGGGCCCTTATCCAGCCCGTAGTATTCTTTGACTTGCTGTAGTTCCTGCGGGGAAAGCGCGTCTATCTGGAGATCGTTGGTGGCAAGCAAATACACCAGCGTATCGCCCGGCAGAACATAAAGTATGATATACGACGCCGTGTAAGCCAGCCACAGCACTAAAATGGCCTGCAGGAACCGTCTAACGATATAGCCGGTCATTACTTTTCGATCCAGATATCATTGACGTGGAGAAAGGTTTCTCCGCTGAATTTCACCCCGTGGACCTTGGAGCCGACAGCCGCCTGCTGGGTACGCGCAAAAATCGGGAAATAGGCGTTTTCCTGCAAAATAAAGTTCTGCGCATCCTTATAGATAGCCTTGCGCGCCGCCGGATCCGCTTCAGCCAGCCCCTTGTCGAGCAGCTCTTGCAGTTTCAGCTGCGCCTGCGCGGTAAAACGATTTTTTGACACGGCGGATCCCGAATAACGAACGTCCGAGTGGGATTGGATCACCGCGGGATCGCCGCGCGTCAGAACCCCGCGTTGCAGATCGTAATTGCCGGAGACATAGCGGGCATTAGCCTCGCCTGCCGTCACCGGCTGCAAGATCAATTCAAAACCTACTTGCCTGACCTGATCCTGGACCAGCACGTCTCCCGGCTTTTCCTCGGTAATCGGATAAACAACCGTCAGCCTTTTCCCATCGCGATAGCGATAGCCGTCGTCGGCGACCAGCCAGCCCGCCTTTTCAAGCAGTTGCGCCGCGCCCTGCGGATCGTGGGTCAAACCGTCGGCCTGGGATTGGTAATATAAGGTTGACGGCTCCAGAACGCCTTCGGCCACCGGGAAATGTTGGCCGTAAATCGTCGCCGCGTAGCTTTTCCGATCGATGGCTTTCTGGAAGGCTTGCCGAACCGCGGCGTTGGAAAAGGGCCGGTCATAATTTACATTGGGATATAAACTCTCGGTGATGCCCGGAATCGAGCGCTGAATGATATTGAGCCCTTTGCCTTTGATATAATTGTAATCTTCATTGGTAAAGGGATCTCTGGGCCAGGCAATATCGACTTCCCCTGAAATCACGCTTCCGACCCGGTTGCCGCTCTCCGGAATATAACGCACGATAATTTCATCCAGATACGCATCTCCCTTATTTTCACTGACCGCGGACGGCCAGGCGTAGCCTGCGCGTTTTTTCAGCACAATGCGTTCCTCCGGCGAGTACTCGGCTAAAATAAAAGGACCGGAGCCGATGATTTTGCCAAGATTCCGCTCCCGAATAGTGCTGTTTTTGTAGGTGGCCGGCGCTAAAATTCCCAGATTCGTGGTAGACGTGGCCTGTAGGAAAGCGGCGTTGGGAACGCTGAAATTGACCTTTATGGTGTATTCATCGACGACTTCCGAGGAAACGTAGCCGTCAATGTAGGATTTTCCGAAAGCGGTCGGAAGCTCCTTGAGCAGCGCAATATTGGCGTCGAACGAGAGTTTCACCGCCTCGGCGTTAAACTTTTCGCCATTGCTGAACGTAACGTCGTCGCGCAGATAAAATGTGTATTGCGTGGCGTCATTATTTAATTCCCAGCGGGTGGCCAGCCAGGGAATAATTTCGCCGCTTTGCGGATCCTGGTCGGTGAGTTGATCAACCACCGCCCTTAACACCGAACGATGCTCGATCCAGTAAACCTGAAACGGGTCGATGCTGACCAGAGCGGTGTTGTCGCTGCGAAAAGCAATATCCAGGGCTCCGCCGCGCTGGATCTCTGCCGACTGCGCCTGCGCCGGCAGGGATAGGCCGCCGACAAGCCCGCAGGCCGAGATGGCGGCGGCCAGGATGAGGCCGGAAAGGCGATTGAAATCACGTCTGGGGAAATTCATTGTTCACTCCTGTTATGGCGCGGAATTCGAACTGCCGGGAGGGCATAAAGTCCCATGGAAGACTTTTCATCGCCGCAGGGCAGGCAAACGCAAACTATGTTAATTTGCGGCAATAAAATATCTCTTTATTCTTGATATTTAATGGAATCCTGGAGGTAAACGTTTTTGGATGCAAACAAGAAAATCGGATAAATAATTGTATTTTTCGTCTATCGACGGGCGGTATTGAATAAATCCAACCCTTTACCAGCCTTATAATACCTTTCCCCCGTTTCCCGGTCGGCGGAGAAAGGAATAAAACGCCGACTACTCACCGTGGCGATAAAACGTTAAAATGTCCGTCGTTGGTTATGCCATCTTTGATTTTATTGAATTTTTACATAAACTTTATTCTTTTCAGGAATTTTATAATGCAACAGCTACCTAATTGTCCTAAATGTCACTCTGAGTACACCTGGCAGGATAATGAATTACTCAACTGCCCTGAGTGCGGACATGTATGGGCAATGGACGGTGATTCGGCCGCTCAGGAGGAAGGGCCGATCGTCAGGGACGCCAATGGCAATCTGCTGGCGGACGGCGATACGGTGACGGTAGTTAAGGATCTGAAAGTAAAGGGAAGTTCCTCAACGCTGAAAATCGGCACCCGGGTTAAAGGCATTCGCCTCGTCGAAGGCGACCATAATATTGATTGCAAGATTGACGGTTTTGGCGCCATGAAGCTGAAGTCCGAGTTTGTGAAGAAAAACTGACGGCGGAACGCGGCGCCCTGACGTCAGGGCGCAGCCGTTATTACGTCAGGCAATACTGGCCGCAGCCGCTATCCTTTTCTTATCTTAATCTGCTTATACGGACACCCAATGCGTCATTTGGCTACTCTCTTTTCACTGATTGTTTTGCTCTCAGCCTGTAGCAGTAAGCCCGCGCCTCCGCCTCCGACGACCGTCGCCGCGCAGGGAAATCCTTTTAAGGGCGGCGGCTTTCTGCTTGAGCCCGCGCCGTCGGGGCATCTGCTGGGGGGCGATTTCGCCTTTAATCCGGCGACCAGCCGCTTTGTGGACAAAATGGTGAGCGAGCACGGCTTCGATCGCCGGCAGCTGCATGACGTACTGGCCCAGGCGCGGCGGCTGGACTGGGTGCTGCGCCTGATGGACAGGCAGGCGCCGACTTCACGCCCTCCGTCCGGACCTAATGGCGCCTGGATCCGCTATCGCAACCAGTTCATCACGCCGGATAACGTGCAAAACGGCGTGCTTTTCTGGAATCAACATCAGGATGCGCTGCAGCGCGCCTGGGAAATATACGGCGTACCTCCAGAGATTATCGTCGGTATTATCGGCGTTGAAACCCGCTGGGGACGCGTGCTGGGCAAGACGCGCATTATTGATGCGCTGGCGACGCTGGCGTTCGACTATCCACGCCGCGCCGACTATTTTACCGGCGAGCTGGAAACCTTCCTGCTGATGGCCCGCAATGAGGGGAATGACCCGCTCAGCCTGCGCGGCTCCTACGCCGGCGCGATGGGCTACGGTCAGTTTATGCCTTCGTCGTTTAAAAACTATGCGGTGGATTTTGACGGCAACGGCCATATCAACCTGTGGGATCCGGTGGATGCCATCGGCAGCGTGGCCAACTACTTCAAGGCTCACGGCTGGGTCAAAGGGGGCGTTGTGGCGGTGCCGGCCGTCGGTCAGGCGCCGTTGCTGGAGCATGGCTTCAGCACGCGCTACTCCCTCGCCACGTTGCAGGCCGCCGGACTGCGGCCGCAAAGCACGCTGGGCGGCTACCAGGAGGCCAGCCTGCTGCGGCTGGATGTCGGCAGCGGATACCAATACTGGTACGGTTTGCCCAATTTTTACACCATCACCCGCTACAACCGCAGCACCCACTACGCGATGGCGGTATGGCAGCTGGGCGAAGCGGTGGGCCGGGCGCGGCAGGGCGGCGTTTACTGATATCGCGACGTCGGCCGCGGGCCGACTATTCGCTCTCCAGCACCTGCTTCATCACCCGCGTTTGCCAGTCGAAATAGGGGTTGAAGGTCAGGCGGACGTGGGTTTTGCCGTCTTCCTGGTAGCCCCAGTCCGAATACCACAGCTGGTTTCGGTCCTGGCAGATCTGCCGGCTGGCCGGCGTTTGCCCGTTGGCGCAGACGATGACCGAGCCTGCCTCGCCGTACTGTTTGTTATCCGGCGAAAACAGTATCGACATATGGGAGAACTGGCTGATGCGCCACTCGGGCAAATAGTCGCTGCGGGTCAGCACGCGCGGCGAACGCGTGCCGGCGGGCCGGTCGCCATACCAGATCAGCCTGCTGTGCGGATTGGTGAATTTGCGCTCGAATAATTCGAGCAGGTAAGGGGTGTTCAGCACCGAGTCATGCTCGGTGAGCACCATCAATACCGGTTTGTCGTAGGCGGTTTGGGCCAGCAGCCTGCGCACGGCGGCGCTGGAATGGTAAAACTGGGCGAAACCGTTGGTCGGCACCACCATATAACGCGTTATCAACTGCTGCGGATAACCGGGCCGGGGTTTGAGTATCCAGTCTCTAAAGACGGAAAGCAGCGGCGTGAGGAAATCGTAGCGTTCGTCGGATTTTATCGCCGGTGAAAACAGCAGTAACCCGTTAATTTCCGGGTGCTTCAGCGCGTATTCCAAAACCAGATTGCCGCCGGTGGAGAAGCCGCCCAGATAGACCTCATCCACGTCACGGCGCAGAATGGCCGCCTGCTCGGCGACCACTCTGCGCCAGTCGTCGACGGTGATATGCAGCAGATCCGCCGGGCGGGTGCCGTGGCCCGGCAGCAGCACGGTTCTGACCAGATAGCCCTGCTGCGCCAGCCGCGGCATAATGTCGTTGAATGAACCGGGAGAATCCCCCAGCCCGTGAACCAGTAAAATCCCCTTGTCCGGCTTGCCGGGCGGGCGCATTTCCTGCGGCGTATTCCAGGCCAGCTCAAGGTTTTTATCGCTGCTCTGAAAGGCGCGATGCTGCGCAACCCAGCGCGCGGTGTCCTGCTGATAGCGGGCGAAGGTCGTTTGCCCAAGCGGCGTAATGTCATGCTGCCTGCCCGCGCAGCCTGACAGGATAAGCAGGACGACGACGGCCAGGCCGGATATTATTTTCATAAAAATCGCCGCCTTGGCGACGGCCCGTAAGGGTGGCTGAAACGACAACGTTTTGTCCTGCAACTCGAATTATTCAGGGTATATGAGAATTATTCTTGATATCAACTCCCGTCCGATTAAACTGCGTGCGATTCCCACCATTATCGAGAACTGAGTGTTATGGAGTTGCTTCGCATCGTTTACCAGCAGTACCGCTGGACTTTCCTTGCCGTTATCGTCTTAAGCCTGGTCAGCGCCGCTCTGGGAATCGGCCTGATCGCCTTTATCAATCTGAAACTGATTGAAACGGTGAGCCAGTCTCTGACCGTACTGCCCCAGTTTCTGGGACTGCTGCTGTTGCTGATGGCGGTGACGCTGGTTTCGCAACTGGCATTGACGACGCTGGGGCACCATTTTGTTTATCGCCTGCGCGGACAGTTTATTAAACGCATTCTGGATAGCAATATCGCGCGCATAGAACAGATTGGCAACGCGCAGCTGCTTGCCAGCCTGTCCAGCGACATTCGTAATATCACCCTGGCGTTTGTGCGCCTGCCCGAGCTGGTGCAGGGCATCGTGCTGACGCTGGGTTGTGCGGCCTATCTGGCCTGGCTGTCGCCGAAGATGCTGATAGTGACATCGCTGTGGATTGCGGTCACCATTTGGAGCAGCTTCATCCTGGTTTCCCGCGTATACCGTTATCTTACCCAGGTGCGGGAAGCGGAGGACCGCCTGCAGAAAGACTATCAGACGGTGATTGAGGGGCGTAAAGAGCTGGCGCTGAATCGAGATCGGGCGCAGCAGCTGTATGAAAACATTTATCAGGCCAACGCGCAGGACCTGCGCCAGAACATTATCCGGGCCGATACCTTCCATCTCAGCGCGGTGAACTGGTCCAACATCATGATGCTGGGGGCGATCGGCGCGGTGTTTTTTATGGCCAACAATCTGGGCTGGTCGGATACCAATGTCGCCGCGACATACTCCCTGACTCTGCTGTTCCTGCGGACGCCGTTGCTTCAGGCGGTCGGCGCGCTGCCCACGCTGCTCAGCGCGCAGGTGGCGTTCAATAAATTAAAAACCCTTAAGCTGACCGACTACCGCGCTGAATTTCCCGTCGCCACGGCGCCGGCGAACTGGCAAACGCTGGAACTGCGCGATGTGGTGTTTCGCTATGCCGATTCGGCGTTCGAGGTGGGGCCGCTGAATATGACTATCCGGCGCGGAGAGCTGGTTTTTCTTATCGGCGGCAACGGCAGCGGCAAATCGACGCTGGCGATGCTGCTGACCGGCTTATATACCCCGGTATCCGGCTGTTTATTGCTGGATAATCAGCCGGTAACCGCCGCCACCCTCAAAGACTATCAAAAGTTGTTTTCCGCGGTATTTACCGATTTCCATCTCTTCGGACAAATGATCGGGCCGCAGGGCGCGGCGCCGGATATGGCGCTGGTGGACGACTGGCTGGAACGGCTCAATATGCGCCAGAAACTGGCGCTGGATAATTATCAGATAACGAATTTGCAGCTTTCGCAAGGGCAGCGTAAACGCGTCGCGCTGCTGCTGGCCGTGGCGGAGCAGCGCGATATTCTGCTGCTGGACGAATGGGCGGCGGATCAGGATCCGCAGTTCCGCCGGGTGTTCTATCTTGAGCTGCTGCCTCAGCTCAGGGCGCTGGGCAAAACGATTATCGCCATCAGCCATGACGATCGCTATTTCCAACATGCCGACCGGTTGCTCGAAATGCGCAACGGTCAACTGTCGGAGCTGACCGGCGCCGCGCGCGACCAGGCAAGTCAGGATGCCGTCGCGCGGATCAACCGATGAGCGCAAGGTATAACATTAACCTATGTCAATGATTTTATAGCCAAAGCTATACAGCCGCCGGGCGCTGAGGCATGATAAGCGCCAATGTCGGCCGGCCTCGGCCGACAGGCAGGATATTATTTATCACTCATCGGCAGCCTTCGAGCAAGGGCCTGCCGTTTAAACATATTGGGTCGGTATAGGTATGAAAAGGATATTTAGTTCACTGTTTGTGGTCGTTCTGGTCTGTTTTTCCGCCCTGGCGAGTGCGGCGGAAAACCTGCCTAACGTGGTGATTCTGGCGACCGGGGGGACCATCGCCGGTTCCGCCGCCGCCAACACGCAAACCACGGGGTATAAAGCCGGCGCATTGGGCGTGGATACGCTGATCAATGCGGTGCCGGAACTGAAAACGCTCGCCAATATCAGCGGCGAGCAGGTCGCCAATATCGGCAGCGAAAACATGACCGCCGACGTTTTGCTGAAGCTGAGCAAAAGAGTCAACGAACTGCTGGCCCGCGACGATGTGGACGGCGTGGTGATCACCCACGGTACGGACACGCTCGACGAGTCTCCCTACTTTCTTAACCTGACGGTAAAAAGCGACAAGCCGGTGGTTTTCGCCGCGGCGATGCGCCCGGCGACCTCAATCAGCGCCGACGGCCCGATGAACCTGTACGGCGCGGTTAAAGTGGCTGCGGATAAAAATGCCCGTGGCCGCGGTGTGATGGTGGTGCTCAACGACCGTATCGGTTCCGCCCGTTTTATCAGCAAAACCAACGCCTCTACGCTGGATACCTTTAAAGCGCCGGAAGAGGGTTACCTTGGCGTGATTATCGGCGATAAAATCTATTTCCAGAATCGCCTGGATAAAATTCATACCACCCGTTCGGTATTCGACGTAAGCAACCTGGAGAAACTGCCGGCGGTGGATATTATCTACGGTTATCAGGACGACCCGGAATATATGTATGACGCAGCCATCGCGCACGGCGTGAAAGGCATTGTCTATGCCGGCATGGGCGCGGGCAGCGTGTCTAAACGCAGCGATGCCGGTATTCGCAAAGCGGAAGGCAAAGGCGTCGTCGTGGTGCGCGCCAGCCGTACCGGCAGCGGGATCGTGCCGCCGGATGCTTCCCAGCCCGGACTGGTCGCCGATTCGCTCAACCCGGCCAAATCACGCATTCTGCTGATGCTGGCGCTGACCAAAACCACCAATCCGGCGGTGATTCAGGAATATTTCCACACCTACTGATATCTGTGGCTGGTGAATGGTATCGCCCCGTGATCTATTGCGGGGCTTTTTGTTTTATGACCTATAAGCGGATTTTATATTCGCGAATTTTACCGGTATGATTCATCCTTCGAATAAATAATGAGTAACCCGCCGGCAGAATCACGCCGTTCAGAACGGGCCTGACGAAAACAAGGATACGTCATTAAATGACACAGCCCATTTTTATGGTTGGAGCCAGAGGTTGTGGTAAAACCACCGTAGGAAGCCAACTGGCGCAGGCATTAGGATACGAGTTTATCGATACCGACCTATTTATGCAGCAGAGCGGCAGGATGACGGTTGCCGAAATCGTGGCGCAGGAAGGGTGGCAGGGTTTTCGTCAGCGGGAAAGCCGGGTATTGCAGGAAGTGACCGCCTGCCGTCGCGTGGTCGCCACCGGCGGCGGCATCGTGCTGTCGGCGTTGAACCGGCGGTTTATGGGCGACAACGGCTCGGTGGTTTATTTGCGCGCGCCGGCGGAATTACTGGCCCGGCGTCTGGAGGTCAGCCCGCTGGCCCATCAGCGCCCGACCCTCACCGGGCGGCCGATCGCCGAAGAAATGGCCGACGTGCTGGCCGCCCGCGAGGCGCTCTACCGCGAGGCGGCTCACCACGTCATCGATGCGACGCAGGACCCGACGATCATCGTGGCGAACGTGATGCGGATACTGCGTTTATCGGTAGCCTGATCCTTCCCCGCGGCGCCGCGTTTTCCCTTGATTTGGTAAAATAATCGCCGGTCGATGCTACCGGCAACGCACTTTCATTGAATAGATAGTGACAGCGGCTTATTGCACCTTTTAAGATGAATTTTCCTGGTTTTTTCCAACTTATAGGTGCCGCTCTATGTTGAAGGTAAACGAGTATTTTGCAGGGAAAGTGAAATCCATTGGTTTTGACAGCGGCAGTATCGGGCGCGCCAGCGTCGGGGTCATGGACGCCGGGGAGTACACCTTCGGCACCGGTCAGCCGGAAGAGATGACGGTGATCAGCGGGGCGCTGAAAGTGTTGTTGCCGGGCGCCCCTGACTGGCAGGTTTTTATGCCCGGCGAGTCGTTTTTCGTGCCGGCGCAGAGTGAATTCAATTTACAGGTGGCGGAGTCTTCCGCCTATTTTTGTAAATACCTGTAGCCTCTTCATTTATACCTTATGCGCGGCAGGTGAATGAGAAAGTCCTGCTGTTGGCCAAGGATCGGTGGAAAAGTGGTCTCGGACGTGATGGCGACGATGGGCGATATCGTGGTCGCGTCGGGTAAAATCGGCGACATTATCGGCGTGATTGACGGTATCGCCTTCCAGACCAATATCCTGGCGCTGAACGCGGCGGTGGGACACTTCCTCGTGTAATCAGCTTGCCCGCCGCGGCGAGGACAGCGGCGGGCGCACGGCATAAACGCCGGGGCTAGCGCTGAGCCTCGCCGCCCAGGGCTTCGATCAGGTTGGCGATCAGCGCCGCCAGTTCGGCGGTCATCAGAATAAAGTCGGCGTCGAAGCGCTGAGCGAAATCATCCCGATCGATATCATCGTTTTGTTCGCGCAGCGTATCGGAGAACTTCAGCCGTTTCAGCGAGCCGTCGTCTGACAGCACCAGCTGTACCCGTTCCTGCCAGTCCAGCGCCAGTTTGGTGACCAGCTTGCCCGCTTCGATATGCACCGCGATTTCGTCGCTCACCAGATCCTGTTTTTTGCAGCGGATCACGCCGCCGTCTTCCAGAATCGCTTTCAGCTCGGCTTCATCCTGTAGGGCGAAACCGGCCGGAGGAGTACCGGAGCGCACCCATTCGGTCAGCGTCAGCTCGATGGGGTTTTCCATCGTCAACGGCACCACCGGCAGCGAGCCGAGGGTCTTACGCAGCAGCGCCAGGGTGTCTTCCGCTTTCTTGGCGCTGGCGGCATCCACCATGATCAGGCCGTTGACGGTATCGATCCATAACCAGATTTGGCTGAAGCGGCTGAACGCGCGCGGCAGCAGGCTGTGCAGCACCTCGTCCTTCAGCGAGTCTTTTTCGGTTTTTTTCAGCTTGCGGTGCTGTTCCGCCTCCAGCCGCTCGATTTTGGCCTGCAACGCCTGTTTAATCACCGGCGAAGGCAGGATCTTCTCCTCTTTACGGGCGCAGATAACGATCTGCCCGTTAACCACGTGCGTTAAGGCGTCGCTGTGGGAGCCCATCGGCGACACCCAGCCGCTTTTCATCATGTCCTGACTGCCGCACGGCGTGAAGGCGAAGGCGCTTAACTGTTTTTCCATCTCATCCGCCGACAGGACGACGTCGCGGTTCAGGCGGTAAATCATTAAATTTTTAAACCACAGCATGGTGTTATCCCTGACTGGGCGCGCAGGCTTGCACGCGGGTTCATTAATGCAGCGCGCATGATAACGAATTCGGGCGGGCGATGCAGAATAAAATCAGCTTATTCCCGTTATCCTTCAAGCCGCATGCGCGTCCGCCGCGGCCTGAACTAAAGCGCAAATTCCGGCGCCAGCCGGCTGATGCCCAGGCCGTTAACCTTGGCGACCTTAATCTGTACGGGAATGCGCTCTTTCATCGCCTCGACGTGGCTGATGACGCCGATGGTTTTACCGCCGGCGTTGAGGTTATCGAGGGCGTCCAGCGCGGCGTCCAGCGTTTCCGCATCCAGAGTGCCGAAGCCCTCGTCGAGAAACAGCGAGTCGATGCTGGTTTTATTGCTCACCAGATCGGAGAGCGCCAGCGCCAATGCCAGACTGACCAGAAAACTTTCCCCGCCGGAAAGCGTGCGGGTATCCCGCAGCGCGTCGGCCTGCCAGGTATCCACGATCTGTAGCTTCAGCTCGTCATTGGTCTGGCGCTGCAACAGATAACGGCCGTGCAGGCGGGCAAGCTGCCGGTTGGCCAGATACACCAGATGATCCAGCGTCAGCCCCTGGGCGAATTTGCGGAACTTATCGCCTTTCTGGGAGCCGATCAGCTCGTTCAGACAGCTCCAGTCGTCATAGTGCCGCTGGCTTTGGGCGATTTCCGCCAGCAGCGCCTGCTGATTCTGGCGGTGGCGCTGGTCGGCGGTTAATTGCTGGCGCATTTCCCCCTGCTGCTGAAGGTTGCTTTTCAGCGTTTCATTTAATTCGTCCAGTCTATGCTGCACCGAGGGCAGGGCGGCTTCCGCCGCCAGCGTTGGCGGGCGCTGTTGCTGATGGACGGTCAGAAGCCGCTCCGCCTGTTGATACAGCGCGGTCGCCTGTTGCCATTGCTGATGCAGTTTTTCTTTGCGCTCGCGCAGTTCGTTACGCTCCCGCTCATCCAGCAAGGCGCGTTGATATGCCTCTTCATCCGCGAAAACGCTGTGTTGCAACGCCTGGGCGAAATCCTGCTCCGCTTGCCGCCGCAGCGCGGCGACGCGGGTTTGTTGCTGCTGTACGCCGGTTAATTCGCCGGTCAGCCGGTCCAGCGACGACTCCGCCTGCTGGCGCTGCGCCTGAATTTCCCGGCTGGCCTGTTCGCACTGCCGGCTTTTTTCACGCAGTTGGGCGCTGACTTCCGCCGTCGATTTATCACCGAAAAGCTGTTGCCGCTGCCGTTGGGATTCGTCCAGCGCGTTGGCGTGCGACAACAGCTGTTGCTGGAGCGCCAGCAGCTGCTGTTCGCCAAGCTCGGTGGTTTTGGTCAGATGCTGCCGCTCCGCCTCCAGCGCCGCCGCGCCGTTCGATAGCCGCTGCTGTTCCTGCTCGGCCTCTTTCCAGACCCGCCACTCTTCGGCGCGCTGCGCCAGCCAGGTCTCCTGTTGCGCCGTCTCCGGCGCGCCAAGGGAGAAATCCGCCAGCGTTTCTTCCATTTCCCGCCGATGCTGTTTCTGCTGCTCCGCGCTCTGTTGCTGCGCTTGCCGCAGCTCGGAGAGGGCATTTTTCAGCGTTTGCCGCTGTTGGGTATTCAGCGCTATCTGCTGCTCCGTCTGTTGCAGCAGGGTATTTGCATTGGTCAGTGAATCCTTACTTTCCTGTCGTTGCCGTTGGGCCTGCTCGCGCAGCGCAATCTGCCGTTGAATCTGCTGTTCCAGGGTTTCGCACTGCGCCAGCCACGCGGTTAATTCGGCGAATTGGTCGGGGGCGTAATCCCCCGGTAAGCGCTCACTGACCTCGCGCCACTGTTGCAGCAACGTCTGATATTCCTCATCCATGCGGCCGCGATCGTTCTGCAACTGGTCGAGCTGCTGTTGCAATGCCGCCAGCTGCGCCTCGAGGTGCGTCAGCGCGCTTTCCGACTGGCCGACCTCCTGGCTAAGCTGTAGCAGACGTTGTTCGGTTTCCGAGGGCTGCAGCGCCTGATAGCGTTCGACCGCCGGGTGGTGCGTCGAGCCGCACAGCGGGCACGCTTCGCCCGGCCGTAGCCGCCGCCTTTCCTCTTCCAGCTTTACAATGCGTATTTCCAGCTGATGATTTTTATCCACCTCGGCCAGATGCTGACGGCGCAGCTCAAGCTCCGTACTTTGCCGTTGCCGCTGTTCCTGCAACCGGCCGCGTTGTTCCTGTAGCTGCGTTTGCCGGGTTGCCGACTGCTCCCTGCGCGAGCCGAGCCGCTGGAACAGCTCGCCGAGGGTGGCCAGGCGCTGGCGGTCGGGCCGCCGGGCGATAGACTGGCTAAGCTGCTGGTACAGATCGCCAATCGGCTGCCGGTCGTCCGCTTCCTGCAACGTCTGCTGATGCTGGTCGAACTGTTGCTGCGCATGGCTGACCGCGCCGTGCTGTCCGGCGCGCTGGGCGGTCAGTTTGTCCGCTTCCTGATTCAGCTGTTCCGCCTGTTGCTCATAGCGCGCCTGTTTTTGGCGCAGGTTCGCCAGTTCCTCAACCAGCTGCCGCTGCCGCTGAAACTGGGTGCGCCACAGCGAAAGGTATTCCCCCCAGCGCTGATGATGCGGGTGCTGCCGGCGATAGGCCTGGAGCTGTTCGAGCCGTTGCCGGGCGGACTGGTACTGCCGCTCCGCTTGTTCCAGCTTGCGGCGATCGTCCTGCTGGCGCGCCTGCGTTTGCTCCAGTTCCTGCTGCTGTTTGTCCCGCTGCTGCCGCAGGGTGTTGATCTGGTGGTCCAGCGGCATGATGCGTTCCCCGATCAGCGTCTCCTGCTGCTGGCGGTAGTCGGCGTGCCGGCGCTGGTCTTGCTGCGTTTTCTCCTCTTGCTGGCGCAGCGCCAGCAAGAGGCTCTCCTGGGTTTGCCGCTGTTGCGTCAGGGCGGCGAGTTGCTTTTGCAGCGCCGCGGACTCGGCGTGGCAACGGTCCCGCTCCTGCTGGAGCGGCCTGAGTTTTTCCGCCGGTTCGCTTTGCGTCAGCCGTTCGAGCGCCGGCTGCGCCTGTCGCATATCCTCTTCCGCCGCGGCGAGCCGTTCTTTGCCGGCCGTCAGCGCCTGCCGGTGCGCGGCGAGTTGTTCAAACCAGCGCTGATGAGTTAGCGCTTGCTCACGCTCGCTAATCAGCGCCTGTTCCCGTTGCGTTAATGATGACAGCTGCGCCTCCAGTTGCCGGCGCTGTTCGTCATTCAGCAGCTCGATGCCCGCCGCGCGCGCCTGCAGGGTATCCAGGGCGATTCTGGCCTGTTTGTGCCGGTCGAAAACGCGTTCGGATATCAGCCCGTATATATCCGTGCCGGTCAGTTCCTCCAGCAGTTCGGCGCGCTCGTTGGCGTCCGCATTCAGAAAGGCGGCGAATTGCCCCTGCGATAACATCATCGAGCGGGTAAAACGGCCGAAATCCAGCCCGGTGATGGCGGCGGTCATCTCCAGTTTTTCGGTCAGTTTTTCACACAGGATCGTGCCGTCATCCACCCGCGCCAGTTCGGCTTTCGGCGTTTGCAGGTTGCCGTCCGGGGAGTTTCTGGCCCGCCGCTGGCTCCAGAAGGCGCGATAGCCGACGCCTTTGACCTCGAATTCCACTTCCGCCAGGCATTCCGCCGTGTTGCGGGTCATCAGCTCATTCTGGCTGGCGGAAATGTTTTTCAGCCGCGGCGTCGCGTGATACAGCGCCAGGCAGATGGCGTCGAGCAGCGTGGTTTTCCCCGCGCCGGTGGGGCCGGTAATGGCGAACAGGCCGTTGCTGGCAAAGGGCTCCTGAGTAAAATCAATTTTCCATTCCCCTTTCAGGGCATTGAGGTTTTTTAACCGCAGGCTGAGTATTTTCATGCGGCGGGCTCGCTATTTTCCAATTCATCCATAACCTGATCGAACAGCGTGCGTACGCGCAGCTGGCGGCTCTCTTCCAGATCGGCGGCGCTCGCCAGCCGGCGTTCGAAAACCTCGTGCACCGTCAGCTCGTTCAGCGTCTCTTTCTGCTGGCGGACTATCGCCTGCAGGCGTTGTTCGCGGGCGCGGCGCAACAGCAGCACTTCGACGGGCAAACCGTCGGTCAGCGCCTGAATGCGTTTCTGCATATCGCTCAGATAATCCTGCGTGGTGATTTCAATATCCAGCCACACCGGTTTTTCGCCCTGATAGTCGCTGAAGGCGGCCAACTGTCGCTCTATTTCCGCCAGATCGCCTTTGATAAGGCGCATCGGCTGGGTGACCGGCACCGGCAGCGCCTCTACCGTCGGCGGGCTGCCCGGCGCCAAATCCACCAGATAAACCGATTTCCGGCTGCTTAATTCATCAAAACTCAGCGGGATGGGGGAGCCGCTGTAGTAAATGGGCGCGCTTTTCGTCACCCGCTGCGGGCGGTGAATATGGCCGAGGGCGATATATTCCGCCGGCGGAAAAGCCTGCGCCGGAAACGCATCCAGCGTACCGATGTAGATATCGCGCACGGAATCGGAGGCGGTGACGCCGACGGTGGTCAGGTGTCCGGTGGCGATGATGGGCAGCGGCAGCCCCAGAATATCGCGCTGCCGGCAGGCCGACTGGTAACACTGCCGGTAATGCGTGGTGATGGCGTCCAGCAAGGCCTGCTGTTTTTCATCGCCGGATTGCCCGGCCTGGCTGGCGATCAGATCGCGCGGGCGTAAAAAAGGGATGGCGCACAGCAGGGCGCCGGGCTGATTCCGGCGGTTTTCCAGCACCAGCACCTGTTTGTCGACGTCGCCGTCGACGCTGGCGATAACCCGGGTATTGAGGCAGGCCAGCAGATCCCGCGATTCGTTCAGCGTGGCGACGGAATCATGGTTGCCCCCCAGCACCACCAGCCGGCAGCCGGTGCGCTGCATATCGACCACGAAGCGGTAGTACATTTCCCGCGCATAGCTTGGCGGCGAACCGTTATCAAAGATATCTCCTGCGACTATTACCGCATCCGCCTGTTGCTGTTCGACCTGTTCAAGCAGCCAGTGCAGAAAAGCCTGATGTTCGGCCGCCCGGCTTTTGGTGTAAAAATACTGCCCGAGATGCCAGTCGGCGGTGTGGATAATACGCATGGAACTCCCTGAACGGCATGTAATCGCAATGCGCTTGATTATAAACAGCCAACGGGGCACTGTCGTGGCGAAAACAGAAAGTTTGGAAAGCGGCTCGAAAATGCGTCGGACCGTTATTGTGCGAGGTTGAAAAAATGCTTTTAATAAATCTGTCACAAAACTGACGCATAATGCCTCCCGCATGCAACAGCGACGATGATTAATGGCAGGGTTAATGATGGCTAGACGCATATTGGTCGTGGAAGATGAAGCACCGATTCGGGAAATGGTATGCTTCGTACTGGAGCAGAATGGTTATCAGCCAGTCGAAGCCGAAGATTATGACAGCGCGGTAACGCAACTGTCGGAGCCTTTTCCAGAACTGGTGCTGCTGGACTGGATGCTGCCGGGCGGTTCAGGTCTGCAGTTTATCAAGCATATGAAACGCGAGGCGCTGACGCGCGATATACCGGTCATGATGCTGACCGCGCGCGGCGAAGAAGAGGACCGCGTGCGCGGGCTGGAAGTCGGCGCGGATGATTACATTACCAAGCCGTTTTCCCCCAAGGAGCTGGTGGCGCGAATCAAGGCGGTGATGCGCCGCATTTCGCCGATGGCGGTTGAAGAGGTGATTGAAATGCGCGGATTGAGCCTCGATCCCTCCTCCCACCGGGTGACGACGGAAGAACTCGCGCTGGATATGGGGCCCACGGAATTTAAACTGCTGCACTTCTTTATGACGCATCCTGAGCGGGTTTACAGCCGCGAGCAGTTGCTGAATCATGTGTGGGGCACTAACGTTTATGTTGAAGATCGTACCGTTGATGTGCATATCCGCCGCTTGCGCAAGGCGCTGGAAACCAGCGGGCATGACAAAATGGTGCAGACCGTTCGGGGAACGGGGTATCGTTTTTCAACGCGTTATTGAAGGTTGTCGTAGCGGAGAAACATTAACGTGCTAGAACCTCTCTCATGGAAAAGGCTGGCGCTGGAGCTGGCTTTTTTTTGTCTGCCCGCGCTGTTACTGGGATTGATCTTCGGCTATCTGCCCTGGTTTCTGTTAGCCGCCGTTCTGGCGGCGCTGTGCTGGAATTTTTATAACCAGCTTAAACTCTCCTACTGGCTGTGGGTCGATCGCAGCATGACCCCGCCGCCCGGCCGCTGGAGCTGGGAACCGCTGTTCTACGGCCTTTATCAGATGCAACTGCGCAACCGGCGGCGGCGGCGCGAGCTGGCGTTGTTGATTAAACGTTTTCGCAGCGGCGCCGAATCCTTGCCGGATGCGCTGGTAATTACTACCGAAGAGGGCGCCATTTTCTGGTGCAATCATCTGGCGCAACACCTGCTCAGCTTCCGCTGGCCGGAAGATAACGGGCAGAATATCCTTAACCTGCTGCGTTATCCCGAATTCGCCGACTATATGAAAAGGCGGGATTTCAGCCGTCCGCTAACGCTGCAGCTGAATAACGCCCACCACGTCGAATTCCGCATAATGCCCTATTCGGAAGGGCAACTGCTGATGGTGGCGCGCGATATTACGCAGATGCACCAGTTGGAAGGCGCCAGACGCAACTTTTTCGCCAATGTGAGCCATGAGCTGCGCACCCCGCTGACGGTATTGCAGGGCTATCTGGAGATGATGCAGGATGAAACGCTGGATAGCGCCCTGCGCAACAAGGCCCTGAATACCATGCAGGAACAGACGCGGCGTATGGACGGACTGGTAAAACAGCTGCTGACGTTATCGCGTATCGAAGCGGCGGCGGCGATCGATCTGAACCAGAAGGTGGATATGCCGCTGATGCTGCGCGTCTTGCGGCGTGAAGCCCAGGCGCTGAGCCAGGATCGCCACGAGTTGGTTTTTCGGGTGAATGAGCAGCTGCAGATTTTCGGCAACGAAGAACAGTTGCGCAGCGCGGTTTCCAATCTGGTTTATAACGCCGTTAACCATACGCCGCCGGGCACGCGCATTGAGGTTTGCTGGCAGAAAACGCCGCAGGGCGCGCAGTTTCAGGTGAGCGACAACGGGGCGGGGATCGCCGCTGAACATCTGCCGCGCCTGACGGAGCGCTTTTATCGCGTCGACAAGGCGCGTTCGCGGCAGACCGGCGGCAGCGGGTTAGGGCTGGCGATCGTCAAACACGCGCTCAGCCACCATGATTCCCGGCTGGAGATCCTCAGTGAGGAGGGGGCCGGTTCCCGCTTTGTGTTTACGCTGCCGAATCGGTTGATTGCGCCAGCCTCCGCGGCTGAAAATACCGTGAAACCCTCAGCCTGACGGCGGCGGACGCCATTGCTCAACCTTGAGTCGGGGGGGCATAAACTTGAAATTTATTCAATCATGGTGAAAATTCTTCAATTGCCCGCGAACGGGGCGCATGGCAGCATACGAGGAATTTAGACGTCCAGATGTCTGAATGGTTGCCGTCGGTGACTATCACGCAGGCTGTCCATTATTCCACTATTTCGCTGCCGTCGCCCATCAGGGCGCGGACCGGCAACCAGGAGCGACCATGGCTAAAACACTTCCCCCATTCCGTGCCGACGTCGTCGGCAGTTTGCTGCGTCCGGCGGCGATCAAGCAGGCCCGCCTGCAGTATCAGTCCGGTGAGATTGATGCGTTACAGCTGCGGCAACTAGAAGATCGGGAAATCCTGCGGATTGTCGAGCGGCAGCGCGAAACGGGCCTGCAGGTGGTGACGGACGGCGAGCTGCGCCGCAGCTGGTGGCATTTTGACTTCTTCGCCGAGCTGAACGGCGTTGAACGCTATGAGGCTGAGCAGGGGATCCAGTTCAACGGTATTCAGACCAAGTCGCAGGGCATTAAAGTGACGGGGAAAGTGAGCTTTAATTCGCGGCACCCGATGCTGGAAGATTTCCGCTATCTGAACGGCATTGCAGGGGATGCGGTGGCGAAAATAACCATTCCCAGCCCCAGCGTGCTGCATTTCCGCGGCGGCCGTAAAGCGATAGACAGCACGGTTTACCCGGATCTGGCGGACTATTTCGACGATCTGGCGCAAACCTGGCGCGACGCGATCCACGCTTTTTACAATGCCGGCTGTCGTTATCTGCAGCTGGACGATACCGTGTGGGCCTATTTGTGCTCGGACGACCAAAAGCGCCAGATCCGCGAGCGCGGCGAAGATCCCGAGCAACTGACGCGCACCTACGCCGCGGTGCTGAACAAGGCGCTGGCGGATAAGCCGGCCGATCTGGTGATTGGGCTGCACGTGTGTCGCGGCAACTTCCGCTCTACCTGGATTTCGGAAGGCGGATACGAACCCGTGGCGAAAACGCTGTTTGGCGAAGTGAATGTGGACGCTTTCTTCCTGGAGTACGACACGGAACGCGCCGGGGGTTTTGAGCCGTTGCGCTTTATCAAACCGGGTCATCAACAGGTGGTGCTCGGACTGATTACCACCAAAAACGGCGAACTGGAAAATGCGCAAAGCGTTCAGGCGCGTATTGCGGAAGCGGCGAAATTCGTCGATATCAACCAGCTTTGCCTTAGCCCGCAGTGCGGCTTCGCCTCCACCGAGGAGGGCAACAGCCTGACGGAAGAGCAGCAGTGGAATAAGCTGAGGCTGGTGGTCGATATCGCCGCTCGGGTTTGGTGATCGTCTCGCTTTTATACTGAAAATCGTCTGCGCCGGGAGCGACGTTGAAAACCGCTCCCGGCGAGAGGAATCCCCAGAAAATAATTAAGTATTATTTGATAGATCGTCTTAGATAGCAGGATGTGGTCTTTTAAAGGTTTTCCTTCGCGTAAAAAATCGCGCTGAGGTGGGCGTGACCGCCGGGTGAGCCGCAGGGACGCGGCGAAAGCCAGTGCCGCGCCGGACAAAAACGCCTGGAGCGTTTTTGAACAGCACTTGTGCTGGCCCGCAGGGCGAGCCCCATGGATGGGGCGAGTATTCCGCGTCAATGGCGGCCCGATCAGCGGTCACGAACGCCGAAGGCATCGCGTAGCGACGCGATTTCGCGAAAAGCCCGGGGCCACGGGGCGGCGGCGACTGAGCCGCCTCGTGTCGGGCGCGTGCAGCGACGGTTGCAGAAATCGACTGAGGTTAGCGCGCACGAAACCCTCACCAAGCTTACAGACATTCCTTTCCCTGATTTGTGGGGATTCCTCAGACTCCCGGCGTTTTTTTATACCATAAGTTTATTATATGGCTTCATCATGCATTTTTTATGTTTTTTGCGCAGATTATTGCAATGTATAGCCTGTATATGCGCAAATCATGTATAAGGTAATTTGCGATAGTTGATATTATCTGTTGTTCTTATCGTTTAATTTAGTTGAAAACTCTAGTTTTTCGATATCGGCTTGTCTTTTAGCGCTATAAACGTTCTAATTGCCTCCCAATATGGCTGTGCGCCAAAAACAAACTCCTATAAATCTGCACGCCGCCTTTGTCTTGGCTGAAGGACGGTGGTAGCAGCACAGTTTTTTCTTCTTTCTTATCGATTTATACAGGCAACGCGACATAACTATGAGTCATCGTTTAACGTCCAAAGATATCATGGCATTAGGTTTTATGACCTTTGCCCTGTTTGTCGGCGCGGGGAATATCATTTTCCCGCCGATGGTGGGTTTACTGGCGGGCGAACACGTCTGGATGGCCGCGGCCGGCTTTCTGCTTACCGCGGTGGGGCTGCCGGTGCTGACCGTCGTGGCGCTGGCGCGCGTCGGCGGCGGTATCGACGCATTAAGCTCCCCTATCGGCAAAAAGGCGGGGGTGGTATTGGCGACCGTCTGCTATCTGGCGGTTGGCCCGCTGTTCGCCACGCCGCGTACGGCCACGGTCTCGTTTGAGGTCGGGCTGGCGCCGCTGGTGGGAAACGCGGCTTCTCCGCTGCTGATTTATAGCCTGATCTACTTTGCGATCGTCATCGCGGTTTCGTTATACCCCGGAAAACTGCTGGATACGGTAGGGCATGTGCTGGCGCCGCTGAAAATCGCCGCGCTGACGGTACTGGGCATCGCCGCGGTGCTGTGGCCGGCCGGTTCGCCCATCCCGGCGACGGAAACCTACCAGCATGTGCCGTTCTCCAACGGTTTTGTGAACGGCTACCTCACCATGGATACGCTGGGCGCGATGGTGTTCGGTATTGTTATCGTTAATGCCGCCCGTTCGCGCGGCGTCGATAGCGCCAGGCTGCTGACGCGCTACACCATATGGGCGGTGCTGATTGCCGGCATCGGCCTGACGCTGGTCTACCTGAGCCTGTTCCAGTTGGGCGCCTCCAGCGGCGCTTTGGTGCCGGAGGCCTCCAACGGCGCTGAAATTCTGCATGCCTACGTTCAGCACACGTTTGGCGGCCTGGGCAGCAGTTTTCTGGCGCTGCTGATATTTATCGCCTGCATGGTAACGGCGGTCGGTCTGACCTGCGCCTGCGCGGAGTTCTTCGCGCAGTATCTGCCGTTCTCATACCGTACGCTGGTCTTTGTGCTGGGCGGTTTCTCCATGGTGGTGTCCAACCTGGGTTTAAGCCACCTGATTCAGCTCTCCGTCCCGGTGCTGACGGCAATCTATCCCCCCTGCATCATTCTGGTGTTGCTGAGCTTTACGCGCTCCTGGTGGAATAACAGCTCGCGTATTGTGGCGCCCGTTATGCTGGTCAGCCTGTTGTTCGGCCTGATTGATGGTATAAAATCGTCGGCCTTAAACGCGCTGTTGCCGGCGTGGAGCCTGCGCCTGCCGCTGAGCGAGCAGGGGTTGGCCTGGCTGCCGCCATCGTTGGTGGTGTTGCTGGCGGCGGCGATTTACGACCGGCTGGGTGCTCATCAGGAAGCCAGAGTACATCAATAACGCGGTCAATTTGGGATGTATGCGCCACAGGCAATAGCCTGTGGTTTTTCTTTTTCAACAGGTTGCTTATCTATGGAACAACAATCCGCCAGGCTTAAGCGTGGGCTGAGCACGCGGCATATCCGTTTTATCGCCCTGGGTTCGGCGATCGGAACCGGTCTTTTTTATGGTTCGGCCAACGCCATTCAGATGGCCGGGCCCAGCGTCCTGCTGGCTTACCTGATCGGCGGGGTCGTGGCTTATATCATTATGCGGGCGCTGGGCGAAATGTCGGTGCATAACCCGCAGTCCAGCTCTTTTTCCCGCTATGCGCAGGATTACCTCGGGCCGCTGGCGGGCTATATCACCGGCTGGACCTACTGCTTCGAGATGCTGATTGTCGCCATTGCCGATGTCACCGCATTCGGCATTTATATGGGCGTGTGGTTCCCGGCGGTTCCCCACTGGATCTGGGTGCTGAGCGTGGTGCTGATCATCGGCGCCATTAACCTGATGAATGTGAAAGTCTTCGGCGAGCTGGAGTTCTGGCTCTCTTTCTTCAAGGTCGCCACCATCATTATTATGATTCTGGCGGGGATCGGCATTATCGTCTGGGGCATCGGCAACGGCGGCGAACCCACCGGCATTCATAACCTATGGACCAACGGCGGGTTCTTCAGTAACGGCGTGATGGGAATGATTCTCTCGTTGCAGATGGTGATGTTTGCTTACGGCGGGGTGGAAATTATCGGTATTACCGCCGGCGAGGCCAAGGATCCGCAAAAATCCATTCCCCGGGCCATCAATTCCGTTCCCTGGCGCATTCTGGTGTTCTATGTGGGCACGCTGTTTGTGATCATGTCGATTTACCCCTGGAACCAGGTCGGCACCCACGGCAGCCCCTTTGTGCTGACGTTCCAGCATCTGGGGATTACCGCCGCCGCCGGCATCCTGAATTTTGTGGTGATCACCGCCTCGCTGTCGGCGATTAACAGCGATGTGTTCGGCGTCGGCCGCATGTTGCACGGCATGGCCGAACAGGGCCACGCGCCGCAAATCTTTACCCGCCTTTCCCGGCGCGGCATACCCTGGGTAACGGTGGTGGTGATGATCACGGCGCTGCTGGTGGCGGTGTATCTGAACTACATCATGCCGGGCAAAGTCTTTCTGGTTATCGCCTCGCTGGCGACGTTCGCCACCGTTTGGGTCTGGATCATGATCCTGTGCTCGCAAATCGCTTTCCGCCGCCGCCTGAGCCGCGAGGAAGTGAAGTCGCTGGCTTTCCCGCTGCGCGGCGGTACGGCGACCTCGCTGTTCGCCATTATTTTCCTGCTGTTTATTATCGGCTTGATCGGCTACTTTCCGGCCACGAGGGTTTCGCTTTATGTCGGCGTTATCTGGATTGTACTGCTGCTGGCGGGCTACCTGATCAAGAAGCGCCATCAGCAACGGTAGGACGGGCATACGGGGATAAAGGTTTCATCCCCGTTTTACTTTCCGCGGGCGGTGAGTTAACGGGCGGCGACCGCCTGCCGCGCCAGCGCCTGCATATCATGGCCGGTCGGCGTCTGATGCACGCGCAACTCGAACTCCGGCATAACGGCGAAGATATGGTCGAAAATGTCCGCCTGTATGCTTTCGTACTCCACCCAGGCGGTGGTATTGGTAAAGGCGTAAATTTCCAGCGGTAAGCCTTCCGGCGTCGGCGCCAGCTGGCGCACCATCAGCGTCATGCCTTTATGAATCCCCGAATGCGCGCTCAGATAAGCCTGAAGATAGGCGCGGAACGTCCCCAGGTTGGTCAGCCGGCGTCCGTTGAGCGGGGAGGAGAGATCGACGCCGTCCTGCGCGTTATACTGTTGCAATTCATTGGTTTTGTGCGCGATATACGGCGAGAGCAGCCTGCTGCGCAGCAGCCGCTGCTGTTCGTCTTCGGTCATGAAATGCACGCTGGTGGTGTCGATATTGACGCTGCGCTTGATGCGCCGGCCTCCCGATTCCGACATGGCGCGCCAGTTTTTGAAAGAGTCCGAAATCAGGGCGTAGGTAGGGATGGTGGTGATGGTATTGTCCCAGTTTTTGACTTTAACCGTGGTCAATCCGATATCGATTACCGCGCCGTCGGCGCCGTATTTCGGCATTTCCAGCCAGTCCCCCAGCAACAGCATATTATTGGCCGAGAGCTGGATGCCGGCCACCAACCCCATAATCGGATCTTTGAAAATCAGCATCAGGACGGCGGTCATCGCCCCCAGACCGCTGATCAGAATCAACGGCGATTTTCCTATCAGCAGCGACACCACCATAATGCCGATCACGATGGTGGCGATCAGCTTCAGGCTTTGAAATATTCCCCGCAGCGGCAGCTGGGTGGCGACTTTCGAACGCGATGAAACGGTCAGCAGAATATCAAGCAGCGAAAACAGCACCAGCAAAGCGAAAATCATGATCCAGACCTGAGAACAGATCACCAGCGCTTCACGGGTTTCACTTTGGGACGGCAGCCACAGTACCACCTGAATATTGAGAATAATGCCCTGCAGCAGAAAGGCCAGACGATTAAACAGATTATGCTGCGTTAACGCCTGCTTCCAGCCGGGGGCGCCGGCGTTGTGCGCTTTGTTTAACGAACGTAATACCATTCTTTTTAGCACCACCTGATGGAGAATCAGATGGATGACGGCTGAAATCAGCAATATCAGCCCCAGAACAATCAGTAGCGCAATTATGCCAGCCTGTTGCATTCCCGCGTTTTCCAGCCACAGCGCAAGATTTTGTTGCATGCGTTTCCTCTTTTTTATGCCGGCAAACCGGCCGGCCGTGTTGATGGTGCGTACCCTAAGGCTAAAGATTTTGGGCGCGGTCCGTCAATTTTTGTTTTTAGCGCCCTGGCTGGGGATGACAATAGCAGGAAAAGAGCGGTAAGCGGGGGATATAAAAAAGCCAGCGGCCTTGGGCCGCTGGCTTAGGGGGAAGTACGGCGCGATTACAGCTTGTCGGCGTTTTCCGACAGGTATTTCGCTACGCCGTCCGGCGACGCGCCCATGCCGGATTTGCCTTTTTCCCACTGGGCCGGGCACACTTCGCCGTGGTCTTCGTGGAATTGCAGCGCGTCGACCATGCGTAGCATCTCGTCAATATTGCGGCCCAGCGGCAGATCGTTCACCACCTGATGACGCACGATGCCCTCTTTGTCGATCAGGAAAGATCCGCGCAGCGCCACGCCGGCGTCCGGATGTTCGATGCCGTAGGCTTTCTGGATCTCGCGTTTAACGTCGGCGACCATGGCGTATTTCACTTCGCCGATGCCGCCTTTGGCGACCGGGGTTTGACGCCAGGCGTTATGCACGAACTCGGAGTCGAAGGAGACGCCGACCACTTCAACGCCGCGCTGCTGGAATTCGGCATAACGGTGATCGAAGGCGATCAGTTCCGACGGGCAGACAAAGGTAAAATCCATCGGCCAGAAGAAGATCACCGCCGCTTTACCGGCGATATGTTTTTTCAGGTTGAAGTTTTCAACGATTTCACCGCTGCCGAGAACGGCCGCGGCGGTGAAGTCAGGGGCTTGACGCGTAACCAGTACCATAATTACTCCTGTAATTTGTCGTTAATGGTGGAGTGATGTACAAAACAGCAGTAAGTATAGGGATTTTAGCGCGGCGAATACAGGCAAAGAGACCAATCGATGAGATAGCTTTTACCTATTGAACCAATAGGGCATATATATCATAACCTGACATTAACCATGGTCAGCGTAAGGACAAACGGCGGCGGAAAGATGACGCTAAACCCGCCGGTTTATAGCCGTTGCGCTTGCGCCAGCGCCATCATCCGCGGATAGAACTGCCAGAAAAGCGTTTCAAATTGCGCATAGTTTTGCTCGATATCGCCGAACGAGCCGGAAAGCGCCGCCAGTTTAGGCCGCCGAATCGACATTCTGTGCAGCACATCGGCAATAAACGGCAGTTCCGCATAGCGTTCCAGCCAGCGTTCCGGCCACAAATAGCGATTCAGATTCTGAAAGCGATCGGGCGTTTGCGCCAGATGCGGCGTAATTTGCCCCTGCGCCTGACTGACAAAGGAGGGCAGCGATATCCGCGGCTCCAACTGGTGCCAGTGGCGGGCGAGAAAGTGATCCCACAACACATCCAGCGTAATCGGCGCGACGCGGCGGTAGTCGGCGCTGAAATGCCGGCGCGCCTGTTTTACCTCCGGCAGGCTGTCGGTCAGTGAATCGACGCGGCGATGCAGACGGATGCCCGCAACGATATCGGCGGGGTAGCTGTCCTGGGGGTTGCCGCGCACAAAATCCGCCATCAGATTGCCTAACAGCGAACTGTCGGCCAGCGCGGCCAGGTGGAGGTGAGCAAGAAAATTCATGGCGACAGTATAATGCATTGCGCCCGCCGCGCGCTTATTTCTTGCAGCCTGCCGCTTGCGGCTCTAGACTAGGCCGCCCTTTTTTAACGTATTAAACAGCTAAGTGAATTGCCATGCGCGTTGCCGATTTTTCGTTTGAACTTCCCGAGTCATTGATTGCCCACTATCCGCAGGCGCAGCGCAGCGGTTGCCGGCTGCTGTCGCTGGACGGGCCGACGGGAAAGGTGACGCACGAGGTGTTTACCGATTTGCTGAATAAGCTGGATGCGGGCGATCTGCTGGTGTTCAACGATACGCGGGTGATCCCCGCGCGGCTGTTCGGGCGCAAGGCCAGCGGCGGCAAGCTGGAGGTGCTGGTGGAGCGGGTGCTGGATGAACGCCGGGTGCTGGCCCACGTGCGCGCATCGAAAGCGCCCAAGCCCGGAACCGAGCTGCTGCTGGGCGACGACGAGAGCGTTCGGGCGACGATGGCGGCCCGCCATGACGCATTGTTTGAACTGCATTTCGACGACTCCCGCGACGTATTGTCGATTCTGAACGCCATCGGCCATATTCCGCTGCCGCCTTATATCGACCGGCCGGACGAAGAGGCCGACCGCGAGCTCTATCAGACGGTCTACAGCCAGCGTCCGGGCGCGGTGGCCGCGCCGACGGCCGGTTTGCACTTTGATGAACCCATGCTGGCGGCGCTGCGCGAAAAGGGCGTGGAAATGGCGTTCGTCACCCTGCACGTCGGGGCCGGAACCTTTCAGCCGGTGCGGGTGGAGTCGATAGAAGACCACGTGATGCACGCCGAATATGCCGAGGTGCCGCAGGCGGTGGTTGACGCGGTGCTGGCCTGTAAGGCGCGCGGGAACCGGGTGGTGGCGGTCGGCACCACCTCGGTGCGTTCGCTGGAAAGCGCCGCGCAGGCCAGCAGGGACGCGCCGATTGCGCCGTTTTTCGGCGACACGCGGATCTTTATCTATCCCGGCTATCGCTACCGGATTATCGATGCGCTGGTGACCAACTTTCACCTGCCTGAATCCACGCTGATTATGCTGGTGTCGGCGTTTGCCGGGTATCGGCACACCCTGTCCGCCTATCGGCAGGCGGTGGCCGAGCAATACCGTTTTTTCAGCTATGGCGATGCGATGTTTATTACGCGCAACCCCGCGGCCGAACAGGAGAAAGTCGGATAATTTCCCGGCCCGATCGTCCATACGCGCCGCAGACCAGGCTCTGTCAGGCGTTCATTTGATATTATCAACATCAACATCGGACTGTTTTTCCGATGCTGGAGGTTAAGTGAAGTACGAACTGCAAACAACCGACGGCCGGGCCCGGCGCGGCAGATTGATTTTTGAACGCGGCGTGGTGGAAACCCCGGCGTTTATGCCGGTGGGCACCTACGGCACGGTGAAAGGGATGACGCCGGAAGAAGTAAAAGAGACCGGCGCGCAGATCCTGCTGGGCAATACCTTTCATCTGTGGCTGCGTCCCGGCCAGGAAATTATGAAATTGCACGGCGACCTGCACGATTTTATGCAGTGGCACGGGCCGATCCTCACCGACTCCGGCGGTTTCCAGGTGTTCAGCCTGGGGGATATCCGCAAGATCACCGAAGAGGGCGTGCATTTCCGTAACCCCATCAACGGCGACGCCATTTTCCTCAGCCCGGAAAAATCGATGGAAATCCAGTACGATCTGGGCTCGGACGTGGTGATGATCTTTGACGAATGCACCCCTTACCCCGCCGACTGGGACTATGCCAAGCGCTCGA
Organism: Brenneria corticis; assembly: GCF_003115855.1. Classification (GTDB taxonomy): domain Bacteria; phylum Pseudomonadota; class Gammaproteobacteria; order Enterobacterales; family Enterobacteriaceae; genus Brenneria; species Brenneria corticis. The sequence continues at coordinate 93,990 of NZ_KZ819073.1, forward strand.
TGGAGATGTCCCTGCGCTGGGCGAAGCGTAGCCGTCAGCGCTTTGACGAACTGAATAATAACAATGCCCTGTTCGGCATTATTCAGGGCGGCGTTTACGAAGATTTACGTGACGTATCGGTAAAAGGGCTGGTAGACATTGGCTTTGATGGGTACGCTGTGGGCGGTTTGGCGGTTGGCGAGCCGAAAGCGGACATGCACCGTATTCTGGAGCACGTCTGTCCGCAGATCCCGGCGGATAAGCCGCGCTACCTGATGGGCGTCGGCAAGCCGGAGGATTTGGTGGAAGGCGTGCGGCGCGGCATTGATATGTTTGACTGCGTGATGCCGACGCGCAACGCGCGCAACGGTCATCTGTTCGTCACCGACGGCGTGGTGAAAATCCGCAACGCGCAGCATAAGGACGATGTGAGCCCGCTTGACGCGCATTGTGATTGCTACACGTGTCGCAATTATAGCCGCGCCTACTTGCATCATCTTGACCGTTGCAACGAAATACTCGGGGCGCGGCTCAATACCATCCATAATTTGCGTTATTATCAACGTTTGATGGCGGGTTTACGTCAGGCCATCGAAGAGGGTAAATTAGAGCACTTTGTGGTGGATTTTTACCAACGGATAGGCAAACCGATACCGCCGCTTGCTGATAAAAACGTTGCTGACAGTAACTGACCGCCAGCTTTGAAATTGTGCTTTTTATTATTCACTGTTGTAACGTTGATAGCCTATCTTTCGATAGCTTATCTTTTTGACAAAAAAGAGGAAATTTAAATGAGTCTTTTTATCTCCGATGCTGTAGCAGCGACTGGCGCTCCGGCTCAGGGAAGCCCGTACTCTCTGGTTATCATGCTGGCCGTTTTCGGTCTGATTTTCTACTTTATGATCCTGCGTCCGCAGCAGAAACGCGCCAAGGAACATAAAAAATTAATGGATTCCATCACCAAGGGTGATGAAGTTCTGACCACCGGCGGTCTGGTCGGGCGGGTGACGAAAGTGTCTGAAACCGGCTACATCGCCATTGCGTTGAATGACACCAACGAAGTGGTTATCAAACGTGATTTCGTGGCTTCCGTACTGCCGAAGGGCACGATTAAAGCCCTGTAATTTTTGATTTTCCCGAAGGGAACTGCCGTGTTAAACCGTTATCCTTTGTGGAAGTACCTGACGCTGATCGTGGCTTTGCTCATCGGTCTGCTCTATGCGCTTCCTAACCTGTATGGTGAGGATCCGGCGGTACAAGTTACTGGCGCGCGGGGAACCGCCGCCAGCGAAACGACGCTGATCCAAGTCCAGAATGTATTAAAAGAGCAAAATATCACCAGTAAGTCGATTGCATTGGAAAACGGTGCGATTCTGGCTCGCTTCTCCAACCCGGACGTTCAGATCCGCGCTCGTGAAGCTCTCCTCACTGAACTGGGCGACAAATTTGTTGTGGCGCTCAACCTGGCTCCGGCCACCCCGACCTGGCTGCGCGTCCTGGGCGCGGAGCCGATGAAGCTGGGGCTCGACCTGCGCGGCGGCGTTCACTTCCTGATGGAAGTGGATATGGATACCGCATTGGGCAAGCTGCAAGAACAGACCCTGGATTCGCTGCGCAGCGATCTGCGCGAGAAAAACATCCCTTACGCCGCGGTGCGTAAAACCGAAAATTACGGCGTCGAAGTGCGTTTCCGCGATGCGCAGACCCGGGATGACGGCGTGAGCTATCTGACCACCCGCCACCGCGATCTGGTCATCAGCGCCAGCGGCGGCAATCTGCTGCGCGCGGTGATGAGCAACGAGCGCCTGCGCGAGGCGCGCGAATATGCGGTGCAGCAAAACATCAATATCCTGCGTAACCGCGTCAACCAGCTGGGCGTCGCCGAACCGCTGGTGCAGCGTCAGGGCGCCGACCGTATCGTCGTCGAACTGCCGGGGATTCAGGATACCGCGCGCGCCAAGGAAATTCTGGGCGCCACGGCCACGCTGGAGTTCCGTCTGGTGAACAGCGACGCCGACGCCACCGCGGCGGCCAACGGCCGCGTGCCGGGCGATTCCGAAGTGAAGAACATGCGCGACGGCGCGCCGGTCGTGCTGTTTAAGCGCGTTATTCTGACCGGCGACCACATCACCGACTCCACGTCGAGCACCGATGAATACAACCGTCCGCAGGTGAATATTTCACTGGACAGCGCCGGCGGCAACACCATGTCCAACTTCACCAAGGACAGCATCGGCAAACTGATGGCGACGCTGTTCGTTGAATACAAGGACAGCGGCAAGAAAGACGCCAACGGCCGGGCGATCCTGGAGAAGCAGGAAGAAGTGATCAACGTGGCGACGATTCAGTCGCGTCTGGGCAACAGCTTCCGCATTACCGGCATCGACAACCCGAACGAAGCGCGCCAGCTCTCCCTGCTGCTGCGCGCCGGCGCGCTGATTGCGCCGATCCAGATTGTGGAAGAGCGCACCATCGGCCCGACGCTGGGGATGCAGAATATCACCCAGGGTCTGGAAGCCTGCCTGTGGGGCCTGGTCGCCTCCATCGTCTTTATGGTGGTCTATTACCGTAAATTCGGGGTGATCGCCACCACCGCGCTGATCGCCAACCTGGTGATGATCGTCGGCGTGATGTCGCTGCTGCCGGGGGCGACGCTGACCATGCCGGGCATTGCCGGCATCGTGCTGACGCTGGCGGTGGCGGTGGATGCCAACGTACTGATAAACGAGCGTATCAAAGAAGAGCTGAGAAACGGACGCAGCGTCCAGCAGGCGATTCACGAAGGGTATAAAGGCGCATTCTCCAGTATCGTGGACGCCAACCTGACCACCCTGATTACCGCCGTTATTCTGTACGCAGTCGGTACCGGTTCGATTAAAGGCTTTGCCATCACCACGGCGATTGGGGTAGCCACCTCAATGTTTACGGCGATTGTCGGTACTCGTGCCATCGTCAACCTGCTTTACGGCGGCAAACGCATTAACAAGCTGTCTATCTGAGGAGTGCGTTGTGGCACAGGATTATACCGTTGAACAACTGAACTACGGACGCCGGGTCCACGACTTTATGCGTTGGGATAACGTCGCGTTTTTGATCTCAGGAACGCTGCTGATCCTCTCGCTGATCGTGATGGGCGTACGGGGCTTTAACTGGGGATTGGACTTCACCGGGGGGACGGTGATTGAGATCAATCTTGAAAAACCCGCCGATCTGGATCTGATCCGCGATTCGCTGGAGAAAGCCGGGTTTCACGATCCGCTGATCCAGAACTTCGGCAGCAGCCGCGACGTGATGGTGCGTATGTCGCCGAACGTCGGCACTTCCGGCCAGGAGCTCGGCAACCGCGTATTGAGCGTTATCAATCAGGGCACCGAGCAACAGGCAACGGTAAAACGCATCGAGTTCGTCGGTCCCAGCGTGGGGAGCGATTTGGCCCAGGCGGGCGGCATGGCCCTGCTGAGCGCGCTGATCTGTATCCTGATTTACGTCGGCTTCCGCTTTGAATGGCGGCTGGCGCTGGGGGCGGTGCTGGCGCTGGCGCATGACGTGGTGATCACCATGGGGGTGTTGTCTCTTTTCAGGATAGAGATCGACCTGACTATTGTGGCGTCGCTAATGTCGGTCATCGGCTACTCGCTGAACGACAGCATCGTGGTCTCCGACCGTATCCGCGAGAATTTCCGTAAAATTCGCCGCGGCACGCCTTATGAGATCATGAACGTCTCGCTGACGCAAACCCTGAGCCGCACCATTATGACGTCGGCGACCACCCTGGTGGTGGTGCTGATGCTGTATATCTTCGGCGGCGCGATGCTGGCAGGGTTCTCGCTGGCGATGCTGATCGGCGTATCGATCGGTACCGTGTCATCCATCTACGTGGCTTCCGCGCTGGCGCTGAAGCTGGGGATGAAACGCGAGCATCTGCTGGTGCAGAAGGTGGAGAAAGAGGGCGCCGATCAGCCTTCGATTCTGCCTTAAGCCCGCGTTATGCCGTAATAAAAAGAATCCACTCCCGTATTAGTCATCCCCGCGCAGGCGGGGATCTGCAGGAATGAAGGATTTGGATTTGCTATTACCAATGGCTACTTTGTCAATGGTCTGAAAACCCCACTCGTTGGGGTTTTTTTATGGCAGGCCGTCGCAGGCGACGTTGAAAAACGCTCCCTGCGTTTTTTTATGCCGGGCTTCCTGCCCGGCCCCCTACGGGCCGTCGCAGGCGACGTTGAAAATCGCTCCCGGCGATTTTTTATGACGCGGGACAAGCGGATCAGGGAGCCTCGATGGCGGCAACGGGCGGCGGCGTCCGCTCCTGGCCGACAACATGATGCAAACGAACGAATCCTAGCTGCTCGGGAGAGAGTCCGCTAAGGCGCAGTTCAATCACCGTCTCGTCTTTCGGCAGCAGCGAAGGCGAAAAGACGAATGCCTGCGTCTGAATATCATGGGGCAGCGGCTTGCCGGTAACGGGATCGATTTGTCCCCAATCGAGCCGGGCGCTGAATGCGGACAAGCGGGCCGCATCGAGGGCGCGGATATGCAGCAGCGCGCGGCTGCCGTTGGCCTCGCTCTCGATATCGCTGAGCGAGACGCCAAGCTGGCCGATATCGCTCTGCAAGATCGCGCGGCTTTGCGCGGAGGGCAGTAAATAAACGCCGGAAGTGGATTGCGCATTCAGCGCGTTTTGCTGTTCCAGCGCCGTCGCCTGATTGGTCAGGGTTTGTAGCTGCTGATTTAACTGACCCAGTTGATGTTGCAACTGCGGCACCTGGCGCTGTTGCGCGCAGCCGGCCAGAAAAACCAAAGCCGGTAAAATAGCCAGCATAGGGTGGCGGGTTATCATTGCTGTTTCCCCTTTGATGTTTTGCTTACTGTTGCTGCAATCTCCCTTGTTGACAGTGTAGCCGCGATTATGCGCCTGTCATAGGCGGCCGGAATTTTTTCATGCCGCGCCGCGCGGGATGCGGATCGGTTCGCAACAATGCGTGGGAGTTTGGGTTACGCTGTCGATTCAGGGTAAACTGTCGCTATGTTAAGGATTACCGCTCAGGACGTATCATGCATTGCCCATTTTGTTCCGCCGTTGATACTAAAGTCATCGATTCCCGCCTGGTTGGCGAAGGTTCACAGGTGCGCCGTCGGCGGCAGTGCCTGGTCTGCAATGAACGCTTTACCACCTTTGAAGTGGCGGAGCTGGTGATGCCCCGAATAGTGAAAAGCAACGATGTGCGCGAACCCTTTAATGAAGATAAATTGCGCAGCGGCATGCTTAAGGCGCTGGAGAAAAGGCCGGTCAGCGCTGACGACGTGGAGATGGCGATCAATCATATCAAATCCCAGCTGCGCGCCACCGGCGAGCGCGAGGTGATGGCGAAAATGGTGGGCGGTCTGGTGATGGATGCGCTGAAGAAGCTGGATAAGGTGGCCTATATCCGCTTTGCGTCGGTGTATCGCAGCTTTGAGGATATCCGCGAGTTCGGCGAAGAGATTGCCCGTCTTCAGGATTAAGCATGATGTGGCGGCGCAATCGCCGCGGATTAAGAGGGGCAGGGAATGGTTGGTCCACAGGGCGAATTAACACTTCCGCAAGATGAAACCTATATGGCGCGCGCGCTTGAGCTGGCGCGCCGCGGACGCTTTACCACCGCGCCCAATCCCAATGTCGGCTGTGTGATCGTCCGGGATGGCGAGGTCGTCGGCGAGGGATACCATTTTCGGGCCGGCGAACCCCATGCCGAAGTTTACGCGTTGCGTATGGCCGGCGAGCGGGCGCGCGGCGCCACCGCGTATGTCACGCTGGAGCCGTGCAGCCATCATGGCCGCACCCCTCCCTGCGCCGACGCTTTGGCGGCGGCGGGCGTGTCGCGCGTCGTCGTCGCCATGCAGGACCCCAATCCGCAGGTGGCGGGGCGCGGACTGCATCGCCTGCAACAGGCGGGCATTGCGGTCAGCCATGGGCTGATGGCGGCGGAAGCGGAGAAGCTCAATCGCGGCTTTCTGAAACGCATGCGCACCGGTTTTCCTTATGTGCAGCTAAAAATGGCGGCCTCGCTGGACGGGCGCACGGCGATGGCGTCCGGGGAAAGCCAGTGGATCACCTCTCCGCAGGCCCGGCGGGACGTGCAGCGCTTTCGAGCGCAAAGCGCGGCCATTCTGAGCAGCGGCGCCACGGTATTGGCGGACGATCCCTCGTTAACGGTTCGCTGGCGGGAGCTGGATGCCGACACGCAGCGGAGTTACGCCGCGGAGGATCTCCGCCAGCCGGTGCGCGTTATCGTTGACGGCCGGCAGCGCGTTACGCCGCAGCACCGCATCATTGCGCAGCCGGGGCAAACCTGGCTGGCGCGTACGCGCAGCGATGAACGGACGTGGCCGGAAACGGTCGAACAGCTGAGTCTGCCGCAGCACGATGGCGGTATCGATCTGGTTGCGCTGATGATGGTGCTGGGCAAGCGGCAGATTAACGCCGTCTGGGTGGAGGCCGGCGCCACTCTGGCGGGGGCGCTGTTAAAGGCCGGCGTGGTCGATGAGCTGATTGTGTATCTCGCGCCGAAGCTTTTGGGGGATAATGCCCGCGGGCTGTGCGTTCTGCCGGGGCTGAGCCGGCTGTCCCAGGCTCCCGAGTTCGAAATAAGCGATGTTCGCCAGGTAGGACCGGATTTGCGGCTGCGGCTCAAGCCGCGAAACGGGTCATCGGGCGCCTGATGCGCGTCCGACAAAACCGCATACGCAACCGGAAGAATATGATAGAATCCGCCCCCCTGCGGGGTATAAAGACCAGATAAAGGAAAGCTATGAACGTTATTGAAGGTGTTGTTGCTACTCCTGATGCCCGCGTGGCGATTGCGATTGCTCGTTTTAACCATTTTATTAACGACAGCTTGTTGGAAGGCGCGATTGACGCATTAAAGCGCATCGGTCAGGTTAAAGACGAGAATATTACCGTTGTTTGGGTTCCCGGCGCCTATGAGCTGCCGTTAGCCGTTCGTGCGCTGACCAAGAGCACGCAAAACGGCGGTTATGACGCGGTGGTCGCGCTGGGAACGGTCATCCGCGGCGGAACCGCCCATTTTGAGTTTGTTGCCGGCGAATGCAGTTCCGGTTTGTCTCGTATCGCCGTGGATAGTGAAGTGCCCGTCGCTTTCGGGGTACTGACCACGGAAAGCATCGAGCAGGCGATTGAACGCGCCGGCACCAAAGCGGGTAATAAAGGCGCTGAAGCCGCCCTGACCGCGCTGGAAATGATTAACGTATTAAAAGCCATTAAGTAAGGGGAATTTCGTGAAACCTGCTGCTCGTCGCCGCGCCCGTGAATGTGCGGTTCAAGCGCTATATTCCTGGCAGTTGTCTAACAATGATATTGCCGATATTGAACACCAATTCCTGAGCGAGCAGGATGTCAAAGATGTCGACATCACCTATTTTCGCGAACTGCTGGCTGGTGTCGCCACTCAGGCAGAGACGCTGGATCGGCTGATGGCGCCTTTCCTGTCCCGTCAGCTTGATGAACTGGGGCAGGTTGAAAGAGCCATTCTGCGCTTGGCGATATTTGAGCTGAGCAAACGCGACGATGTTCCCTACAAGGTAGCCATTAACGAGGCTATCGAACTGGCCAAGGTCTTTGGCGCTGAAGATAGCCATAAGTTTGTCAATGGCGTACTCGACAAAGCCGCGCCTTCGGTGCGCAAGGGTAAGAAATAAATCAGTCAGGGCCGGATATCCGGCCCTGATCTTTTGAATTAATCGCTGGCTGGAAAGGTTATGGTTAAAGGTGAGTTTGACCTTATTGCCCGCTATTTCAATCGGGTCGGAAATTCACGCCGGGATGTCGCGTTGGGTATCGGCGACGATTGCGCGCTACTGGCGGTCGCGGAGAAACAATTACTGGCGGTGAGCACCGATACGCTGGTGTCTGGCGTGCATTTTCTGCCCGATATCCATCCCGCCGATCTGGGTTATAAATCACTGGCGGTCAATCTGAGCGATTTGGCGGCCATGGGCGCCGATCCCGCCTGGCTGTCCCTGGCGATTACCCTGCCTGAAAATAACGCCGACTGGCTGTCTGCCTATAGCGATAGCCTGTTCGCGCTGCTGGATTATTACGGCATGCAGTTAATCGGCGGCGATACCACCCGCGGCCCCCTCAGCCTGACGCTGACCATTTACGGTCTGGTTCCCGCCGGGCGCGCCTTGACCCGCGGCGGCGCCAAAATCGGCGACTGGATTTATGTCACCGGCACGCTGGGAGACAGCGCCGCCGGGCTGGCGATCTTGCAGAATAGGCTGCGCATTGACGATGACGACGCCCGCCGGGCGTTGATGCAGCGGCATCTGCGTCCGCAGCCGCGGATCTTGCAGGGGAAGGCGCTGCGTGATTTGGCCAGTTCGGCGATTGATCTTTCCGACGGCCTGATTTCCGATCTGCAACACGTACTCAAAGCCAGCGAATGCGGCGCGCGCCTCAATCTGGACGCCATTCCTTATTCTCACTGGCTGCGCGATCGCGTGGACGAAGAACAGGCGCTGCGCTGGGCGCTGTCGGGCGGGGAAGATTATGAGCTGTGCTTTACCGTACCTGAAATCAACCGCGGCGCTTTGGATATCGCCTTAGGGCATCTGGGCGCCGACTATACCTGTATCGGGCAGGTCGGACCCGCGTCAGAAGGGTTGCGTTTCTTCCGCGGCGACAAAGAGGTTGAACTGAACTGGAAGGGATATGACCATTTTGGCGGGTAAGACTCAGGGGGCGCAAACGGCGAAAAGCCGACTGCGGTTACGCAACCCGTGGCACCTGCTGGCGACGGGGTTCGGCAGTGGCCTGTCGCCCTGGATGCCCGGCACGGCGGGGTCGCTGGCGGCGATCCCGCTGTGGTATGCGATGTCGTTTCTTCCCCTGGAGCTCTATTCGCTGCTGGTGATGTTCAGCATCTGCATCGGCGTCTATCTGTGCCATCAGACGGCGAAAGATATGGGGGTTCACGACCACGGCAGCATCGTCTGGGACGAATTCGTCGGGATGTGGATTACCCTGATGGCATTACCGGTGAACGAGTGGCCATGGGTCGCCGCCGGATTTGTGGTATTTCGCTGCCTGGATATCTGGAAACCCTGGCCGATCCGCTGGTTCGATCGCAATGTGCACGGCGGCATGGGGATTATGATCGACGATATCGTGGCGGGGGTGATTTCCGCGGGGATTATTTACCTGATTGGGCACCATTGGCCGCTATTCTGATCTGAACGGCATAAAATACCGGGGCCTTGCGCCCCGGCGATAACCCAATTTACGCCAGCCACCGCGCAATGCTGCGTTCAATGCCCGCCGCGTCCAGGCCGATATCGCTGCGTATCTCTTCCTGACCGCCCTGGGGAATAAATTTATCCGGCAGGCCGAGATTGAGTACCGAAATCGCGATTCGTTTTGCCATCAGCAGTTCGTTCACGCCGCTGCCGGCGCCGCCCATCACCGCGTTCTCTTCCAGCGTCACCAGCGCGTTGTGGCTGCTCGCCAGCTCCAGAATCAGCGCCTCATCCAGCGGTTTGACGAAACGCATATCCACCAGCGTGGCATTAAGCTTATCCGCCGCCTTTTGCGCTTCCGGCAGCAGCGTGCCGAAGTTGAGGATGGCGATATCGTCGCCCTGACGCCGCACCACCCCTTTGCCGATCGGCAGTTCGGCCAGCGGCGCTAATTCGGCGCCGCTGCCGTTGCCGCGCGGATAGCGCACCGCCGCCGGTCCTTTTTGATAGAGGTAGCCGGTGTGCAGCATCTGGCGGCATTCATTTTCGTCGCTTGGCGTCATAATCACCATATTGGGAATGCAGCGTAAAAACGACAGGTCGAACGCGCCCTGATGCGTCTGCCCGTCGGCGCCGACGATGCCGCCGCGATCGATGGCGAACAGCACCGGCAAATTCTGAATGGCGACGTCGTGGATCACCTGATCGTAGGCGCGCTGCAAAAAGGTTGAGTAGATGGCGACGACGGGGCGGTAACCGCCGACGGCCAGGCCGGCGGCGAAGGTCACCGCATGCTGTTCGGCGATCGCCACGTCAAAATATTGCTGCGGGTATTCGCGCGAAAACTGCACCATGCCGGACCCTTCGCGCATGGCGGGGGTGATGGCCATCAGCTTGCTGTCTTTAGCGGCGGTTTCCTGTAGCCACTGGCCGAAAATCTTGGAGTAGGTGGGCAGCGCGCCGTCTTTGCTTTTCGGCAGCGTGCCGCTGGCGGGGTCGAATTTGGGCACCGCGTGCCAGCTTATCGGGTCCAGCTCCGCCGGCGCATAGCCTTTCCCTTTTTTAGTCATGATATGCAGCAGCTGCGGGCCTTTCAGGCTGCGCATGTTTTTCAGCGTCTGCGCCAGGGCCTGCACGTCATGGCCGTCGACCGGGCCGATATAGTTAAAACCCAGCTCTTCGAACATGGTGCCGGGAACCACCATTCCTTTCAGGTGTTCTTCGGTGCGTCTGACCAGCTCCTTGATCGGCGGCAGGCCGGACAACACCTTTTTGCCCCCTTCGCGCAGGCTGGCGTAAAGCTTGCCCGACAGCAGCTGGGCGAGATGGTTATTCAGCGCGCCGACGTTTTCCGATATCGACATCTCATTGTCGTTCAGCACCACCAGCAGGTCGGATTTGATATCGCCGGCGTGGTTCATGGCTTCAAACGCCATGCCCGCGGTGATGGCGCCGTCGCCGATTACGCATACGGTGCGGCGGCCTTTCCCTTCGCGTTCGGCGGCCACCGCCATGCCCAGCCCGGCGCTGATGGAGGTGGAGGAGTGGCCGACGCTCAGTACGTCATATTCGCTTTCATCCCGCCACGGGAAAGGGTGCAGGCCGCCCTTCTGGCGGATGGTGGCAATGCGGTCGCGGCGGCCGGTAAGGATCTTGTGCGGATAGGCCTGATGCCCGACGTCCCACACCAGATGATCGAACGGGGTGTTGTAGACATAGTGCAGCGCGACCGTCAGCTCGACGGTGCCGAGCCCGGAGGCGAAGTGCCCGCTTGAGCGGCTGACGCTGTCCAGCAGATATTGGCGAAGTTCGTCACACAGCTTCGGCAGGGTTTCTTTCGGTAGCAGACGTAATTCTTCCGGGGTTTCCACTAACGACAATGTAGGGTATTTCGCGGTATCAAAACTCATGAGAGACTCATTCTGAGATTTTATTTATTACGCTCGACGATAAAACTCGCCAGCGCTTGTAGTGGCGCAATATTCAGTGGTTCCCGGCTGGATGAGGCTAAATCATCCAGCGCCGCCAGCGATTGCCGGTAAAGATCCCAGGCTTTTTCCCTGGCGCTCTCCAGCCCCAGTAAGCCGGGGTAGGTGCTTTTGCCCAACTGCTGATCGGCACCCTGGCGTTTGCCCGTGGTAGCGCTGTCGCCGACCACATCCAGAATGTCGTCCTGCACCTGGAAGGCCAGACCGATGGCGTCGGCGTAACGATCGAGGCAGGGCAGCGCCGCACGCCCCGTATCGCCCGCCGCCAGCGCGCCCAGCCTGATCGCCGCGCGGATCAGCGCGCCGGTTTTATGGCGGTGAATTTGCTCCAGCGCGGCCAGATCGACCTGATGGCCTTCGGCCGCCAGATCCAGCGCCTGACCGCCGCACATGCCGGCCACGCCGCTGGCCTGCGCCAGTTCGGATAGCATCGCCAGTCGGGAGCGCTCCGTTACCCGGGGCATCGGCGCGTCGGCCAAAATGGAGAACGCCAGGGTTTGCAGGGCGTCTCCGGCCAAAATGGCGCCGGCTTCGCCAAACTTGATATGGCAGGTCGGCTGGCCGCGGCGCAGGTCGTCATTGTCCATCGCCGGGAGATCGTCGTGGATTAACGAATAGGCATGAATGCATTCCACCGCCGCGGCGGGCGCATCCAGACTTTCCAGCGGCATGCCGAACAGTTCCCCCGTAGTATAAACCAGGAACGGGCGCAGCCGCTTGCCGCCCAACAGTGACCCATAACCCATGGCGTTGACCAGTGGACTACTCTGAAAGGGCAGCGCGGAGATAAACTGGCTCAATACGCGGTTGGCGCGCTGATGGTGGGCGTGCAATTGTGCAGAGAAATCCGTCATGGCTATTCGTCACTGTCCGGGGTAAAAGGCGACAACGGCGCATCGGGTTCGTCGCTCAGCAGAATCTGTACCCGCTGCTCCGCCTGCTGCAGTTTCTGCTGGCCCTGACGCGCAAGCCGTACGCCATGTTCGAATTCATTCAGCGCCTCTTCCAACGGCAGTTCGCCGGATTCAAGGCGGGTAACGATTTTTTCCAGTTCGCTCAGCGAGCTTTCAAAACTCACCGGCGGCTCGGTTTTCTTGGGCATAGTTTTCTGAATCCTGGTTGATACGCCGCTGCTTTATCGCGGCATGGCGCTCTTTGCGGCGGCGCGCCAATGAATGCCGCCGCAATTATACGGGTAAAGCGCAGGGTAAATCTTCATCCCTTTGTTGCCTGGCGTTGCCGCAACGCCAATTACTTTGAGTATGGATGATGATATACTCCGCGCCCTGGATGCTATCGGTAAAATCATCCCTGTCCGGCCGATTTTACCGATAACGTGATTTTAGCGCTCAGGGTAAATTTATTTACACCTTTCTGACCAAGTAACGACAGCCACCATGAAGTTTATCATTAAATTGTTCCCGGAAATCACCATCAAGAGCCAATCCGTGCGATTGCGCTTTATCAAGATTCTGACCGGCAACATTCGCAACGTATTAAAACACCATGATGAAACGCTGGCGGTCGTCCGTCACTGGGATCATATCGAAGTCCGCGCCAAAGACGAGAGCCGGCGCGAGACTATTCGCGACGCGCTGACGCGCATCCCCGGCATCCACCATATTCTCGATGTTGAAGATCGTAGCTATACCGATGTCCATGACATCTTCGAGCAAACGCTGGCGCTGTACCGCGAACAGCTGCAAGGCAAAACATTCTGCGTACGCGTAAAGCGTCGCGGTAAGCATGAGTTTAGCTCGCAGGACGTGGAACGCTATGTCGGCGGCGGTTTGAATCAGCATATCGACACCGCCCAGGTAAAACTCACCTCGCCGCAGGTTACCGTCCATCTGGAGATCGACCAGGATCGATTGCTGCTGATTAACGGCCGCTACGAAGGCATCGGCGGTTTCCCCATCGGCACGCAGGAAGACGTGCTGTCGCTGATCTCCGGCGGCTTCGACTCCGGCGTCTCCAGCTATATGCTGATGCGCCGCGGCTGCCGGGTGCATTACTGCTTCTTTAACCTGGGCGGCGCGGCGCATGAAATCGGCGTCAAGCAGGTGGCCCATTACCTGTGGAACCGCTTCGGCAGCTCGCACCGGGTGCGTTTTATCGCCATTGATTTCGAGCCGGTGGTCGGCGAGATCCTGGAAAAGATCGATGACGGGCAAATGGGCGTGGTGCTCAAGCGTATGATGGTGCGCGCGGCGTCCCAAATGGCCGAGCGCTACGGCGTGCAGGCGCTGGTCACCGGCGAAGCGCTGGGGCAGGTTTCCAGCCAGACGCTGACCAACCTGCGCCTGATCGATAACGCCTCCGACACGCTGATCCTGCGTCCGCTGATTTCCCATGACAAAGAGCACATCATCAAGCTGGCGCGCGAGCTGGGAACGGAAGATTTCGCCAAGACGATGCCGGAATACTGCGGGGTAATTTCCAAAAGCCCGACGGTCAAAGCGGTGAAAGCCAAAATCGAGCATGAAGAGAGCCGGTTCGATTTCACTATTCTCGATCGCGTGGTGAGCGAAGCGCGCAATATCGATATTCGCGAGATCGCCGAGCAAACCCGCGAAGAAGTGGCGGAAGTGGAAACGGTGGCGGCGTTTGCCCCGACGGATGTCCTGCTGGATATTCGCTCGCCGGACGAGCAGGAAGAAAAACCGCTGGCGGCGCAGGCCGAAATCAAATCCTTGCCCTTCTACAAACTGAGCACCCAGTTTGGCGAGCTGGATCAGAGCAAAACCTATCTGCTCTACTGCGATCGCGGCGTAATGAGCCGTTTGCAGGCGCTCTACCTGCGCGAGCAGGGGTTCAGCAATGTGAAGGTGTACCGCCCGTAGTCGGTGCGGCAATGACAAACGCCCCGGCAAAGCCGGGGCGTTTGGGGCGGAAGAACGCCCCTAGTGGGCTACGCGATAGCGTTCCGCCAAGTTATTGGCGGCAACGATGGCGCGGTAAACGTCGTCCTGCGTCACTTTTTCCGGCATATTTCCCATCGTGTCGTCTTCGCTGCACGCTCGTTCCGCCACTTGACGCCATTCGGCTTCGACGAAGTTTTTCAATCCCATTTCCTGTAACGTCAGCGGTAGCTCCGCCGTTTTGATGATGCGTATCACTTCATCGAGTTCTTTGTCCGGCGCTTCCTCCAGCACCAACTGCGCCAGCAGGCCGAACGCCACTTTCTCGCCATGCTGGGCGTCGTGCAGGTCGTCAATGATAGACATGCCGTTGTTGATGGCGTGCGCCGCCGCCAGTCCGCCGGACTCCGCACCGACGCCGCTCAGGTAAATGGTCGCTTCGATAGTCTGTTCCAGTTCGGAGGTGACGACTTTACCACGTACGGCATTCATGGCGGCTTCAACGTTTTCACTCAGTAACTGGTAGCACAGCTGAGACAGACCGAGGCCGGTGCGTGACGGTTTTTTCAACACCAGGTTGAGGCCGTCGGCGCGGTAGCAGGCGCGGGACTCAAAATAGGTCGCCAGCGCGTCGCCGATGCCGGCGGAGAAAAAATGCGCGGGCGCGGCGGCGAGAATAGCCGTATCGGCAATCACCACATCGGGGTTGTGCGGCAGGTACAGATAGCGGTCAAACTCGCCTTTTTCCGTGTAGAGTACGGCAAGCGAGGTACATGGCGCGTCGCTGGAGGCCACGGTCGGGTACAGAATGACCGGCAGTTTTTGGTAATAGGCCGTCGCTTTGGCCGCGTCCAGCGCTTTGCCGCCGCCGATGCCGACAATCACATTGGCATTCCGCGCGTTCGCCAGCGCGCCGAGACGTTCGATTTCCGCCGCCGAACACTCTTTGCTGAACTTCACCGCCGAACCTTGCAGGCCCGCCTGCCGCAGCGCGATAAGCGACGTGTTTTTAACTCTCTCAATCATGGAGCCACCGCTGATGATGAAAGCGTTGTCGCCGAAGTCACGTACATATTCATGCAGCGATTCAAGCAGCCCTGCGCCAATAAGAAACTTTTTTGGCGACGTGTTGGTGCGTGGGATATTACTCATTAAAATAACCTCGTCGTAACAATGATAAATTTTTTAAAATGGCGTTGGGCTGACCATTATTTATGGGTATCATAACGCCTAAATATAAAATAGGGCTAATTGAAAAGGGCGTTTATCTAATTAGACGTGAGGTTGTTTCGCGGAGTTTTATTGAGTAATTTCCGCGGTGGAATGTGTTTAAATAATAAAATACATTGAAAACATAGGATTTAATTATCTCTGTAAGGTTTTTCGGAATATGGTGATATTCGGAGCGTAGTAGAGGGTGTAATAATTTTATTGGTCATTATGAGGGATATATTAACCACCTGGATCATTATATTGACCATTATGATGAATATATTAACCGTCATGATAATTATAAATACCGGGCGGCAGAATCAACTGCGCCGCCACCTCCGCCGCTTTCGCCTTGCCCAGCAGCAGATCAATCAGCTTCAGGGCGAAATCCATACTGGTGCCCGGTCCCTGGGTGGTCAGCAGGCTGACGCGCGGATCGTACACCACGCGTTTTTCCAGCCATTTTTCCGGCGCGATCTTATCGCGCAGCGCGGGATAGCCGGTCATATTGCCGATGGGGAAAAGCTGGTGATATTCCAGCACCAGCGCCGGGGTGGCGCACATCGCGGCGACGATTTTCCCATCCTGATGCGCCTGGCGGATACACTCCACCAGCACCGGGCTGTCGCGGAAGCATTCGGCGCCCTGTAATCCGCCGGGCAGCACCAGGGCGTCGAAATGGCGATCCGCCACCGCCACCAGCGGGGCGTCGGCCAGCAGCCTGACGCCGCGCGAGCAGGTGATTTCAAGGTCGCCGTCGCTGGCGACGCTGGCAAGCGTAACCTGAATGCCCGCTCTGACCAGCAGGTCGATGGTGGTGACCGCTTCGGTTTCCTCGCTACCAGGAGCCAGACATACCAGCACTGATGCGCTCATACTCGTTTTCCTTATGCTTGATGGCCTCAAACAGACGGCTGTTTTCGGGGACGGCCAGGCCGTGGATACGCGCCCGCCGCAGCAGGTAGCCGGTGATATAGTCAATCTCGGTATGACGTTGCGCCAGAATGTCCTGCAGCATGGAAGAGGTATTGGCCGCGGTGTTGTGAATGATTTGGTTAACGTAGATCAGCAGGCTGTCCGCCGACGTATGGAAGCCTTCCCGTTCCATTACCGCGGCGATTTCCTGACAAAGGGATATCAGTTGCTGCGGGTAAGCGCGCAATTCTCCGTTGGTGCATTGATGGATAACCGTTAAGGGATTAATCACGCAGTTGGCCGCCAGCTTCAGCCAGCAGGTGGCGGAGATATCGTTATGCCAGGCCACGTCGGGCAGCGCCTGATGCAGTATTTCGGCAAAACGGCTTGGCGCGTCGTCGTTATTGCCGATTGCGCCGATATGGGTGGTCCCGGCGGCGGTATGCAACACGGTGGTGGCATCGCGCCGCGCCGCGTGGGTGGTGATGCCCAAAATCAGCGGCTGCCGCAGCGGCGGCAGCTCCTCGCGCGCGCCCATGCCGTTGTGCAGCAGCAAAATAGTGCAGTCGGGGTTCAACTTCGGCAGCAGGTTGCGCACGGCATCTGAAACCTGCCAGGCCTTGAGGGTGACCAGCAATAACTCGCTCTGTGCCAGATGTTCGGGGTCGTTGGCGGTCAAATTAAGGTTGCTGTGCCGTCCGTCCAACCGGGTGACATTGACCGGGCAAAAAGGTTGCGGAATACGTAACCACCCCTGAACGTCGTGGCCTTGCCGGTGCAGGGCGGCAAGCCACAGCTGCCCGATAGCGCCGCAACCAAGAACGGTTATTTTCATAGGATTCTCCCTTTATTGACTCGGGAATGGCTGCTTTTGCACCGCAAGATGCGTATTCATATCCATATAGCAGACTAATCATTATTGTAACGGAGTCACTTCCGAGCGCAATAACGCTGGCGTCGAGGCGCATTTTGTGAGCCGCCATCCCTGGCGCTCACCCTGCGGGCCGTCGCTGAGGCGACGTCAAAAACTTACGGAGGGCGTCCTGCCCTCCGCCCTGACGGGCCGCCGCAAGCGGCGTTAAAAAACGCTCCAGGCGTTTTTTTCTCCCGGAAGTTTTTTGTTTCTCGCCGGAGCGGTTATTATGCTCGTCAGCCAAATTTGTCAGGAGACCAATTATGCCATCTTTCGATATTGTTTCGGAAATTGATATGCAGGAAGTGCGCAATGCGGTGGAAAACGCCACCCGTGAACTGGGTACTCGCTGGGATTTCCGCAATGTGCCGGCCAGCTTTGAACTGAATGAAAAATCACAAAGCATCAAAGCCGCCAGCGAGTCGGATTTTCAGGTTCAGCAACTGATTGATATTCTGCGTGAAAAACTGTTGAAGCGCGGTATTGAAGGCGGCGCGCTGGAGATTCCGGAAGAGATGGATCACAGCGGTAAAACCTACAGCGTAGACGCCAAACTGAAGCAGGGCATTGAAACCGCGCTGGCGAAAAAAATCGTCAAGCTGATTAAAGACAGCAAACTGAAAGTGCAGGCGCAGATTCAGGGCGAGCAGGTGCGGGTGACCGGGAAATCCCGCGATGACCTGCAAGGGGCCATGGCCCTGGTGCGCGGCGCGGACCTGGGGCAGCCTTTTCAGTTCACCAACTTCCGCGATTAATCCTTCAGGGCGCGGCGCCGCATAACCGCGCCGCAGAGCGCCAGAACGTATGGCGATCTCCGGCTGCTAGCGTACCGCACGCTATCGCTCCTGCGCCGACGCCAGTACCGCGTGCAGCAGCACGTTGGCGCCTTTTTCACTCCACTCGGGCAGGATATTCTCCGCTTCGTTATGGCTGACGCCCTCCACGCAGGGAATAAAAATCATCGCGGTGGGCGCCGCCCGGTTGATATAGCAGGCGTCATGTCCGGCGCCGGACACCATCTCCCGGCTGGCGTAATTCAGCCTGTCCGCCGCCTGACGCACCTGCGCGACGCAGTGCGCATCAAAGCTTATCGGCGCATAGTCGAAAATGCGGCGCAGATCGACGGTCAGCTGGCGATCGGCCAGCTTTTCCACCGCCCGCTGCAGTTCCTGTTCCATGGCTAGCAGCGCCGCCTGCTGCGGGTGGCGGAACTCCACGCTGCAAAACACCCGCGCCGGCACCACATTGCGCGAATTGGGGGTGATTTGCGCCATGCCGACGGTGGCGCGGCCGTCGGGCGAGAAATCATGACCGATGCGTTCGACGGCGCTCACCAGTTCGGCGAAGCCGCACAGCGCGTCGCGCCGGCGCGCCATCGGCGTGGTTCCCGCGTGGGCGCCGAATCCGTCAATGGCGACCTCGTACCAGCGCTGCCCCTGCGCGCCGTAAACCACGCCGATATCCAGCCTCTCGGCTTCAAGGATCGGCCCTTGTTCAATATGCAGTTCGTAACAGGCGTGCAGCGGAAACGCCTCGGCCGGTTGCGTGCCGGCGTAGCCGATGGCCTGCAGCGCCTGGGCGACCGTCACGCCGTCGCTGTCGCTGCGCGCCAGGGCGAACTCCGGCGTGAAGACCCCGGTCCAGACGCCGGAGGCGAGCATCGCCGGCGCGAAACGGGCGCCTTCCTCGTTGGTCCAGTTCACCAGCTCAATGGCGCGTTCGGTTTCGATGCCGTGGTCGTTAAGCGTGCGCAGCGCCTCAAGGCCGGCGAGCACCCCGTAGATACCGTCAAAACGGCCGCCAAGCGGCTGGGAGTCGCCATGAGAGCCGGTCAGTACCGGAGCCAGGGCCGGATTGCGTCCCGGACGGCGCATAAACATATTGCCGAGCCGGTCCACCCGGCAGGAAAAACCGGCCTCTTCCGCCCAGCCGCGTAGCTGGTTGCGCGCCTGTTTATCCTCTTCGCTCAGCGACAGACGGGTGACGCCGCCGTTGGCGGTGGCGCCGTAGCGCGCCATGGTTTCCAGCGTATGCCACAGGCGTTGAGCGTTGATTCGCAGCGTGCTCATTGTTTGTCTTCCTTTTTTTTCACCCGATAACGGAAGTCGCAGCGCGCCGCACCGCACATGATGGTGGTGGTGCGTTGCAGTTCCACCTCCGGCGCGTAGCCGACGATAAACTTCTCATCGCGCGCGCAGGAGAGCAGGTGGCCGATCTCCCCCAGTCCCATCTGGTGATACATCTCGGCGTAGCGACAGCGGGTGACATCGTAGTCGTAGCGTTGCTCGTCGCTGTCTATCACCCGGACCTCCAGCGCGTCGTCTTTTTCCCACAGATACTGCAATGCGATAAAGCTTTGCAAATCCGCGCCCTCCGGTTCCCGGCGGGCGAACTCGCGCCCGGCGTCAATGGCGGCCTGTTCGATGGCCTCGCCGATGATTGCCTGGGCGCGGGCCTTGCCCACTTCCCGCACCAGAACCTGATAGATCGGTTTGATGATTTCCGCCTCGATGCGGCGACGGGCCAGAATACCCGGCTCATTTTGCTTACAGCTCATCGCATTGCCTCATTTCATTACCGCTTTACGTCAACTTATTGCCGGCTGCCGCCTAATACCGTTTGCGGCTGCCATTTGCCGTCCACGACTTTATAAACCGTGAACGACGGGTTTTGCAGATTGCCTTCGCCGTCGAAAGCGATGACGCCGGTAACGCCCTGATGCGAAATCGCGCGCAGTTTGGGCAGGTAATCGGCGGCGTCGGTGGAGTCGGCCTGGCGGATGGCGGCGATCAACGTCTGGGTGGCGTCATAGGCGAACGGGGCGTGCAGTTCGATATGGGTGTGATAGCGGTCGCGGTAAGCCTGTTCGAAGGCTTTCCCGCCCGGCATCTGCTCCACCGGCAGGCCCGGCTCCAGCGCCACCACCCCTTCGCCTTCCTTCTGCGCCAGCTGCAGGAAGGTCTGGCTGACGAAACCGCCCGCGCCCATCAGCGTGGCGTTGATGCCCAGCTGTTTGATGCGCCTGGCCAGCGGCGCGGCCTGGCTGTCTACGCCGCCAAAGAAGATAAGGTCGACGTTTTTACTGCGGATCGCCGTCAGTACGGCGCTGAAATCGACGGTTTTATCATCCACATACTGGCGATCGACGATCTTTACCCCCTGAGACTCCAGCGATTTGACGAACTCGTCCGCCAGTCCCTGCCCGAAAGCGGTGCGATCGTCGATCACCGCGACGCGGCTCGCTTTCAATACCTGCACCGCGTACTGCCCGGCATAAGCGCCGCCGTCGTCGTCATGCCCCATCACCCGGAAACTGGTGTCGAAACCCTGCCTGGTGTAGGCGTGTCCGGTGGCGACCGGCGCCACCTGGGCGATGCCGGCATCGTGATAAATGCGCGCCGCCGGAATGCTGGTGCCGGTATTCCAGTGGCCCACCACGCCCGCGACGCCGCTGTCCACCAGCCGCTGCGCCACCGCCACGGCGGTACGCGGATCGGATTGATCGTCCTCCGACTGCAGCTTGAAGGTGACGGCCTTGCCGCCGATACGCGGTTTTTGCCGGTTAACGTCATCGATGGCCAACTGGGCGCCGTTTTCCAGATCCTTGCCGATGCGCGCCGACGGCCCGGTAAGCGGTCCGGCAAGGCCGATGATCACGGTTTCGTCCGCCGCCGCGGCGGGCGCGGCGGCCGACAGTCCGAGCAGCATCAGCGCCGCCGGAATCATACTTAAGGTTGCTGTTTTCATAGGTAGTCCTTGATGTTGGTCGCAGAAACGGGCTATTCGCCCAGGTAAATTTGTTGGATCGTCGGGTCGTTGAGCAGGTCGGCCGAGTTGCCGCTGTGGGCGATGACGCCGCTGTCCAGCACCCAGGCGCGATCGGTCGCCTCCAGCGCCAGCCGGGCGTTCTGCTCAATCAGCAACAGCGTCACGCCGTCCGCCCGCAGCGAGCGGATCACCTCAAAGATGTTTTCCACCATCAGCGGTGCCAGCCCCATGGAGGGCTCGTCGAGGATCAGCAGGCGAGGGCGGCTGAGCAGCGCGCGGGCCAGCGCCAGCATCTGCTGTTCGCCGCCGGAAAGCAGGCCGCCGGGCTGGTGGCGGCGCTCGCCAAGCCGCGGGAAACGCGCGAAAAGCCGTTCGATTTCACGGCCGACCTGCGCGTTATCGCGGCGTAGCCAGGCGCCCATATGCAGGTTTTCCAGCACCGTCATGCGCTGAAAGATGCCGCGTCCTTCCGGCACCATCACCAACCCCTGGCGCAGTAACTGCTCCGGCGACGTTTTTTTATGGCGGTCGTCCTGCCCGCGGTAAATGACCGAGCCGGTGTAAGGCTGTAGCCTGGCCAGCGCCCGCACGGTGGAGCTTTTACCCGCGCCGTTGGCGCCGATAAGCGTCACCTGTTCGCCTTCGCGGATGGTGAAATCAATCTGTTTCACCGCCTGAATACCGCCGTAATTCACGCCGAGCCGTTCCACCTGCAATAAAACGTCAGACATGGGCATGGCCTCCGAGGTAGGCTTTGATCACCGCCGGATGGCGGCGCACCGTCTGCGGATCGCCCTCGGCGATAACGCCGCCGTAATCCAGCACGCTGATGCGGTCGCACAGTCCCATCACCAGCTTGACGTCGTGCTCGATGAGCAGAATGGTTTTTCCGTCGTCGCGGATGCGCGCCAGCAGCGCCTGTAGCGCCACCTTTTCGCCGGCGTTCATGCCGGCGGCGGGCTCGTCGAGCGCCAGCAGTTTGGGGTCGGTGGCCAGGGCGCGGGCGATTTCCAGACGGCGCTGATGGCCGTAGGCCAGATCGCGGGCGCGGTAGTGGGCGAATTGGGCGATGCCGACATAGTCCATCCAGTAATGGGCCAGTTCGCGGGTTTCCCGCTCTTCGGCGCGGGCGCGGCGGTGGCGGCTGACGGCGGCCCATACGCCGTTGCGGGTGCGCGCATGGCGCCCCACCATCACGTTTTCCAGCGCGCTCATCTCATTGAACAGCCGCAGATTCTGGAAGGTGCGGGCGATGCCGGCCCGGGTGACCTTTTCGATGGAGCGCGGGTTATAGGGCTTCTCTTCCAGCATAAAGCTGCCGCCGTCGGCCTGATACAGGCCGGTGATCAGGTTGAAACAGGTGGTTTTTCCGGCGCCGTTGGGGCCGATCAGACCGTAGATCTCATGCCGTTCGACGCTGAGTGAAACGTCGTTTACCGCCACCAGCCCGCCGAAGCGTTTGCTGAGGTGACGAATGGACAACAGCGTCATGCTTTCCCCTCCCCATGACGGGCGGGCCACAGTCCCGCCGGACGGAACAGCATCACCAGCACCAGCGCCAGACCGTAAAACAGCTGGCGCAGGATTTCCGGGTCGATGACTACCGCGCCGAACAGCGACTGTTGCAGCGGCGCGGCATGGCTGCGCAGGAACTCCGGCAGCGCCGAGAGCAGGATGGCGCCGACAATCACCCCCGGAATATGTCCCATCCCGCCGAGCACCACCATCGCCAGTACGGCGATGGACTCGTGCAGCGTGAAGGACTCCGGGGAGACGAAGCCCTGAAAAGAGGCGAACAGCGTACCCGCCACGCCGCCGAAAGCGGCGCCGATGGCAAAGGCGAGCAGCTTGTAATTACGCGCGTTGATGCCCATGGCGCGCGCGGCGTCCTCATCTTCGCGGATGGCGGCCCAGGCAAGCCCCACGCGGGAGTGCTGCAGGCGCAGGGAGATAAAAACAATGGCGATGACTATCGCCGCGAGCAGGTAGTACCACAGGTACAGCGCCGGGATTTTGATGCCGAACAGCTGGTGGACGCCGCTGAATTTGACGCCGAACAGCGACAGGGTATCGATGCCGGAAATCCCTTTCGGTCCGTTGGTGATATTGATCGGACGATCGAGATTGCGCATCAGGATACGGATAATTTCGCCGAAACCGAGGGTGACGATGGCCAGATAATCGCCGCGCAGGCGCAGCGTGGGCGCCCCCAGCGCTATGCCGCACAGCGCCGCCAGCGCGGCGGAGAGCGGCAGCAGCAGGAGGATGGAAAAGTGCAGCCCGTGCGGGAAATAGTGCAACAGCAGCGGAAACGCGCCGACGAGATGAGGCGACGCCAGCAGCGCGGCCAGATAGGCGCCCACGGCGTAGAAAGCGATAAAGCCCATATCCAGCAGCCCGGTAAAGCCCACCACGATATTCAGCCCCAGCGCCAGCATGATATACAGCAGGGTGAAGTCGATCACCCGCACCCAGTAGTTGCCGCCCAGGCCGCCGGCCACCCAGGGCGCGACGAGCAGCGCGGCGATAAACAGCGCCAGGCCGAGGTGCAGCCGGCGTCGCGCCGCGGCGCGGACAAAGGTTGTTTCGCTCATCGTCGCTCCTATGCGCGGTTGGCCAGCCGCTCGCCGAGCAGGCCGGACGGGCGGAATACCAGCACCAGGATCAGCACCATAAAGGCAAAGACGTCCTGATAGTTGCTGCCGAACGCGCCGTTGGTGAATTCGCCAAGATAACCGGCGCCCAGGGATTCGATAATGCCCAGCGACAGCCCGCCGAGCATCGCGCCGCGCAGGTTGCCGATGCCGCCCAGAATGGCGGCGGTAAAGGCTTTGATGCCGGGGAGAAAGCCCATCGAAAAACTGGCGTTGCCGTAGTTGCTGGCCATCATCACGCCCGCCAGCGCGGCGAACAGGCCGCCGATGGCGAAGGTGAGGGTAATGATGCGGTTGGGGTTAACGCCCATCAGGCTGGCGACCTGCGGATTTTCCGCCGTGGCGCGCATGGCGCGCCCCAGACGGCTGTGTTCCACCAGCAGCAACAGCGCGACCATGACCGCCAGCGCCAGGCCGACGGTAACCAGCCCGGTGACGGTAATCACCGCCGGCGGGTGTTGCGCGTCGCCCGCCGTCACCGCAATCGGATCCATGGGGAGAATCTGCGGAAACATCAACGGATTGCGTGACCAGATCAGCATGGCGAAGGTTTGCAGCAGCAGCGACACGCCAATTCCGCTGATCAACGGCGCCAGGCGCGGGGCATGCCGCAAACGGCGATAGGCGAAGCGTTCTATCGCCACGGCGACCAGCGCGCAGACCATCATCGCCGCCAGCAGGGAGAGCGCCAGCGCCAGCAGCGGCGGCATGGCCGGCGCAAGCTCTTCCAGCAGGCGCAGGCCGGAGAGCGTGGTCAGCGCGCCGACCATCAGAATATCGCCGTGAGCGAAATTGATAATGCGCAGAATGCCGTACACCATGGTGTAGCCCAGCGCGACAAGCGCGTAGATACTGCCGAGCATCACGCCATTAATCAGTTGTTGCAGTAGAGTATCCACATCGTCATCCGCCAGGTTCACATCGCCCGTTTAACATCCAATATCTGAATTAAACTGTGAAATACGCAAAAAACATTTCTTATAATGAAAGTGTGGGTAACTAACGAATTGAAAATTAATGATTAATAATCTATGGTGGGATTATTTCGCCGATGAAAAATTCAACAGATGAATAAAATAGAACAATTGCTGCAGGGCGGATTAGGCGAGGACGGCCGCCTGCCCAACGATCCGCCGCTGCGGGCGGTGCGGGTTTTTGAAGCTATCGCCCGTCTGGGGAGCATTACCGCGGCGGCGCGGGAGCTGAACATTTCCCCCTCGGCGGTCAGCCACCAGTTGAAGACGCTGGAGACCTTTCTGCAAATGCCGTTGACGGAGCGTCAGGGGCGGCGGCTGATGCTGAGAAATGAAGGACGCGAATACTATCGCTCGATTCGTTCCGCGTTTACCGTGTTGCGCCAGGCTACCGAACATGTGCTGGATCACGCCCAGTCCCGCCAGGTGACCATCAGCCTGATCCCGCTGTTCGGCATGGGCTGGTTTATCCCGCGGCTGCCGGACTTTCTGCGCGCCAATTCGCAAACCGATATCAACGTGGTCTACGCCAATCATCGCAATTACCTGAGCGATGCCTCCGATATGTCGATCCGTTTCGGCGGCGGGCAGTGGGGGGGATATCGCAGCGAGAAGCTGGTGTCCGGCAAGATGGTGCCGGTTTGCAGCCGCGAATTTCTGCGCGTCCACGGCCATATCGACGAGCCGGAACAACTGCTGCAGTTGCCGCTGCTGCACGATGAGGAGCGCTCGACCTGGATGCAGTGGTTTCAGGCGCAGAACGTCAGGCGTCCGCCGCGCAGCACCGGTCCGCTGTTCGAAGACGGTCTGCTGACGCTGGCGGGGCTTCAGGCGGGGCTGGGATGCGCGCTGATGCGCGAACCGCTGATTGAGCGCTTTCTGCACAGCGGCGAACTGGTGAAACTGTTCGATCTGCCGATTGACGACGGACGGGATTACCACCTGTGCGTCCGGCAGGACATCGAGATGTCGGCGGACGGCAAATTGCTGCAACGCTGGCTGCAAGAGCAGGCGGGCGTTAGCGCATAGCCGGTCGCATCGCGCGGGCCGCAGGAGCTATGGCCGGGCGACCAGCTCTTCCAACTGCCGTCTGCTGATTTTCTTA
Source organism: Brenneria corticis (assembly GCF_003115855.1). GTDB lineage: Bacteria > Pseudomonadota > Gammaproteobacteria > Enterobacterales > Enterobacteriaceae > Brenneria > Brenneria corticis. The sequence continues at coordinate 119,596 of NZ_KZ819073.1, forward strand.
TTATCGATTTTGACGTAGGCGCTGTACTCGTCGGGGACGATAATCACCTCCGCCACGCCGGGCTGGGTGCGCATTTTCTGTTCGAGATCGCCGTTGCGCAACGCGGAATCGGAAAGCGTAATTCTCAGGCTGCTGAGGTAGGGGGGCTCGCGCATGGTGAACCCCACCAGCAGCCACAGCGCGGCGACGCCCGCGCCCGCCGCGAACACCCCCGCCGCGCCGTAATGCTCGAACAGCGCGCCTCCCAGACCGCCGCCGATAGCCACGCCGAGAAACTGGGTGGTGGAGTAGACGCCCAGCGCGGTTCCCTTGTATCCGGCGGGGGATTCTTTGCTGATCAGCGACGGCAATAGCGCTTCCATCACGTTGAACGCCAGAAAGAACAGCTGCACGCCGGCAATAATCTGCCAGAGCTGATTGCCCGCCGCCCACAGCGTCAGCTCGGCGGCGATAAGCACCAGGATGCAGCCGACGAACACCTGCTTCATGCGCCGTTTCAACTCGGCGTAGATAATGAACGGCACCACGCCGGCGAAGGAAATCAGCATGGTGACCAGATAGACTTTCCAGTGATCCTGCGGCGCCAGCCCGGCCTGTTCCAGCACGCGCGGCAGCGCCACGAAGCTCGACATCAGCAGAATATGCAGACTCATAATGCCGAAGTTCAGCTTCAGCAGGCGGCTATTGGCTAAAACCTTGCGCAAACCGCCGCGCACGATGGCCGATTCCCGATTCAGCACGTGAGTCGGAGGCTCGGGGATCAGGGTCAGGGTGATCGCTATCCCCATCAGCGACAGCGCGGCGATGCCCCAGAACAGGGCCTGCAAGCCGAAAGCATGGGTCACGATAGGCCCCGCCACCATGGCGATGGCAAAGGTGACGCCGAAGCTGACGCCGATAAAGGCCATCGCTTTGGTGCGGTTTTGTTCGCGGGTGAGATCGGAGAGCAATGCCATCACCGCGGCGGAGATGGCGCCGGAGCCCTGCAACGCCCGGCCGAGAATAATCCCCCAGATGGAATCGCTGAGGGCGGCGATAACGCTGCCCAGGGCAAAAATCAGCAATCCGCCGACGATTAACGGTTTTCTGCCCACGCGATCCGACATCAGGCCGAAGGGGATCTGAAAAACCGCCTGCATCAGGCCGTAAATGCCGATGGCAATACCGATCAGCGACTCGCTGGCGCCCTGCAACGCCATGCCGTAGGTGGTCAGCACCGGCAGCACCATAAACATGCCGAGCATGCGCAGCGAAAATACCGTACCCAGGCCCCATGTCGCCCGCAGCTCGCCGGGGGTCATTTTGTTGTCGTTCATTAATACCTCTGGAAAAACGTCGGCGCTATTCTAGTGCGTTATTCGCCATTGCGTAAACGACAGGTTTGTTACGTGATTTGGCATTGATGCCCTCCCCCGCGAAGGGGAGGTAGGGGGGGAAAGCCGGAAGGTTTGGTTGATCGGCGTGCCGATGATTAACGCAAATAGGTCAGCAGGACTTCCCGCGCCGGCGCGATGGAGTCGACGGACATCATCACGCTCAGCGAGGTAATGGCGACAATGGAAAACATAAACAGCTTTTTCGCCCATACCCGGTCGTCATTGGCGTTTTTATAGCCTGACAACGCCATCCCCAGCCACCACACGCTGACCGCCGCGGCGACCACCAGATATTTGTAACCGGCGTAGCCGCCGAGAGACAGCATCAGGGTGGCGACCATAAACGCCAGGATATACAGCGTGATATGGTTCTTCGCCACGGAAATGCCTTTTACCACCGGCAGCACCGGAATATTGGCGGCCTGATAATCCTTAAAGCGGAAAATGGCGATCGCGTAGGAGTGAGGCATCTGCCACAGGCTGAAAATCAGCAGCAGAATCAATGCGCCCGCATCAAACTGATTGCTGACGGCGCAGTAGCCGATAACCGGCGGCGCGGCGCCGGACAGGCTGCCGATCAGCGTGCCGTAAACCGAATGACGCTTCATATACAGGCTGTAAACGCCGACGTAAACCACGAAGCCCATCACCGCCAGCCACATGGCCAGCGGATTGGCGGCGATATACAGCAGCGCGAAGCCGGCAATACCCAGCAGAGAAGCGTAAACCAGGGTTACTTTCAGTGAGATCAGTCCCCTCACCAGAACCCGATTCTTGGTTCTCTCCATTTTTTTGTCGATATCGCGGTCGATAACGTTGTTGAAAACGCAACCCGACGCAACCACCAGCGATACCCCAAACAGCGTGGCAAGAAACAGGGGGTAATCAATGCTGCCTTGCGCGGCGAGGAGAAATCCGCCGATAACAGAAATCAGATTACCGAAAATAATTCCCGGTTTGGTGACTTGCAGGTATTTAATCATCTTTTACGGCTCGGTTACTGGATCATCATGTTGGCGTGCGTGTTCCACATAATCCATATGGAACCGGCAACGACAATGGCGATAATCAGGACGGTAAACACAAGGGCCACCACGTTCCAGCGCTCTTCCGAGGCGGTGCTCAGATGCAGGAAGTACACCAGATGAACCAGAATCTGGATAACCGCACATCCCACGACGGTCAGTATGATGACGTTATGCGAAGCTGAACCGGCCATTACCATCGCAAAAGGGATCACGGTCAGGATAACGGACAGAACAAAACCTATCAGGTAGGATTTGACGCTACCGTGGCTGGCGCCTGCATGATCGGTTGTTGAATGACTCATTACATCGCCCCCATCAGGTAAACAACGGTGAAGACACAAATCCAGACCACGTCCAGGAAGTGCCAGAACAGGCTCAGGCACATCAGGCGGGTTCGGTTGGTGGCGGTCAGGCCGCGTCCGGCGACCTGCGCCATCATAATGACGAGCCAGATCAGGCCGGCGGTAACGTGGATGCCGTGGGTGCCCACCAGCGCAAAGAACGCCGACAGGAAAGCGCTGCGATCCGGGCCGTAACCTTCGGCAATCAGGTGATGGAATTCATAGATTTCCATGGCGATAAACGCCAGGCCGAACAGGAAGGTCAGCCCCAGCCAGAGGTTAACCCGCGACTTGTCGCCCTTGTTCATGGCGATCATCGCCATGCCGTAGGTAATACTGCTGAACAACAGGGCGAAGGTTTCCACCAGCACGAAGGGCAGTTCGAAAATGTCCTTCCCCGTCGGACCGCCCGCGGTGCCGTTAACCAGCACGGCATAGGTCGCGAACAGAGACGCAAACAGGATGCAGTCGCTCATCAGGTAGATCCAGAAGCCGAATACCTTGGTGGCCCCCGCATCGTGGTGCCCATGCTCGGCATGGGCTGCGCTATGGTTAGTCAGAGTTTCAGTTGACATGTTTCAGACCTGCTTTGCTGATTTGATCAAAATTCTGATTCTCGATGTGCTCAATCTCCTTAACCGGAACGTAGTAGTCCACGTCCTGATTAAAGCTGTGCACGACCCAGGTCACGACCATGCCGGCGAAGCCGATAATCGCCAGCCACCAGATATGCCAGATCATGGCGAAACCGAACGCCAGGCTGAATGCGGAGATGATCACGCCGGCGCCGGTGTTTTTCGGCATATGGATCGCTTCGTAACCGGCGGGGCGCTTATAGGCCGCGCCTTTCTCTTTGTCGTCCCAGAATGCGTCGCGTTCATGCACCTGCGGCACGGTGGCGAAGTTATAGAACGGCGCCGGAGAAGAGGTCGACCATTCCAGCGTCCGGCCGTCCCACGGGTCGCCCGTCAGGTCGCGGTTCTGGTGGCGATCGCGGATACTGACGTAGAACTGCATCACCTGGCACAGCACGCCGATGCCGATCAGCAGCGCGCCGCCGGAAGCCACCAGCAGCAGCGGATGGAACTCCGGGTTAATCTGCTGGCTCAAGCGACGGGTCATGCCCATAAAGCCCAGCACGTAGAGCGGCATAAAGGCGACGAAGAAGCCGATGATCCAGAACCAGAACGCGCGTTTGCCCCAGGTTTCGTCGAGGGTGAAGCCGAAGGCTTTCGGGAACCAGTAGGTGATGCCGGCAAAGCAGCCGAATACCACGCCGCCGATAATCACGTTGTGGAAGTGGGCGATCAGGAACAGGCTGTTGTGCAGCACGAAGTTGGCGCCCGGCACCGCCAGCAGTACGCCGGTCATCCCGCCGATGGAGAAGGTGATGATAAAGCCGGTGGTCCACAGCATGGCGGAGTGCGGCTGAATGCGGCCCTGATACATGGTGAACAGCCAGTTGAAGATTTTCACCCCGGTGGGGATGGAAATAATCATCGTGGCGATACCGAAGAAGGCGTTGACGTTGGCGCCGGAGCCCATGGTGAAGAAGTGGTGCAGCCAGACGACGAACGACAGTACGGTAATGGCGATGGTCGCCCACACCAGCGAGGTATAGCCGAACAGGCGCTTTTTACAGAACGTGGCCACCACTTCGGAATAGATACCGAATACCGGCAGCACCAGAATGTAAACTTCCGGATGACCCCAGGCCCAGATGAGGTTGATGTACATCATCATGTTGCCGCCCATATCATTGGTAAAGAAATGGGTGCCGAGGTAACGGTCCAGCGTCAGCAGCGCGATGGTGACGGTCAGTATCGGGAATGCGGCGATAATCAGCACGTTGGTGCACAGCGCCGTCCAGGTAAATACCGGCATTTTCATCAGCGTCATGCCCGGCGCGCGCATTTTCATAATGGTGGCGAAGAAGTTGACGCCGGTCAGCGTGGTGCCCAAGCCGGATATCTGCAAACTCCATATCCAGTAATCGACCCCGACCCCGGGACTGTACTCTTTACCGGAAAGCGGCGGATACGCCACCCAGCCGGTCTGGGCGAATTCGCCAAGCCCGAGGGAGATGTTGATCAGAACAACGCCGACCACGAACAGCCAGAAGCTCAGCGAGTTCAGGAAAGGGAAAGCGACGTCGCGGGCGCCGATTTGCAGCGGCACCGCCAGGTTCATCAACCCCACCACGAACGGCGTCGCCACGAAGAAAATCATGATCACGCCGTGCGCGGTAAAGATCTGATCGTAGTGATGGGCGTTGAGGAAGCCGGCCTCGCCGGCGGAGGCGAGCGCCTGCTGGCCGCGCATCATGATGGCGTCGGCAAAGCCGCGTATCATCATCACCAGCGCGACGATAACGTACATAATGCCGATCTTTTTATGGTCTACGGAGGTAAACCATTCGGTCCATAACCATTTCCACTTGCCGAAATAGGTTAATGCCGCCAGCAGCGCCAGGCCGCCGACGATGATCGCCACCACGGTGACCATGATAATGGGTTCATGATACGGAACCGCATCGAGTGTAAGTTTTCCGAACATCGTATTATCCCTCGGCTCCTTGGTGCGAGCCATGCTCGCCCATGTTCATACTCTCACCGTGCCGCATGTTTTCATCGTGCTTCATGCCTTCACCATGGTGCTGCATGTTCATGTCGTTGCCTGTGAATTTGCGAATAATATTCCTGAACAAATCCGGCTGAACGGCAGAGAAATATTCCACCGGATGGAATTCGCTCGGCTGCGCCAGCTTATTGAACTCATCCATGCTGTTGAGCGTCTTGGACGAGGCGCGGACGTTCGCCACCCACTGGTCGAACTCCTGCTGGCTCGGCGTGGCGATGGCGGTGAACTTCATGCCGGAGAAGCCTTTTCCGCTGTAACCGCCGGAGATGCCGTCATATTTTCCCGCTTCATTGGCAATCAGATGCAGCTTGGTCTGCATGCCGGCCATGGCGTATATCTGCCCGCCGAGACGCGGGATGAAGAAGGAGTTCATCACCGAGTCGGAGGTGATTTTAAAGGCGACGGGCACGTTTGTCGGGAAAGCAAGCTCGTTAACGCTGGCGATTCCCAGGTCCGGGTAAACAAACAGCCATTTCCAGTCAAGCGAAATTACTTCGACATTGATGGGTTTAACGTCTGATTCCAAAGGCTTGTAAGGATCAAGCGCATGGGTCGTTTTCCAGGTAATCGCGGCAAGAATAACGATTATGATTATTGGCACTGTCCAGACAACAGCTTCGATCTTGTTGGAGTGGGACCAATTGGGGGTGTATTTTGCCTTTTCATTGGAAGCTCTGAACTTCCAGGCGAAGGCGATGGTCATGATGATGACGGGAACGACAACGATCAGCATCAGGCCGATGGCCGTCAGTATTAACGATCGTTGCTCTAACCCGACCTGTCCTTTGGGATTCATCAATGCCATATCGCAGCCGCTGAGCAGTGCTGTAGCTGCAAATAAAGACAACATCCCAAAAATTCTATTGTATTTCCTGAGTCTCATCTAGCGACCTCAATTACAAGGGCTCTATTGTCATTTTACGCGAGCGGGCATTTTACGGGAAGGTTACTGTACTGTAAACATGATTAAGGTTATGTCAGTCGGTTGTTGCTGTTTTTGGCACTGAATGTCACAAAGACAGCGGTAAATAAAAAATGACATTTAAAACAGGTAATTATCGTTTTACCCAGGCAAAAGTATGGATTGATAATAAAAAATTACAACCCATAGCGACTTTTATTTTCCAGCGGGCAGAAATTTTTGCCACGGAGCGCATTGGGGGCAAAAAACAACATTATTTCGCACCAAATGTTTGCGCTGTGAAATAAATCATTTCCCAGCCAGACTATTCAGAAAAAAATAATTTAATAAGGGGATAACAGCCCACAATCAGGCGCTTTTATCCCCTTGGCCGCCGTTCAGCCGGCGCGGCCGGCGGGCGAGCGCAGCGAAAGATAGTCCAGCAGGCTTCCCAGCGCAATGCCCAGCAGCGCCAGTGCGCCCCCCGCCATCAGCAGGTAATCGGCCAGTTGCGGCAGGGCCGTCCACGCCATGGCGTTGGTTACCAGCAGCGCCAGCCACAGTCCCAGCAGGCACGAACCGGCGGCGAGCGTGCGCAGCGCCGCGGCGTAGTAGCCGGGAAAGGTATTGCGCGACAGGAAGGCGTCGGTTTTTTGCGTGTATTCCAGCGTCCCGCGGCAGACCATTAAAAGAAACAGGCCCGGCAAGGCGGCGACGATGGAGAACAGATAAAACCACGCCCAGCCGTGCGCTTCGACGAACCAGCCGGCGATGGGGCCGACATACACCCGTCCCACCGCGGAAAGGGCCGAGAGCAAGGCAAACTGCGTCGCGGAAAACGATTTGTGGCACAGCGTCATTAACAGCGCCACGAACGCCGCAGTTCCCATCCCGCCGCACAGGTTTTCCAGAAAAACGGCGCCGGCCATGGTGACGATGTTTTTATCGGTGATGGCCAACAGCCAGTAGCCGGCGTTGGAAACCGCCTGCAGAATGCCGAACAGCATCAACGCCCTGAACAACGTCAGCCGCTGCATCAGCAATCCGCCGTAAACCGCGCCGACAATGGTGGCGAACAATCCCAGCGTTTTGTTGACCAGGCCGACGTCGCCGGCGTTAAAGCCGACGCCGCGAATAAGGAAGGTGGTGGTCAAGCTGACGGCGAAGGCGTCCCCTAATTTATACAGCACGATCAACAGCAAAATCAGCCAGGCGTTGTTGCGGCCGAAAAAGTCACGCAAGGGCGCGACGATAGCCTGTTCCATGGTGCGCGGCGCGGGCTGGCTGTTATGCGGCTCCGGCGCCAGCAGGGTGGAAAACACGCCGACGAGCATTAATCCCGCCATCAGCCAGTACGTCGCCTGCCAGCCCAATAACCGGTCGGCAATCCACAGCGCAAGGCCGCCCGAGACCAGCATGGCCAGCCGATAGCCCAATACCGAAACCGCGGCCCCGGTTCCGCGCTCTTTGGGGGGGAGCAGGTCGGTTTTATAAGCGTCGAAAACGATATCCTGCGAGGCCGAGCAGAAAGCCACCAGCACCGCCAGCGCGGCCAGCCACCACAGGTGGTCCGCCGGATTCATAAATCCCATGGCGATAATCGCGCCAACCAGCGAGAGCTGGCTGAGCAGCAGCCATCCCCGGCGCCGGCCGAGAAAAGGCGGGGTATAGCGATCCATCAGCGGCGACCACAGAAATTTGAATACGTACGCCTGACCGACCAAAGAGAAAAATCCGATGGTTTTCAGGTCGACGTTTTCCACCGTCATCCAGGCTTGCAGCGTGCCGGAGGTTAACGCCAGCGGTAAACCGGAGGCAAAACCCAGCAGCAGCAGGAACAGTGAATTACGTTGGCTGAACAGATTAACGATACGACTAAGCATGAAAGGTCCTTTCCCTTGCTCCGAAGAGCAAAGGAAGCGGAGTAAAAAGATTAACGGGCGTTTTCTTTAATAAAGGTGCTGACGCTGGTGTCTTGCGCCATCTCGCTGATCACATCGGCCAGCACCGTGTTGACGGCATTGGTGATGTTCTGATTATTGGCGGTGAAAGCGCCCTGGACGCTGTAGGTCGCCCGGTAGTTTTTCACCTGTTTATTGCCGTTGTTGGCCTGAGCGAGAATAGAGATATCGGCTTTGGTGGTGATGTTGTAGCGCAGGTTGCCTTCGGATACGTCAGCATACAGGTTGTTGACCACGATCTGTAACGCCACCGGGCCGCCGGTGCCGATCATATAGCCGCGGGCGGTCATCTGTTTTTCCAGCGCCTCCTGCAACAGGAAACGCAGGTCGCGCGACGGCGTCAGGGTAATCAGCTGTCCGTCGCGGTTTACCTTCGCCAGCGCCTGATCGGCGCGCTGGTCGGCGCCGTTGATGCTGATGGTGATGCCCATCAGCGTCGGGTCCTGCGCGGGCAGGCCGATCTGGGGCGTAATATTGAGCGTATTGCTCTTGTTTGCGCAACCTGCGAGCAGCAGAACGGCCAGAAGCGGGAAAAATAGTTTTTTTAACATTGGTATTTTCTCGGTAATGATTAGGGTGGTGAGCTGATAAAAATTGCTGATATCATATCATCGCCGCGGTCCGGGGAAAGAGCCGAGTGCGGGTAAATTGTTCTGAAATTTGTCTTTTTCATGCCATCGCGCGGGCGAAATCGCTTTTCATCATCTCCGCGCTGCCGAAAATATGACATTGCATTGCTGTTTATTAGCTATCGGCAGCCGCGTCGCAGGACCATAACAGTTTGAAAAACAGCTAAGATTGAAGGGATGCAGGGGCATGAGCCGCCGTGATGCCGAGCTGATACCGAACTTTTCCAAAGCCGAAAGGGTAGCCGTATGATGCGTAAAACGATAGAAGAAAAATTGCGTGTGGAATTCGAACCGCTCCACCTGGAGGTGATTGATGAGAGCTATCGTCACAATGTGCCCGCGGGCTCGGAAAGCCATTTCAAGGTGGTGATCGTCAGCGAGCGGTTTGCGGGGGAGCGGGTGTTGGGACGCCACCGGGCCATTTACGCCGTACTGGCCGCGGAATTGGCGAGCACGGTGCACGCCCTGGCGCTGCATACCTATTCGGTAAAAGAGTGGGGCAGTCTGCAGAATAGCGTGCCTTCCTCCCCGCCCTGCGGCGGCGCCGGCATCACCTCGTAATCATCCGCATAACCCGTTGCGCAACGGGTTAGTGATATAAAGTGTGTATGCCCGTTGAATAGTCTGCCCGCCGTCCTCGACTCATCCTATCTATATCGCTATAATGCCGCGTCTATTTTTCCGGAATGTATTCGGGACGCTTCTGACTACAGGGAACAGGGTCTGGTAACAGCATGACGGCCGTCCCGGTTCTGTGAGGTTTTTTCAACCAGGTGCCTGCCGGCACGGGTCGAAAGGGCTTTACTGTTGTGAGAATAGTTTTGGGGTTGACCGAGCACTGTGATTTTTTGAGGTAACAAGATGCAAGTTTCTGTTGAAACCACTCAAGGCCTTGGGCGCCGTGTAACGATTACCGTGGCTGCCGACAGCATTGAGAGTGCGGTTAAGAGCGAGCTGGTCAACGTGGCCAAAAAAGTACGTATTGACGGTTTTCGCAAAGGCAAAGTGCCGATGAATATTGTTGCTCAGCGTTATGGTGCCTCCGTGCGTCAGGACGTGCTGGGCGATTTGATGCAGCGTAATTTCGTTGATGCCATCATCAAGGAAAAGATTAACCCGGTCGGCGCGCCGAACTACGTTCCGGGCGAATACAAACTGGGCGAAGACTTCACTTACTCCGTTGAGTTTGAAGTTTATCCGGAAGTGGCGCTGAAAGATCTGGACGCCATCGAAGTCGAAAAGCCGGTGGTTGAAGTCACCGAAGCCGACGTCGACGGCATGCTGGAGACGCTGCGTAAGCAACAGGCTACCTGGAAAGAAACCGACGGCGCGGCGACGGCTGAAGATCGCGTGACCATCGATTTCACCGGTTCCATCGACGGTGAAGAGTTCGAAGGCGGCAAAGCGTCCGATTTCGTGCTGGCGATGGGCCAGAACCGCATGATCCCGGGTTTTGAAGACGGCGTCGTCGGCCACAAAGCCGGTGAAGAATTCACCATCGACGTCAACTTCCCGGAAGACTACCACGCGGAAAACCTGAAGGGTAAAGCGGCCAAATTCGCCATCGTCCTGAAGAAAGTGGAAGAGCGCGAGCTGCCTGAACTGACCGAAGAGTTTATCAAGCGTTTCGGCGTGGAAGACGGTTCTCAGGAAGGTCTGCGTGCCGAAGTTCGCAAGAATATGGAGCGCGAGCTGAAAGGCGCGGTGCGCAACCGGGTGAAAACCCAGGTTATCGACGGTCTGGTCAAGGCAAATGAAATCGACGTTCCCGCCGCGCTGATCGACGGCGAAATTGACGTTCTGCGTCGTCAGGCCGCACAGCGTTTCGGCGGCAACGAAAAGCAGGCGCTGGAACTGCCGCGCGAACTGTTCGAAGAACAGGCTAAGCGTCGCGTGGTCGTCGGCCTGTTGCTGGGCGAAGTAATCAGCACCAACGAGCTGAAAGCTGACGAAGAGCGGGTTAAAACGTTGATCGAAGAGATGGCTTCCGCGTATGAAGATCCGCAGGAAGTGATCGAATTCTACAGCAAGAACAAAGAGCTGTTGAATAACATGCGTAACGTCGCGTTGGAAGAACAGGCGGTTGAAACGCTGCTCGCCAATGCCAAAGTGGTTGAGAAATCCGTCAGCTTCAACGAATTGATGAACCAGACGCAGACAACAGCGGCATAAGCATCGTTCCGCCGTCGTATCCGGGAACGCGTTTCCCGGCCAACAAAGCCCGTGGCCTTCCGGCTCGGGCTTTTTCTATTTGCATGGTCGGTAACCCGCCGCCGGCGGTCAAACGCGACGGCTTAAATTGCACTACTATAAAAGAACGGGTAAAAACCGGCTGCTGATAACGCTTTAATATAAAACAATCGATAGTGTAAGCTTGAAAAGCGGCGCGGCTACCCCAAGTAAGTGAACAGAGAAGTCCGTCATCCAGGGAACTCTGGTGAATCCCGTTGTCCCACAGATGAGCGAACCAATGCGTGAGCATGGTCATCCTCATTTATCTCAAGTAGAATCGGGTAATAACGGTGCGGACGTATTTTATCTAGGAGACGTGAATGTCATACAGTGGCGAACAAGAAACACAAGCACCCCACATGGCCCTGGTGCCGATGGTGGTTGAGCAAACCTCGCGTGGGGAGCGTTCTTACGATATCTATTCCCGTCTGCTGAAAGAACGGATCATCTTCCTGACCGGCCAGGTGGAAGATTATATGGCGAACCTGATTGTGGCGCAGATGCTGTTTCTGGAAGCCGAAAACCCGGAAAAAGACATTTTCCTGTACATTAACTCCCCGGGGGGCGTGATTACCGCCGGGATGTCCATCTACGACACCATGCAGTTTATCAAGCCGGACGTCAGCACCATCTGTATGGGACAGGCCTGTTCCATGGGGTCGTTCCTGCTGGCGGCGGGCGCGAAAGGCAAACGTATCTGCCTGCCCAACTCACGGGTAATGATCCACCAGCCGCTGGGCGGATTCCAGGGGCAGGCGACGGATATTGAAATTCACGCCAAAGAGATATTGAAAGTAAAAGCCAGAATGAATGAATTGCTGGCGAAACATACGGGTCAGCCTCTTGAAGTGATAGAAAGAGACACGGAGCGCGACCGTTTCCTCTCCGCCAACGAGGCGGTAGACTACGGCCTGGTGGATTCAGTATTCACCAATCGTGTATGACGTTCCGCTAATAGTGGCTGAAAAAGCAGTGTTCGACCGATGGTCTGCGGTGCGATGTTTTTTTGCGCGTATTGGCTATAATATCGGCGTTTGCTGTAGCGATATTGCTGTGGTTGGCCTGCGGGCAAAAGACTAAGAAGAGGTTTGACTCATGACAGATAAGCGCAAAGACGGTTCAGGGAAGCTGCTGTACTGTTCTTTCTGCGGCAAAAGCCAGCATGAAGTACGCAAGCTGATTGCCGGGCCGTCAGTGTATATCTGCGATGAATGTGTTGACTTGTGTAACGACATTATTCGCGAAGAAATTAAAGAAGTGTCTCCGCATCGCGAGCGCAGCGCGTTGCCGACGCCGCATGAGATCCGTCGCCATCTCGACGACTATGTCATCGGCCAGGAGCAGGCCAAGAAGGTGCTGGCCGTCGCGGTATATAACCACTATAAGCGGTTACGCAACGGCGACGTCGCCAGCAACGGCATTGAACTGGGCAAAAGCAACATTCTGCTCATCGGCCCGACCGGCAGCGGTAAAACCCTGCTGGCCGAAACCCTGGCGCGTTTTCTGGACGTACCGTTCACCATGGCGGATGCCACCACCCTGACCGAAGCGGGTTACGTCGGTGAAGACGTCGAGAACATCATCCAGAAACTGCTGCAGAAGTGTGATTACGACGTGCAGAAAGCGCAGCGCGGGATTGTCTATATCGATGAAATCGACAAGATCTCGCGTAAATCCGACAACCCGTCGATCACCCGCGACGTGTCCGGCGAAGGCGTCCAGCAGGCGCTGCTGAAGCTGATCGAAGGCACCATCGCCGCCGTTCCGCCGCAGGGCGGGCGCAAGCACCCGCAGCAGGAGTTTTTGCAGGTAGACACCTCCAAGATCCTCTTTATCTGCGGCGGCGCCTTTGCCGGCCTGGATAAGGTCATCGAGCAGCGTACCGACACCGGGCGCGGCATCGGTTTCGGCGCCACGGTGAAAGGCAGCGCTGAAAAAGCGACGGAAGGCGAACTGCTGGGCCAGGTTGAGCCGGGCGATCTGATTAAATTCGGTCTGATCCCTGAATTCATCGGTCGTTTGCCGGTGGTTGCAACCTTGCGTGAGCTGAGCGAGGACGCGCTGATCCAGATTCTGCGCGAGCCGAAAAATGCGCTGACCAAGCAGTATCAGGCGCTGTTCAACCTGGAAGGCGTCGATCTGGAGTTTCGCGACGAGGCCCTGACCGCTATCGCCAAAAAAGCGATGGCGCGTAAAACCGGCGCCCGCGGTCTGCGCTCAATCGTGGAAGCCGCATTGCTGGATACCATGTACGATCTGCCGTCGCTGGAGAGCGTTGACAAGGTCGTTATCGATGAGTCGGTGATCGCCGGTCAGTCCGAGCCTCTGCTCATTTACGGCAAGCCGGAAGCGCAGCAGGCCTCCGGCGAATAATTAGCCAAACAAACCGTCTTGCAAGACAAAAATGGGGGATTTTATCCCCCATTCGCTTTTACGCGCGTACTGGTCGTTGAATGTAAGATATTTATCCCCATATACTCGAATACCTATTTGGTGAAACCCGTGAAGATCGCGTTTCACGAGATTCCCTTAACCTGGCGGAAACGAAACTAAGAGAGAGCTCTATGAACCCTGAGCGTTCCGAACGCATAGAAATCCCCGTATTGCCGCTGCGCGATGTGGTGGTTTATCCGCACATGGTGATTCCGTTGTTTGTTGGTCGGGAGAAGTCAATTCGGTGCCTTGAAGCCGCGATGGATCATGATAAAAAGATCATGCTGGTGGCGCAGAAAGAGGCCTCAACGGATGAGCCAAGTATTAACGATCTTTTCTCGGTAGGGACGGTAGCCTCGATTCTTCAAATGCTGAAACTGCCGGACGGCACGGTGAAAGTGCTGGTGGAAGGTTTGCAGCGCGCGCGTATTACCACATTGTCCGACAGCGGCGAGCATTTCGCCGCGCAGGCGGAGTATCTGGATTCCCCGGCCATTGACGAGCGTGAGCAGGAAGTATTGATGCGCACGGCGATCAATCAGTTCGAGGGATATATCAAACTGAACAAAAAGATCCCGCCTGAAGTCCTGACGTCGCTCAACAGCATCGAAGACGCCGCGCGCCTGGCGGATACCATCGCCGCGCATATGCCGTTGAAATTGACGGATAAGCAGTCCGTGCTCGAAATGTCCGATATCACCGAGCGGTTAGAGTATCTGATGGCGATGATGGAATCCGAGATTGACCTGTTGCAGGTTGAGAAGCGGATCCGCGGCCGCGTCAAGAAGCAGATGGAGAAAAGCCAGCGCGAGTACTATCTGAATGAGCAAATGAAGGCGATTCAGAAAGAACTCGGCGAAATGGATGATGCGCCGGACGAACATGAGGCGCTGAAGCGCAAGATTGAAGCGGCGAAAATGCCCAAGGAAGCGCGCGAAAAAACCGAAGCGGAACTGCAAAAGCTGAAGATGATGTCGCCGATGTCCGCCGAGGCCACCGTGGTGCGCAGCTACATCGACTGGATGGTGCAGGTTCCCTGGAACGCCCGCAGCAAAGTGAAGAAAGACCTGCTCAAGGCGCAGGAAATGCTGGATACCGACCACTACGGCCTTGAGCGCGTGAAGGAACGCATTCTGGAATACCTGGCGGTGCAGAGCCGGGTCAGCAAGATCAAAGGGCCTATCCTGTGTCTGGTGGGGCCGCCGGGGGTGGGTAAAACCTCGCTGGGGCAGTCCATCGCCAAAGCCACCGGGCGCCAGTACGTGCGTATGGCGCTGGGCGGGGTGCGCGACGAGGCGGAAATCCGCGGTCACCGCCGCACCTATATCGGCTCCATGCCGGGCAAGCTGATCCAGAAGATGGCGAAGGTCGGGGTGAAAAACCCGCTGTTCCTGCTGGACGAGATCGACAAGATGTCTTCCGATATGCGCGGCGATCCCGCGTCGGCGTTGCTGGAAGTGCTGGACCCGGAACAGAACGTGGCGTTTAACGATCACTATCTGGAAGTGGATTACGACCTGTCGGACGTGATGTTCGTCGCCACCTCCAACTCGATGAATATTCCGGCTCCGCTGCTCGATCGTATGGAAGTGATCCGTCTTTCCGGCTATACCGAAGACGAAAAGCTGAACATCGCCAAGCAGCACCTGCTGCCGAAACAGATTGAGCGCAACGCGTTGAAGAAAAGCGAGCTGTCGGTGGAGGACAGCGCGATTGTCGGCATTATCCGCTACTACACCCGTGAAGCCGGGGTGCGTAATCTGGAGCGCGAAATCTCCAAGCTATGCCGCAAAGCGGTAAAAACGCTGTTGATGGATAAATCCGTTAAACATATCCAGATAACGGGCGATAACCTTAAGGATTTCCTTGGGGTACAGCGCTTCGACTACGGCCGGGCGGATGAAGAAAACCGCGTCGGCCAGGTAACCGGACTGGCGTGGACGGAGGTGGGCGGCGACCTGCTGACCATCGAAACGGCCTGCGTGCCGGGTAAAGGCAAACTGACCTATACCGGTTCGCTGGGCGAAGTGATGCAGGAATCGATTCAGGCGGCGCTTACCGTGGTGCGCGCCAGAGCCGAGAAGCTGGGTATCAATGCGGATTTCTATGAAAAACGCGATATTCATGTTCACGTTCCTGAAGGGGCGACGCCGAAAGACGGTCCCAGCGCGGGGATTGCGATGTGTACCGCGCTGGTATCCTGTTTGACGGGGAATCCGGTACGCGCCGACGTGGCGATGACCGGCGAAATCACCTTGCGGGGGTTGGTGCTGCCCATCGGCGGCCTGAAAGAGAAGCTGCTGGCGGCGCATCGCGGCGGTATTAAAACGGTCTTGATACCGGATGACAACAAGCGCGATCTGGAAGAGATCCCGCAAAATGTGATTGCCGATCTGGATATCCATCCGGTGAAGCGCATTGAGGAAGTTCTGGCGTTAGCGTTGGTGAATGCGCCCTATGGCATGCAGGTGGTTAGCGCCACCGCCAAGGCAAAATAGTGACCTATCGCAAAAACCCTTGAGAAAATCAGCGCTGGTAAGTTAAATCGTGCTTGCCAGCCTTTTTTTGTACCGCTAAGTTAGAGCACTGTTGGTTTTAGCGGTAACTTGCTAAGGTCTGACAGGATTGATATAAAGTTGGGTGTCGTGTTTTGGGAAATTTCAGCGCGACCGTAGAATTCCAGAGGGGATGAGAGAGTGAACAAGTCACAATTGATCGACAAAATTGCCGCAGATGCTGACATTTCCAAAGCGGCGGCAGGGCGTGTGTTAGATGCAATTATTGGTTCCGTTACCGAGTCTCTGAAAGAAGGGGACGATGTTGCTTTGGTTGGCTTTGGTACTTTCTCAGTGCGTGAACGCGCTGCGCGTACCGGCCGCAACCCGCAAACGGGTAAAGAAATCAGCATCCCGGCAGCTAAAGTACCCGGCTTCCGTGCTGGTAAGACACTGAAAGACGCCGTTAACTGATTATTACGTCACCGGTTTTGCGGACAACACGCCGTGTTGCCAAACATTACCTGACGCAACGATATTGGTAAGGTAAGATACGGGGCGCATCATTTTATGATGTGCCTTTTTTTATCGCGGGCAATTCAGGTGTTACTATTGTCAGACCAAGTTTAAACGCGCCCTGACCTTGTTTGTGGGCTTTGCAATCAAGGGAAGCATGGCTTAGGCCGGTGCGGGGAGTGCCACCCATTCACAGCGGAGTGTTGTCACATTATGATGGACAATTTACGCGCGGCCGCTAATAACGTCGTGCTGAAAATTATTCTTGCCTTGATTATCGCATCATTCATTTTAACCGGCGTCGGCGACTATCTTATCGGCGGTTCCGGAGACTATGCGGCAAAGGTTAACGGGCAGGAAATTACCCGGGCTCAGCTTGAGCAGGCCGTACAGAACGAGCGCAGTCGCCAACAGGAGACGCTGGGTGAGAATTTTTCTCTGCTGGCGAGCAATGACGGCTATATGCAGCAGCTGCGCAGACAGACTCTCGCACAGCTGATTGATGAAGCCCTGCTGGATCAGTATGCCGACAAACTGGGGCTGAATATCAGCGATGAGCAGGTCAAGCAGGCGATTTTTGCCGTCCCGGCATTTCAGACCAACAACCGTTTCGATAATGAAAAATACCTGGCTCAGGTTCGTCGCCTGGGGCTGACGCCGGATGTGTACGCGCAACTGTTGCGCAAACAGCTGACCTCACAGCAGCTTATTCGCGGGTTTGGCAATACCGAGTTCCTTCTGCCCCAAGAGATCGACAATCTGGTGAAGCTGGCGGCGCAGGATCGGGTTGTCCGCCTGGCGACGATTGATATTTCCGCCGCAGCCGGGGCGCAAAACGTTTCCGATGACGAAGTCCGCAGCTATTACGAGCAGAACCAGACGCGTTTCCTGGCGCCGGAAGCGTTCAAGGTCAGCTATATCACCCTCGACGCGGCGGGCATCCAGGATAACGTCAGCGTTACCGATGCGGACATCGCCGATTATTATGAGAAAAATAAAACTGACTACGCTCAGCCCGAACGCAAGAAATTCAGCGTTATTCAGGTGAAAACCGAAGCCGATGCGCAGTCGGTGCTGGATGCCCTGAAACAGGGCGCGGATTTCGCCGCGCTGGCGCAAGAAAAGTCGACGGATGTCATCTCGCGCCGCAATGGCGGCGATTTGGGCTGGATGGATGAAAATTCTACCATTGACGAGCTTAAGCAAGCCGGGCTGACGGAAAAAGGGCAGCTATCCGCGGCGATAAAATCCTCCGTGGGATATTTGATCGTGCGCCTTGACGATATTCAACCGCAGCAGGTTAAGCCGCTGAGTGAAGTCCGCGATGATATCGCCGCCAAAGTGAAGCATGAAAAAGCGCAGGACGAGTATTATGCGCTGCAGCAAAAAGTCAGCGAAGCCGCCAGCAACGACAATGAGTCTCTGGCTTCCGCCGAAGAGGCCGCCGGTGTGAAGGCAACGCAGACCGACTGGTTTACCCGTGAGCAGGTTCCCGCGGCATTGAATTTCCAGCCCGTCACCCAGGCCATTTTTGATGGCGGATTGGCGGGTGAGAACGGCGGGCCGGGCAGTAATTCCGATGTGATCAACGTTGATGGCGATCGCGCTTTCGTGATTCGCATCACCGATCATAAGGCGGAAAGCACCCGACCGCTGGATCAGGTACGCGACCAGGTGGTACAGACGGTGAAACGTCAGAAGGCGGAACAGCAGGCGCGGGTAGAGGCTGAAAAGATTCTGGCTGAACTGAAACAAGGTAAGGATGAGGCGTTGAAAGCCGCCAATCTGAGCTTCGGCGAGCCAAAAACCCTCTCTTCCGTCTCCCAGGGCGATGCCATGGCGGAGTCCATTTTCGCCCTGCCGCATCCGCAGGACAAGGATAAGCCGTCTTACGGCATTGCCCAGGACCAGGCCGGCAACGTGGTTTTGGTGGCGCTGGACAGCGTTACGCCGCATCAGCTGACCGAGCAACAGCAAACGCAGTTCGCCAATCAGATCCAGCAAGGTTCCGTTGGATCGCTGTTTGACGCCTTGCTGAGCAGCTTGCGTAGCGAAGCCAAAATCAAGATGGGCAGCGCGGCTCAGGAACAGCAATGAGTTACGCATAAATTTGCAAACAGCTGCAACGGGAAAAGGCCGCCTTCGCGGCCTTTTCCACATCTCGCCGAAGCCATTTGCCAGGCCATCCCGCCCGCGGCAAGGTAGCCATGCTGTCACACACACGGAGGATACAGCATGAGAAAGTCAGGAGTGAAGGCGCTTTGCGTGGTTGTTGGGTTGAGTCTGGCCGGGCTGTCGCCGTTGGTTCAGGCGGCTGCGCAAACCGAAAACGTAGGAGGCGCGGCGCAGTCGGCGCCCGTGGCGCAAAAGGCGGAAAAAGCGCTGCTTCCCGCGGCGGATGAAGATGAAGTAAGCATTAATTTGGCGACCGCGCAGGAGTTGGCGGAGGTGATGAACGGCGTCGGTATTAAAAAAGCCGAGGCAATCGTCAATTATCGTGAACAAAACGGTCCTTTCACCCAGGTAGAGCAGTTGCAGGAAGTGCCGGGGATCGGCGCGGCTTTGCTGGAGCGTAATCTGTCGCGCTTGAAATTGTGATGCTTTTCGCAACCGGGTGGTGAAACAAGCCACCGGTTGCGAACCTTCTGCTAGGCTGGATCTCAGAACCTATCCGTTGTCCGAGTCTTCCGTCGCAGGAGTAGGGATTTATGCAGACTTTCATCACCGTGCGTGGTTACCACATTGACGTTTACCAGCACGTTAATAACGCCCGTTATCTTGAGTTTTTAGAAGAGGCGCGCTGGCAATGGCTGCAGAAGCCGGCGCTTTTCGACTGGATGACGAGCCATCGTATCGCTTTTGTGGTGGTGAATATCAATATCAACTATCGCCGGCCGGCGGTGTTGGGGGATGAACTGCGTATTGACAGCGCATTGCTGAAGATCGGCGCCAGAAGCGGGACCATTAGCCAGACCGTCACCCGCGTCGCCGATAACGCTATTATCGCGGATGCGACGCTGACGTTTGTCTGCATCGATCTTGTCAGTCAGCGGGCCTTGCCGCTGGAAGGGCCGCTGCTGGAGCATCTGGACGCTTTCCGCCAGGCGTAGGCCGGCGTCTGACGGCGTGGTTGGCGGCTATTGCAGGCCGGTTTTCTGCTTGAGCGCCGCCATAACGCCGGCGGGATCGCGGCGGTACTGTTCCAGTCCGTTGGCGCGCAGATGGCAGGCGGCGCACTGGCCGCAGCCTTCGCCTTTAATCCCGTTATAGCAGGTCAAGGTGTGGTCGCGAACGGTTTCCAACTGCTGGTAATAGTCCGCCAGCGCCCAGGTTTCCGCCTTGTTGAGCCACATTAGCGGCGTAACGAAACGGATATCGCGCGCAGTGCCCAGTACCACGGCCTGATTCAATGCCTTGATAAATTCATCGCGACAGTCGGGGTAGCCGGAAAAATCCGTTTCACACACGCCGGTGATCACCGCCTGCGCGCCAACCTGATAGGCATAGATGGCGGCCAGCGTCAGGAACAGGATATTCCGCCCCGGTACAAAGGTGCTGGGCAGCCCTTGCGCCTCGCTGTCATAGTCAGGGACGGGAATGTTTTCACGCGTCAGGCTGCTGGCGGCCAGTTCATTCAGCAGGCCGGCATCCAGCACCTTATGCGCGGTGGCGCCGAGTCGCTGCGCCAGTTCTCTGGCGATATCGATTTCAGCGCGGTGACGTTGACCGTAATCGAAGGTAATACAGTGAACGTCATCATACTGTTTCAGGGCCTGGATCAGGCAGGTTGTGGAGTCTTGTCCACCGCTAAAAACGACGACGGCACGCTTCATTTTCATTCACCTTGACGCATTCGAGCCTCAATGCGGACAGGATGCCCCGAGGCGTAAAGCCGCTATGTTACCTGAAAAAACGTCGTTGTTCAGCGGGTAATGTCGTTCACGCCGGACTGGATTCCGCGGCGGGGCGGCATGCTGTTTCGCCATGCAAAATGTCCAGATAAGGGGTGAGATCGCCGATGTTGTTTGCCACCCAGTCGCTGTGGTAATAGGTATCCAGATAACGTTCGCCGCTGTCGCACAGCAGCGTAACAATGGCGCCCTGTTTCCCTTGGGCCCTCATCCGTTTCGCCAGTTGCAGCATGCCCCAGACGTTGGTGCCGGTGGATGCGCCGACTTTGCGACCCAGAATGCCTTCCAGCCAGTAGAGGGTGGCGATGCTGGCCGCATCGGGAACGCGCATCATGCCGTCAATGACGTCGGGAATAAATGAGGGTTCCGCCCGCGGGCGGCCGATACCTTCAATGCGGCTGGCGCGCTTGCCGGTAATGGCGCGATCGCGCCGTTGATAGCAGTCGTAGAAAACGGAGTTTTCCGGATCGACCACCACCAGTTGGGTATTCAGTCCCTGATAGCGGATATAACGCCCCAGGGTTGCGGAGGTGCCGCCGGTTCCCGCGCCCATCACAATGTAGTCTGGAACGGCATAGGGTTCCCGCGACATCTGGCGATAAATACTGTCGGCGATATTATTGTTGCCGCGCCAGTCGGTCGCCCGTTCGGCATAGGTGAACTGATCCATATAATGGCCGTTAAGCTCCCTGGCCAACTGTTCGGATGCCGCATAGATGTGCCCGGCCTGTTCGACGAAATGACAGCGGCCGCCATAAAATGCGATTTGTTCTATTTTTCGTCTGGCGGTGCAGGCGGGCATAACGGCGATAAAGGGTAAACCCAACAAGCGGGCGAAATAAGCCTCTGATACCGCGGTGCTGCCGGAGGACGCCTCGACGATCGGCGTCCCTTCCTTTATCCAGCCGTTGCAAAGGCCGTAGAGGAATAGAGAGCGGGCCAGGCGGTGTTTCAGGCTGCCGCTGGGGTGGGTGCTTTCGTCTTTTAAATAGCAGTAAATCCCCGGATAATCCGCCAAGGTCAGCCGAATAAGGTGCGTATCGGCCGAACGTTGAAAATCGGCTTCTATGGCGCGGATAGCATTTTTTACCCAGGTGTTGGTCATGATTGGTTCCGTTCTGACGATAATGACGGTTAGCTTAGCGAGTTTTCAGGGAAAAAAGGTTGCTTTTTTATCTCCAAATAGGAGAAATTGGAGAAAATTTTTCTATGGTATTGCCCCATGATAGATAAAACAGATCGCACGCTATTGGGTTTACTGCAACAGGACTGTACGCTTTCCCTGCAAACGCTGGCCGAGTCGGTGAATCTGACCTCCACGCCCTGTTGGAAAAGGCTGAAGCGGCTGGAAGAAGAGGGCTATATCCGCGGCCGGGTGGCGCTGCTGGATAACGAGCTGCTGGGATTGGGGCTGACCGCCTTTGTGCTACTGAAAACGCAGCAGCACAACAGCGTCTGGTATCAAACCTTTACCCGCGTGGTGTCGGAAATGCCCGAAGTATTGTCTTTCTATCGCATGGCCGGAGAGTATGATTATCTGATGCAGGTGCAGGTCGCTGATATGAAAAGCTATGATGATTTTTATAAGCGGCTGGTGAACGGCATTCCCGGACTGGTGGACGTGACGTCCAGCTTCGCCATGGAGCGCATCAAGTACACCACCGCGCTGCCGTTATCATGCTTCAAGTAAGTGATTCGGGTGACTGAGCGCAGCCAACGCATCTGCAACTTGAAGTATGACGGGTATAATCATTTTCCCGGGTTCATTTACCCCCTCTGAATATTGGAATCAAAACTGCGTGAGACTGTTTGCTCAACTAGGCTGGTTTTTTCGCCGTGAATGGCGGCGCTATATCGGCGCGGTGGCATTGCTAATTGTGATTGCCGTTCTGCAACTGCTCCCTCCCAGACTGGTTGGCGTGGTGGTCGATGGCGTCACGCAACGCAATATGCCCACGGCCGAGATGATGCAGTGGATAGGCGTTATGCTGCTGACCGCGGTGATGGTTTATCTGCTGCGCTGCGTCTGGCGCGTGTTGCTGTTTGGCGCGGCCTATCAACTGGCGGTTGAACTGCGCGAAGATTTTTATCGCCAGCTCAGCCGTCAGCATCCCGCTTTCTATTTACGCCACCGCACCGGCGATTTGATGGCCCGCGCCACCAATGACGTGGACCGCGTGGTGTTCGCCGCCGGCGAAGGGGTGCTGACGCTGGTCGATTCGCTGGTGATGGGGTGCGCCGTGCTGGTGGTCATGTGTACCCAGATAAGCTGGCAGCTGACGTTGCTGGCGCTGCTGCCGATGCCGGTTATGGCGCTGATTATCAACCATTACGGTACGCAGCTGCATCAGCGTTTTAAATTGGCTCAGGCGGCATTTTCCTCGCTGAACGATCAGGCACAGGAAGGGCTGACCAGCATCCGAATGATTAAATCGTTTGGTCTGGAAGACTATCAGTCGGCGCGTTTTGCGCAGGTTGCGGCGGATGCGGGCGCCAAAAATATGTACGTCGCCCGGGTTGACGCGCGTTTTGACCCCACCATTTACATCGCCATCGGGCTGTCGCATCTGCTGGCCATCGGCGGCGGCAGCTGGATGGTGGTCAACGGCTCGTTGACGTTGGGGACATTGACCAGTTTTGTTATGTACCTTGGGTTGATGATATGGCCGATGCTGGCGCTGGCCTGGATGTTCAATATCGTCGAGCGCGGAAGCGCCGCGTATGGCCGTATTCGCCAACTGCTGACGGAGGCGCCCGTCGTGATGGACGGTACGCAATCTTTGCCGGCCGGGCGCGGCGCGCTCGAGGTCGATATTGAGGCGTTTCATTACCCTGAGAGCCCGCGCGGGGTGCTGAAAGATCTCCGCTTTACGCTCAAACCGGGGGAGGTGCTCGGGCTGTGCGGGCCTACCGGTTCCGGCAAAAGTACGCTGCTGGCGCTTATTCTTCGCCATTTCGATATCGAGTCGGGGGATATTCGCTATCACAACCTTCCCCTGTCGCACATTCGTCTGGATGAACTGCGCCACCGCTTTGCCGTCGTGGGGCAAACCCCTTTCCTGTTTTCCGATACCGTCGCCCGCAATATCGCCCTGGGACGGCCCGACGCCACCCGGCAGCAGATAGAGCAGGCCGCCCGGCTTGCCAGCGTGCACGAGGATATTCTGCGCTTGCCGCAGGGATATGACACCGAAGTGGGGGAGCGCGGCGTTATGCTGTCCGGCGGTCAGAAGCAGCGTATCGCCATCGCCCGGGCGCTGTTGCTGGAGGCGGAAATTCTGATTCTGGATGACGCCCTGTCCGCCGTTGACGGGCGAACGGAGCATCGCATTCTGCGGAATCTTAAGCAATGGGGCGGACAGCGAACGTTGATTATCAGCGCCCATCGGCTCTCCGCGTTAACGGAGGCGAACGAGATCCTGGTCCTGCAGCATGGACATGCCATCCAGAGCGGCGGCCACCGCGAGCTGGTGGCGCAATCCGGCTGGTATCGGGATATGTACCGTTATCAACAGTTGGAGGCCGCGCTGGATGACGCGCCGTCGGCCGAAGGGGAAAAGGATGAATAGCCCGCGCAAGCTCTGGCCGACGTTAAAACGGCTGCTGGCCTATGGCTCGCCGTGGCGCAAGCCGTTGGCGCAGGGCGTCGTGATGCTCTGGGTGGCCGCCGCCGCCGAGGTTTCCGGCCCGGTTTTGGTGAGTTATTTCATCGACCATCTGGTGGCGCAGGGGGAGTTTCCGCTGGCGTTGGCGGCGGGACTGGCCTCTGCCTATTTGTTGTTGCAGATGTTGGCGGCGGCGCTGCACTATTTCCAGCGACTATTGTTTAACCGGGTGGCGGTCGGGGTGGTGCAGCAGTTGCGCATCGACGTTATGGATGCGGCGTTGCGTCAGCCGCTCAGTACTTTTGATACCCAGCCGGTAGGCCAACTGATATCGCGCGTCACCAACGACACCGAGGTGGTGAAGGATCTGTACGTCATGGTGGTATCGACGGCATTGCGCAGCGCGGCGCTGATTAGCGCCATGCTGGTGGCGATGTTCAGCCTGGATTGGCGGATGGCGCTGGTGGCCCTGACTATTTTCCCGGCGGTGCTGATCGTTATGCTGATCTATCAGCGCTACAGTACGCCGATTGTGCGTCGGGTACGCAGCCATCTGGCGGATATCAACGACGGCTTCAATGAAGTGATCAACGGCATGGGCGTGATTCAGCAATTTCGCCAGCAGGCGCGATTCGGTGAACGGCTGGGCGGCGCCAGCCGGGAGCATTATCGGGCGCGCATGCAGACGCTGCGCCTTGACGGGTTCCTGTTACGCCCGTTGCTCAGCCTGTTTTCCGCCATGGTGCTATGCGGTCTGTTGTTGCAATTTGGTTTTAGCGCAGTGGGATCGGTCGGCGTCGGCGTGCTGTATGCGTTTATCAATTACCTGGGGCGTCTAAATGAACCGCTAATTGAACTGACCACTCAGCAGTCCATGCTGCAGCAGGCGGTGGTGGCCGGCGAACGCATCTTTGAGCTGATGGACGGCGTGAAGCAAGGTTACGGCGGCGATGAGCGCATGCTTACTCAGGGGCGCGTGGAGATCGACGACGTCTCCTTCTCATATGGAAACGGCAAAAACGTCTTGCAACATATTTCCCTGACTATCCCTGCGCGCGGGTTCGTGGCGTTGGTTGGGCACACCGGCAGCGGCAAAAGCACCCTGGCCAATCTGCTGATGGGGTATTATTCGCCGGATAAAGGCGAAATTCGTCTGGATGGGCGTCCGCTGCAAACCTTGTCGCATCAGGTATTGCGCCAGAATGTCGCCATGGTGCAGCAGGATCCGGTGGTGCTGGCCGAATCCATGTATACCAACGTCACCCTGGGGCGCGATATCGGCGAAGAGGAAGTATGGCGGGTGCTGGATATTGTGCAGCTATCCGAACTGGTGCGTTCGTTCCCTGAGGGGTTGCATACCTGCATTGGGGAGCAGGGGAATAATTTGTCCACCGGGCAGAAACAGCTGCTGGCGATCGCCAGGGTGCTGGTGCAAACTCCCAAAATCCTGATATTGGATGAAGCCACGGCGAATATTGATTCCGGTACGGAACAGGCGGTGCAGAAAGCGCTGAGCGTCATCCGCGACCAAACGACGCTGATCGTCATTGCTCACCGGCTTTCGACGATCGTCGAGGCCGACGCCATTATGGTGCTCCACCACGGACAGACCGTCGAACAGGGCACCCACGAGCAGTTGCTGCGCCGACAGGGGCGTTATTACCAGATGTACCAGCTGCAGCTGGCGGGAGAAGAGCTGGCGGTTGCGCTGACTAACGAATCTGCCGCTGTGCCGTGACCGGATGCACTCATAAGTACAAGCGAAAACCGGAGGCAGCCGGCGGCTTCGCACCATCACCAAGCATATTCATGCGGTTTTTCGTCTTTATGCACTGAAAATAGGCGCAGCGCACTGTCGTGGTGCGTCCTGTGCCCCTGCTTTTTTGGTTTTTTTTCTCCAGTGATGATTTTTCCCCCGGTTAACAGACCTGAACCGCGTTCTTTGCGCTGATATCCGTCGGATAAATCATTTATGGCACACCCTTTGCTTTATTTACCGCGTGAAGATAATTCGAAATGAGAGTAATCCGAGATAGCGGCGGGCGAAAGTCTGAACTTAACGGTTAGGGGGATGATAAATGAAACTGGTTACTGTGGTGATAAAACCATTCAAGCTGGAGGATGTGCGTGAGGCTTTGTCTTCCATCGGCATTCAGGGACTTACCGTCACTGAAGTGAAGGGGTTTGGACGTCAGAAAGGGCATGCCGAGCTGTATCGCGGCGCGGAATACAGCGTTAATTTTTTGCCGAAAGTGAAAATCGATATCGCGATTGCCGATGATCAACTGGACGAAGTCATTGATGTCATCAGCAAAGCGGCCTATACCGGAAAAATTGGTGACGGTAAGATTTTTGTTGCTGAATTACAACGGGTTATTCGTATTCGTACTGGCGAAACTGACGAAGCCGCACTTTAACACCTGGCTTAGATGCGTAAATAGGGATGGATGAAAATGAAAAAACTTGTCTCCTCATTGGGTCTTGGTGTGGCTGCTTTGCTCCCGTCCTGGGCGATGGCCGCGGCACCAACGATCGATAAAGCGGATAATGCTTTTATTATGATTTGTACCGCGCTGGTACTTTTTATGACTATACCTGGAATCGCGCTGTTTTATGGCGGTTTGATTCGCGCCAAGAACGTCCTTTCCATGCTGTCACAGGTGATAATTTCTTTTGCGCTGGTGTGTATTTTATGGGTCGTCTACGGCTATAGCCTGGCCTTTAGCGAAGGTAACGCTTTCTTCGGCGGTTTTTCCAACTTCCTGCTGAAGGGAATTGCCGTTGATTCGATTACCGGTACATTTTATCAGTACGTGCACGTAGCTTATCAGGCTTCTTTCGCCTGTATCACCGTGGCGCTGATTGTGGGAGCCATCGCCGAGCGTATCCGTTTTTCCGCGGTGCTGATCTTCGTCGCGCTGTGGCTGACGTTCTCTTACCTGCCGATGACCCATATGGTGTGGGGCGGCGGCTATCTGGCCGCTGACGGCGCGCTGGACTTCGCCGGCGGTACGGTGGTGCATATCAACGCCGCGGTTGCCGGTCTGGTCGGCGCCTATCTGTTGGGCAAACGTGCCGGTTTCGGTAAAGAAGCGCTGAAGCCGCACAATCTGCCGATGGTGTTTATCGGTACGGCGATCCTGTATATCGGTTGGTTCGGCTTTAACGCCGGTTCCGCCGGTGCGGCAAATGAGATTGCCGGTCTGGCCTTCCTGAATACGGTTGTGGCGACCGCCGCGGCGATTTTGGCATGGGTTGCCGGCGAGTGGTTGGTACGCGGTAAGCCTTCGCTGCTGGGAGCCTGTTCGGGCTGTATCGCCGGTCTGGTCGCCATTACGCCAGCCGCCGGGACGGTGGGCGTCGGCGGGGCGCTGATTATCGGCCTGGCCGGTGGTTTTGCCGGCCTGTGGGGCGTAACCGTACTGAAAAGATGGCTGCGCGTTGATGACCCCTGTGATGTGTTCGGCGTTCACGGCGTCTGCGGTATCGTCGGTTGTATTCTGACCGGCGTATTCAGCTCCGCGTCTCTGGGCGGTACGGGGTATGCGGAAGGCGTGACCATGGCTCACCAGGTTTGGGTACAGCTGTTTAGCGTTATTGTCTGCTTCGTATGGTCCGGCGTGGCGGCCTTCATCGCTTTCAAAGTGGCCGATCTGGTCGTTGGGCTGCGCGTGCCGGAAGAGCAGGAGCGCGAAGGTCTGGACGTCAACAGCCATGGCGAGAATGCTTACAACCAGTAAGTAGTGTGAATATACCTTGATCGGCAGGGCGCGGAGGTTATCCCGCGCCCTGTTTTTTTATGACGGGCTTCCTGCCCGTCACCCTACGGGCCGTCGCAAGCGACGTTGAAAATCGCTCCCGGCGATTTTTTATGACGGGCTTCCTGCCGTCACCCTACGGCCCGTCGGCTATTTGCCCACAGAGAGGCGGCGCATAACGCCTTCCTGTACGCTGGAGGCGACCAGTACGCCTTCCCGGGTATAAAACTGTCCGCGCACAAACCCCCGGGCGCCCGAGGCGGAGGTGCTTTCCACGCTATACAGCAGCCAGTCATCGAGACGGCATCGGCGATGAAACCACATCGAGTGGTCAATGGTGGCAATCTGTATACCCGGTTCCAGAAAGGCGACGCCGTGCGGCTGCAATGCGGTTAATAGAAAATTGCAGTCGGATGTATAGCCAAGCAGATATTGATGCACGCGTTCATCGTCCGGCAACGGGCCGTTGGCGCGGCACCAGACATGCCGTATCGGCTCTTCCACTTTCCCTTGCAGCGGGTTATGAAATTTTACCGGGCGCATCTCGATGGGTCTCGGCTGGGTGAACTTATCACGAAACTGCGGCGGCAGCAGGTGAACCATGCTTTGCGCAATATCCTGCTCCGAGCTGAGCTCTTCCGGCGGGGTAACCACCGGCATCACATTTTGATGTTCAAAGCCCTCTTCATGGCTCTGGAATGAGGCCGTCATATAGAAAATCGGCTTGCCATTCTGGATGGCGCTGACCCGACGCGCGCTGAAACTATTGCCGTCGCGCAGATTTTCCACATCATAAATAATGGCTTTTCGGCTATCGCCCGGCAACAGGAAGTAGCTGTGAAATGAATGGATGCCGCGCTCCGTCGGCACGGTCTGTTTGGCTGCTGACAGCGACTGGCTTACCACCTGTCCGCCAAAGACCTGCCGCAGTCCTAAATCATCGCTTTGTCCCCGGAATAGCCCTTCCTCAATTTTTTCCAGATTAAGGAGGTCGAGAAGGTTTTTTAATGCCTGGCTCATGCAGTCGGCCTCATTGGTTACACGTTATTTAGAAAGAGAAAACCCATCACGCATTTTAAATGGGGGGCTAACGGGTTGATATAGGTAATTTAAATCATAAACCAGGAAAATATCAGAATTTTGTACCATCATTATTCTATTAAGTAACCCATACTACTTATACCCTTCGTTTTTCAGGTTGCAGGTGTGTTCCCGGTCCCTGGGGGGGATTTGATTGCTGCTTTCCCGCACCCTGAACTCTATTGGGTATAGCGAAAGTCGGTTTCTTTGATACCGGCATTCCGACAATAATAAAAGGAGACTGATCGCATGAAATTATGGCATATCGCAGGTGGAATCATGGTATCGATGACGTTGACAGCCTGTGCAGATAAGAGTGATTATGGCGTTTCTCCTCATACCGGCGCGCCGGTAACCTCCACTTCCGCTCAGCATGCAACCATATCCCAGCCGGCCGTCACCGGGACGGTGAATATTCGTCAGCGCATCGCTTTACCGGCTAATGCGGTGGTAACGGTGACGGTATCCGATGCGTCGCTGGCGGATGCGCCTTCAAAAGTGATTACCCAGCGAGCAACCCGTATCGAGGGGAAACAGGCGCCTTTCCAGTTTGTGTTGCCGTATAATCCGGCCGATATCCAACCTAAAGCCCGAATTTTACTCAGCGCGGCCGTGGCGATAGATAACCGAGTGGTGCTGGTGACGGAGAATGTTTTACCGGTTATCACCAACGGCGTGAATAATGCCGATCTGGTCCTGGTGCCGGTACCCTCCGTGCCTTTACCCGCGCACAGCTCGGCGCCGTTGTCGTCGGAACCGCCGTCGATAACGCCATCACAACCGGTTCAATCCGCCTGGTGATTTATCCAAACGGTACGCGCCGCGGTTTTACGGCGCGTACCGCCAACGGAACCTGTCAAGATCGATTCTCCCTTCTCGGGTAAAGCTCACGCCCTCAGCCCGTAACGCTGATTTCTGACGCCGATGGTCGCCGCCGACCAGCGATATCTCGCCTTTGCGGTTGATCACCCTGTGCCAGGGGAGTTTACTGTCCTCGGGCAAGCGTTTTAGCACCCCACCGACCTGTCTGGATGCTCGAGGAGAGCCGGTCAGCAGCGCCACATCGCCGTAGGTCGCCACCTTCCCGTAAGGGATCGCGGCCACGATTTGAAAAACGCGTTGGCGAAAATTGTCATTTTCCCCTGTCATCCAAGGCTTCCTGTATTTCGATTGATGTAAATAATGTAGAAAACCTATAGTGGCATAGCGTGCTGGGCAAGAAAACAACGTTCAGACGGCGGTAGCTTGCAATTGGCCTGTCCATCACCCATAATGCCCGTCGCTCTGTTGTAACGAATGTTTGGCGGAGCACTGTCAATGGGGGCCCTGTCGGTTCTCCCGCAACACTAACCTGTGGACTCGGTCAGGTCCGGAAGGAAGCAGCCGCAGCAGGAGACGTGTGTGCCGGGATGTAGCTGGCAGGGCCTCCACCAATTTCTACCCGCGATTCACTCTGCAAGCCATTCCTGCAACTCGAATTATTTAGGGTATATCTGTTTTATTGCTGATTGGGGATAAGATATATCGATTTAATAATCTTTATAAAAAATCAGTATTCTAATTATTTCTTTTATCAGAAATACAGTTTGTTACAAATGCTGCTTTATTCAGGCGTTAAAAAGACAATAAAAACAAAGGCCGATAATGTTATCGGCGCAATGTATTTTATATCTAGGTTTATGTACTTTGCGTCAAAAATTAACGGACGTATTTCCACACCGCGGTAGGGACTTTGTCATAAAGTTTGTTCATCGTCAGTTCTGCCAGACGATGATCTGCCGCGGAATAGAACATCTCCAGTTCATCGTTAGAGAGCTCATACTTGTTTTTCTCTATAACGCGTTCCAGTGTGTCAATGGTTGTGCATTTACGCAAACGCATCAAATAATCGATTTTTTTCATGTTGGCCTTTATGCGAACAGTACCTGGTGGTTAATAAATATAAGATAAATTATTGCTTAAGTTTTAGCAGGCGTACAGATGTTCCCTTCTGAGAACATTCCGAATAATCTTTTTTTAGATTTCTGCCATCCGCGCAGCTCGGCATCATTGATGCCGTAGTTGCTAAATAGTACGTAGGTATCATCTAAATACTGTTCAACCTGCTGAGAAAGCTCGCTTTCATTAGGATACTTTATTTTAAAAGTCAGAATAAATGTAGCTATATGCTCGATAAGTTCATTTAACTGGAGGTTGATCGCAGATGTTGGATCATTGACCCAGCCGTGACTGCTATCGCCTAACGTTGCAACGCTTTCATCGCATAGATTTTCACATAAGAATCTGAGTTGGGCAATATCATAATGTTTGGGTGTGTACTCATCCATATCAATCCCTCCGTTAAGCCGTTATTCAGTAACGCCTGACAGACAGGCAGACTGACAAAACTCATAAGAGAATAGTCTTGACCATGCTTCTACAATCATGGTGTCTATACCCGTCATACTTCAAGCTGCAGGTGCGTTGGCTGCGCTCAGTCACCCGAATCACTTACCTGTGTAAGCTCATCNGCAATATTTCAACGTCTGGGATTTCGACAACCACAATTTAGCCCGCAATGGCTTTTTGCACCTCCCGATATCACAGAATATCTTTTGGTTTTAATGAAAACAAGTGACGCTGATGGCATGCCGCGCTGACACAGTTCATGTCGCACTGTATATAACTATAGCAAAAGAGCCGCCAAGATTCGCGGACATTAGAGAAGGTTTTTTACGCTATTTGTAATGATTAAATCACAAGACTTTTCGGTAAGGGAATAGTGCATGCGTAATATTGATATTAGTTTATTAAACAGGTTTGTAGATAGATCGCGTTTCGATGGCCTGAGGAAGATGGCCGGTTACCCGCGGGGATAAGGAAATAGGCAAGAATTATTTTTATCTTATTGTTTTTTATGGTTTTATTCTTGTGCTTTAAAAGGCTCTATTACAGATATAACAGAGCCGTGGTGAATTGTTACAGGAAATGGATTAGCCTTTTTTCTTTTTCCTGCCCTGTACGGCCTTAAAGCGCGGGTTGGTTTTACATATTACGTAAATACGTCCGCGGCGGCGTACCACGATGCAGTCTTTATGACGGTTTTTCGCCGAGCGCAGCGAGCTAAGCACCTGCATTTGAATCTCCTCGCTTGTTTATTTGAAAAAATGGCCAAAGCGCTGCTGAAAGCGCGCGGTGCTGCCCTCTTTGGCATACTCTTTCTGTTTCCCGGTGTAGTAAGGATGGGACGCAGAAGAAACATCAATGGTGACGTAGGGATAACTCACGCCTTCCAATTCGATGGTGCGCTCGGTTTTGATGGTTGAACCGACCCTGTAATAGCTATCGGCGCTGGTATCATGAAACACCACGGTTCGATAGTCAGGATGAATACCTGTTTTCATATCGCCTCAATTGTTATGTTATAACATAACTCAATGTTGCGCTTTTTTGTTGTGAAGATCAACCATGATATTTATCGGGTCGAGGCTGGCTCAGAGCATGGGTTGCGCGAGGTATGCAATAGGGGGAAGGGGGGGTAAAAAAAAGGCCGCGGTTGCGGCCTTTTATTATCAGAAAGCGGATTAGCGATGCTCTATATGCTGATCAGGTTGCTCCGCCTCTTCGTTTTTCTTGCTGAAGCGGCGGCGCACCACCACGAAGAATACCGGAACGAAGAAGATGGCCAGCACGGTTGCGGTAATCATCCCGCCCATTACGCCGGTACCAACGGCGTTCTGCGCGCCGGAACCTGCGCCAGAGCTGATAACCAGCGGCACAACCCCGAGGATAAAGGCCAGGGAGGTCATCAGGATGGGGCGCAGACGCATGCGCACCGCATCCAGCGTCGCCTCGATCAGGCCTTTGCCTTCTTTCTCCATCAGGTCCTTGGCGAATTCGACGATCAGTATGGCGTTCTTCGCCGATAGCCCAATGGTTGTCAGCATGCCCACCTTGAAGTAGACGTCGTTTTCCAGCCCGCGCATGGAGGCGGCAACCACCGCGCCCAGAATCCCCAGCGGCACGACCAGCATGACCGAGAAGGGAATCGACCAGCTTTCATACAGAGCGGCCAGACACAGGAACACCACAATCAGCGAGATGGTGTACAGCGCCGGAGCCTGGTTGCCGGACAGCCGTTCCTGATAGGACATACCGGTCCATTCATAGCCAATGCCCTGCGGCAGCTTGGTGACGAACTCTTCCATCAGCGCCATGGCTTCACCGGTACTTTTACCCGGTGCGGCCGCCCCCTGAATCTGCATGGACGGCTGGCCGTTATAGCGTTCCAGACGCGGCGAGCCGTATTCCCAGTAGGTTGTCGAGAACGAGGAGAAGGGCACCATCTGACCGTTGCTGCCGCGCACATACCAGTTTTTGATATCGTCCGGCAGCATACGGAACGGCGCATCACCCTGCACGTAGACTTTCTTCACCCGGCCGCGGTCGGTAAAGTCATTCACATAGGTACCGCCCAACGCCGTTGCCAGCGTGGCGTTGATATCCGACAGGGCTACGCCCAGCGCCTGCGCCTTTTCCTGATCGATATTGAGCCGGAACTGCGGGGTGTCTTCCATGCCGTTGGGGCGTACCTGCACTAGCGTATCCGGCTGCTGCGCGGCCATACCCAACAGTTGGTTACGCGCCTCGGTAAGTTTTTCATGTCCCAGGTTAGCCTGGTCGATAAGCTGGAAGTCAAACCCTGTCGCCGTTCCCAGTTCGACAATCGCCGGGATGTTGGTGGCAATAACGATACTTTCCTTGATCTGGCTGAAGGCGGCGTTGGCTCGGGCTGCGATAGCGGCCACCTTATTCTCCGAGCCGCTACGCTCGTCCCACTCTTTCAGGCTGACAAACGCCAGGCCGGCGTTTTGACCGCGTCCGGCAAAGCCGAAACCGTTGACGGAAAACACCGATTGAACCGTGTCTTTCTCATTTTCCAGATAGTGATTGGTTATCTTATCCAGCACTTTCTGGGTATTTTCCTGCGTTCCGCCGGCCGGCAATTGCACGATGTTGAGCAGTACGCCCTGATCTTCTTCCGGCAGGAAGGAGCTGGGCAGACGCATAAACAGCAGGGCCAGGCCGACAACAATCAGCAGATAGAGCAACAGATAGCGGCCGGTGCTGCGCAGAATATTACCGACGCTGTCGGTATAGTGATGCGTGCTTTTATCAAACAGTTTGTTAAACCAGCCGAAGAAGCCCGTTTTGACGCCGTGATCGCCCTTGGCGACCGGTTTTAACAGCGTGGCGCACAGCGCCGGCGTTAAAATCAATGCCACCAGCACCGATAGCACCATGGCGGAAACAATGGTAATAGAGAACTGGCGGTAGATGGCGCCGGTTGAGCCGCCGGTGAACGCCATCGGCACAAATACCGCCGACAGCACCAGCGCGATACCGACCAGAGCGCCCTGTATCTGCCCCATCGATTTCCTGGTGGCCTCTCTGGGCGGGAGCCCTTCCTCCACCATCACACGCTCGACGTTTTCCACCACCACGATGGCGTCATCCACCAGCAGCCCGATCGCCAGAACCATCGCAAACATGGTTAGCGTGTTGATGGAATAGCCGAATACCGACAGGATGGCGAATGTCCCCAACAGTACGACAGGTACCGCGATGGTTGGAATCAGGGTGGCGCGGAAGTTTTGCAGGAACAGGTACATCACCAGGAACACCAGCACGATGGCTTCCACCAGCGTTTTCACCACTTCGTTAATAGAGATTTTAACGAAAGGCGTGGTGTCATAGGGATAAACCACGTTCAGCCCGCTCGGGAAGAACTCCTGCAGACGAGAGAACTCGGCCTTTACCGCCGAAGCGGTATTCAGCGCGTTGGCGCCGGTCGCCAGTTTAATCCCGATACCGGCGGCTGGCTGGCCGTTGTAGCGCGCAATGATGTCGTAGCTTTCGCCGCCAAGCTCGACGCGCGCCACGTCTTTCAGGCGTACCTGCGAACCGTCGGCGTTAACCTTCAGTAAGATATTGGAGAACTCTTCCGGCGATTTCAGCCGCGTTTGCGCGATGATCGACGCATTCAACTGCTGGCCGGCGACCGGCGGCGAACCGCCCAACTGACCGGCGGCAATCTGGTTGTTTTGCACGGTAATGGCCGAGGTGACGTCACCGGTCGTCAGTTGATAGTTGTTCAGCTTGTTCGGATCCAGCCAGATACGCATGGCGTACTGGGCGCCGAACAGTTGGGCGTCACCGACGCCGTTGGTACGGCTGATGGGATCCAGCACGTTGGCGGCCGCATAGTCGGCGATGTCCTGCTGGGTCATTTTGCCGTCCTCGCTGATAAAGGCGGCGATCAGCAGGAAGCTGCTGCTGGACTTCTGAACGTTGACGCCCTGTTGCTGAACTTCCTGCGGCAGCAACGGCATTGCCAACTGGAGTTTGTTCTGCACCTGGACCTGCGCGATATCAGGGTCGGTTCCCGCTTCAAAGGTCAGCGTAATCTGAACCGTACCTGATGAGTCGCTGCTGGAAGCCATATACATCAGGTTATCGATACCGTTCATATTCTGTTCGATAACCTGGGTTACCGAGTCTTGCAGCGTTGAGGCGTCCGCCCCTGGATAGGTTGCTGTAATTTCAATCGCTGGGGGCGCGATTGTCGGGTATTGGGCGATAGGCAAATTCACAATCGCCAAGGCTCCGGCCAACATCACCACGATGGCGATTACCCATGCAAAAATGGGTCGATCTATAAAAAAATTAGCCATTAATTACCGGCTCCTGTTAAGACTTCGCGGGTTCAGCCTGGGACTGCTGCGGCTGTTCGTTATCTTGAGCGACTTCTTTTCCTGTTACCTGAATGCCGGGTTGAATCTTTTGCAAACCGGTCACAATGATACGATCGCCCGCTTTCAAACCGTCGGTGACCAGCCATTTATTACCCACAGCCTTTGATGTGGTCACGTTGCGAATCTCAACCTTATCACCTTCACCGATGACCATTGCGGTTGCCTCGCCGCGCGCATTACGGGTAATGCCCATCTGTGGAGCCAGCAATGCGTCGTCTTTCACGCCGGAATCCAGACGCGCGCGGACAAACATGCCGGGTAAAAGATCGTGTTGCGGGTTAGGGAAAATCGCCCTCAGAGTGATAGAACCGGTGGTTTCATCCACGGTGACATCGGAAAATTCCAACGTGCCGGGCTGCGCATATTCAGAACCGTTATCCAGCAGCAGGCGAACGTTGGCTTTGCCTTCGCTTTGTTTCAGCGAGCCGTCTTCCAGTTCTTTTTTCAGGCGCAGGAAATCATTGCTTGATTGGGTTACATCGACGTAAATCGGATCGAGTTGTTGTACGGTGGTTAAGGCGGTGGTCTGGCCGGTGGAAACCAGCGCGCCTTCCGTCACCGTTGATTTACCCACCCGGCCGGATATCGGCGCGTTGACTTTGGTGTAGGCGAGATTGATTAGCGCATTATCCACCGCGGCCTGGGCGGCCTGTACGCTGGCGTCGGCCTGACGCAACGTGGCGACGGCCTGGTCGTAATCCTGTTTGCTGATGTAGTTGGTTCCCAGCAGCGGTTTATAGCGGTTTACCGTCAGTCGGGCGATTTCGGCGCTTGCCTTAGCCTGAGCCAGTGAACCTTTGGCGCTATTGTGATCGGCCTGATAAGGCGCCGGATCGATTTGATAGAGCGATGAACCGGCCTGGATGTCGCTGCCCTCGGTAAAGTTACGCTTGAGAATAATACCGCCGACCTGGGGGCGGACTTCCGCGATACGATAGGCGTTGGTGCGGCCTGGCAAATCGGTCGTCACATTGAGAGGTTGCGCTTTCAGCGTTACGATGCCGACTTCGGGAGGCTGTTGTTGCGCCCCTGCCTGTTGTTCACTATTATCACATCCCGCGAGAATTAAGCCGCCAGAAAGCATCAGAACTGCCGCCAGAGGCGTTAGCCCTCTGTTTTTGTTCATAGATAAACCTCAAGTATCCGATTTGAAATTGACCAATGGATCACGCGCTTTAAAACCCATTGCTGCGATAATCTTATGTTGATGCTATGTTACATACATACTCGAATGTATGTAAATCATCCTTTGTTTCAAATACAACGATATGGCACGAAAAACCAAACAGCAGGCTCAGGAAACCCGACAACAGATACTGGATGCAGCGTTGAGAGTGTTCTCAGAGTATGGCGTGTCCGCAACATCGCTGGCTGACATTGCCGCCGCCTCTGGGGTAACCCGCGGCGCCATTTACTGGCATTTTAAAAATAAAGCCGAACTGTTTGACGAAATATGGATTCAGGCCGAGTTGAAACTCAGTCAGTTCGAATTAGAGTATCAAACAAAATTTCCTGATAATCCACTCCATGTGATGCGTGAGCTGTTGATTTATATGCTTCGTTTAACGGCGAATGACAATCAGTGGCGATTGATGATGGAGATTGTATTTCATAAATGTGAGTTCGTCGGTGAAATGCTACCCTCTTTCAACGCCCGCAAGGAGCTTTATTTCGGCTGCTACTCCGATATTGAAAGCCATTTAATGCGCTGTATTCGCATGGGCTTGCTGCCCGAGGATATTCAGCCGCGTCGGGCCGCCGTCGCGCTGCGCGCTTATTTTTCCGGCCTGATGGAAAACTGGTTGTTTATGCCGCAAAGCTTCGATCTTGCGCGGGACGCCCCGGTGCTGGTCGATTCCTTTATCGATATGCTGCGCTTCAGCGCGTCGTTTCGTCAGTCTGCGCCAACGGAAGCCCATTCGGTAAGAAGAGAGGAGGGCTGATTCTCCGTGCCGAACGGGGCCTAGTCGACCGCGTCGCCTTTTTCCCGCCGCGCTTTTTGCTGAAAATCCTTACGCACGATTTCCAGGGCGGCCAGCGCCACCTGCGGGTCGATGTGGTTATCCTCCAGCAGCATAATCAGATCGACCGCCAGCTTGATTTCCGGAGCCGCATTTTCCAGTGACATTTCCGTCCCCCTCCTTTCCAAGCTTGCATAAATATAGCGGAGAATAAAAATAACCCGCCGGAATTTACAATCCCTGCTCCCGGCGTTCAATTACTCGCTCCAGGCGTGACAGGGCCTGGCGGCATCGGGCCAGCCGTCCTTCCAGCGCCGCCAGCTCTTTTTGCAGACGCTGCTGCTCGCCCAACCGCGTTTCAGCGTTCAACAGGCTTTCCCGGTCATGGATCATCGACAGCAGGCGCCGCTCATAGTCCTGGTGTTCGGCCAGCTTATGGTAAAGGTCCGGCGATGGCGTCGCCGTCTCTCGCTCCTGACGTCGTAAAGACTGCGTCGCCAGTTCGCGTTGCAGCGCCGTGATTTGCCTCACCAGTTTGTCGGCCATAAACGACACCCGCTCGGAACGCTGCTCGGCGACCAACTGCCTGATGGATTGCAGATTCTGCTCAACCTCATGGAAATAATCTTTCAGCCGTGTGCCATAGCTGCTGAACAGCTGACGGTCGAAACGTGATTGCGCCACGGGCTTATCCGCCAGCGGCGCGATCGCTTTCGCCAGCGTGTCGATTTGTTGTTCAAGCGCCAGCAGCAGTTTGTGGGTGTTCACTCTGTTCCCTATACATATATTGGCTTGCCTAAGCCGATAGCCTAGCTTGCCCGGGAATAACGTCCGACACAACTTATTCACCGGGATACGCTGATTTCCGCACCGCCATTAACAGACGGCCGATGTTGATGATAGAGTGTGATTGGCCGGGGGGCGCTTTATTTACCCATTAACAGCGAACGGACAAAAGGTGAATATGTATCGCGCGGTGCTGATTGTCATAGGGTGGGTGGCCGTCGTTCTGGCAACGTTGGGCATCGTATTGCCTTTGTTGCCGACCACGCCCTTTTTATTGTTGGCCGCCTGGTGTTTTGCCCGTTCGTCGCCGCGTTTTCATCACTGGCTGCTGTATCGCTCCTGGTTCGGGGGATATTTGCGTCATTGGCAGCGATACCGGGCTTTGCCGCCCGGAGCGAAATGGAAAGCGGTTATGGTTATTTTATTGACCTTTGCGCTCTCCCTCTGGCTGATTAAAATCAACTGGGTTAGAGCCTTGTTATTGGTGATTCTGGCGATTTTGCTGACGTTTATGCTTCGTCTGCCGGTGGTGGACGGCCATAAAAAAATACGCTGAGATCGTGGGGACGTGTTGCATTTATCGGCCAGTTTGACTAGATTTGAGCGTTTTCGTGCGCGGACCGCCACTTTTCCTGTTTCGAAAACCGCCATTGCCTTCTGACGTTGATGGAAGGATGGACGAGGAGCGGCCGGCATTGGTATGAGCAGAACGTTTTATCAGGCACAGAGATGATGACCGCAACGGCGCAACAGCAAGAATTGATTAAAAACAGCATCAAAAGCATTCCCGATTATCCGAAGCCGGGCATACTGTTCCGTGACGTAACCAGCCTGCTGGAAGATCCGACGGCGTATGCCGCCAGTATTGATATGCTTGCGAAACGCTATCGCAATACCGGGATTACCAAGGTGGTGGGCACGGAAGCGCGCGGCTTTCTGTTTGGCGCGCCGGTGGCGTTGGCGTTGGGCGTCGGATTTGTTCCGGTGCGTAAACCGGGCAAACTGCCGCGTCCGATCATCAGCGAAAGCTACGAACTGGAATATGGTTCGGATAGCCTGGAAATTCATGCGGATGCGATTAACGCCACGGATAACGTCCTGGTTATCGACGATCTGCTGGCAACGGGCGGCACGGTAGAGGCCACGGTAAAACTGATCCGTCGCCTGGGCGGCACGGTAACCGACGCCGCTTTTGTTATCAATCTGTTCGATCTGGGCGGCGCGCAGCGCCTGGAAGCGATGGGCGTGACCTGCTATAGCCTGGTCGACTTCCCCGGTCATTAATCACAACGGTCTCGCCGATAACCGCGCGGCTGTGTTAGCATGGCCTCCTCAATAACTCGACTATTGCGGTATTGATGAGCTATCAGGTTCTTGCCCGTAAGTGGCGTCCCCAAACCTTTGCTGATGTCGTCGGTCAGGAGCATGTCCTGACCGCCTTAGCCAATGGCCTTTCCTTAGGCAGGATTCATCACGCCTATCTGTTTTCCGGTACGCGCGGCGTCGGCAAAACCACCATCGCCCGCCTGCTGGCGAAAGGACTTAACTGTGAAAACGGCGTAACGGCGACGCCCTGCGGCCAGTGCGATAACTGCCGTGAAATCGAGCACGGCCGCTTTGTCGATTTGATCGAAATCGATGCGGCTTCCCGCACCAAGGTTGAGGATACCCGCGACCTGCTGGACAACGTACAGTACGCCCCGGCGCGCGGGCGCTTCAAGGTCTACCTGATCGATGAAGTGCATATGCTGTCGCGCCACAGTTTCAATGCGCTGCTGAAAACGCTGGAAGAGCCGCCGCCGCACGTAAAATTCCTGCTGGCGACCACCGATCCGCAAAAGCTGCCGGTGACGATCCTGTCGCGCTGCTTGCAGTTTCACCTCAAGGCGCTGGATGTCGAACAGATCCGCGCCCATTTAGAACGCGTTTTGCACGCCGAGCAGTTGGAGAGCGAGCCAAGGGCGCTGCAACTGCTGGCCCGCGCCGCCGACGGCAGCCTGCGCGATGCGCTCAGCCTCGCCGATCAGGCGATCGCCATGGGGCAGGGGCAGGTGACGACGGCCTCGGTCAGTCAGATGCTGGGAACCCTGGACGACGAGCAACCGCTGGCGATCATTGAAGCCTTGGTGCAGGCCGACGGCGCGCGCGTGATGTCCTTGCTCGATCAGGCGGCGGCGCGCGGCGTCGACTGGGA
Organism: Brenneria corticis; assembly: GCF_003115855.1. Lineage (GTDB taxonomy): Bacteria > Pseudomonadota > Gammaproteobacteria > Enterobacterales > Enterobacteriaceae > Brenneria > Brenneria corticis. The sequence goes on from NZ_KZ819073.1 coordinate 160,237, forward strand.
GTCGCTGTTGGTTGAAACCCTGACGCTATTGCATCGTATCGCGATGGTTCAACTGTTGCCGGCCGCGCTGAGCGATGATTATGCGGCGGTTGAAGCCCGCCTGCGGGATCTGGCCCGCGCCCTGCCGCCGGCGGACTTGCAGCTCTACTACCAGACATTGCTGATTGGCCGCAAAGAGCTCTCTTATGCCCCGGATCGCCGTATGGGCGTGGAAATGACGCTGCTGCGCGCGCTGGCCTTTCATCCCCAGCAGATTATTGAAACGCCGCCGCAGTCCGCGCCGGCGTCAAAACCCACTCCGGCGGCTAACCCGGCGTCAGCCGCCGGGCGGCAGGAAAGCGCGGCCGCGCCGTCTTACCCGGCCGGCGCGGCGGATGCATCCACGCCTCCCGCCGCTGAACCGCCTGAGCCGCAGCCGCCGGCCGATGACGGGCTTTCCGATGCCACGTCGCAACTGTTGCAGGCGCGCAGCCAACTGTTGCGCAAGCAGGGGGCGACCCCGCCAAAAAAAACTGAGCCGGCGGCGTTAAGTAAAACGCGGCCGGCGAATTCGGCACTTGAGCGTTTAGCCTCGGTGACGGAGCGCAGCATGCAGCGCAAAAGCGCCGCAGACGGCGCGTCGGCCGCGGCGAAGAAACCGGAAGCCTATCGCTGGCGGGCGCAGAACAAGGTGGAGGACGTCAAAACCGATGTCGCCACGCCGAAGGCGCTGCGCTCGGCGCTGGAGCATGAAAAAACGCCCGAACTGGCGGCTCGCCTGGCGCAAGAGGCGATGGAGCGCGATGAGTGGGCGGCGGAAATCAACCGTCTGCCGTTGCCAAAACTGGTACAACAGCTGGCGTTAAACGCGTTCAGGGAATGCCCGCAGGCCGGTAAAGTGCAGCTGCATTTGCGCTCTTCCCAGCGCCATCTCAACTCGCCGGCGGCGCAGCAAACCCTGGCGGAAGCCTTGACGGCGCACTATGGCCAACCCATCGAGCTGTCGGTGACCGAAGACGACAACCCGGCGGTGCTGACGCCGCTGGAGTGGCGCCAGGCAATTTATGAAGAAAAGCTGGCGCAGGCGCGCCAGTCGATTATGGCTGATAATACGATTCAAACGCTGCGGCGTTTCTTTGATGCGGAACTGGACGAAGAGAGTATCCGCCCTGTTTAACCGCTGCGTGTGCGCAGCCCGACGTGATAGAGAGAAAACTATGTTTGGTAAAGGTGGAATTGGCAATCTGATGAAGCAGGCCCAGCAGATGCAGGAAAAAATGCAGCAGATGCAGGAAGAGATTGCAAATCTGGAAGTCACCGGCGAATCGGGCGCGGGGCTGGTCAAAATCACCATCAACGGCGCGCACAACTGCCGCCGGGTGGAGATCGATCCCAGCCTGATGGAAGACGACAAAGAGATGCTGGAGGACCTGATCGCCGCGGCGTTCAACGATGCCGCCCGCCGCGTTGCTGAAACGCAGAAGGAAAAAATGGCGTCGGTTTCCAGCGGCATGCAGTTGCCGCCGGGCTTTAAGATGCCGTTCTGATGCAAACCAGTCCGCTTCTTGAATCGCTGATGGAGGCGCTGCGCTGTTTACCGGGCGTCGGGCCGAAGTCCGCCCAGCGCATGGCGTTTCAGCTGTTGCAGCGCGATCGCAGCGGGGGAATGCGTCTGGCGCAGGCGCTGACCCGCGCGATGTCTGAAATCGGTCACTGCGCGGATTGCCGCACCTTTACCGAACAGGAGGTGTGTTCGATCTGCTCGAACCCCCGGCGCCAGCAAAACGGTCAAATCTGCGTGGTGGAAAGCCCGGCGGATATCCACGCCGTCGAGCAGACCGGGCAGTTTGCTGGGCGTTACTTCGTGCTGATGGGGCATCTGTCGCCGCTGGACGGCATCGGCCCTGATGATATCGGGCTGGGGCGGCTGGAAGAGCGGCTGCAAAGCGAATCCGTCAGTGAAGTGATTCTGGCCACCAACCCGACGGTGGAGGGCGACGCGACGGCCAACTATATCGCCGAACTGTGCGCGCAGTACGGCGTGATGGCCAGCCGCATCGCGCACGGCGTACCTGTCGGCGGCGAACTGGAAATGGTGGACGGCACCACATTGTCTCATTCGCTGGCCGGGCGTCAGCCTTTCCGGTTTTAATTCTGATAGCCGCTGTTCGGCGGCTACCTCCTGATGTTTCTTACCCGGTTATCGCCTGGCTTAATCTGTTTCAGGATCCCGCCAACAGATCAACCTCTCGCCGAATTGAAGCCGTTATTACCTATTTTCGACGTTAAATGCCTTTTTCTCTGAGAAATGCGGGTATTTGACGTTCTGTGATCCTTTTCTCCTTTCAAGATGCTGGATATGGACAAAGGCGTTTTTCGAACGCATAGTTGCCATGAATAATAAATCGATTGTGAATATATATTCATAATCGATAGTATCCCGGCGAAAAGCGAACGTAACCGTGCGATCTTATGTGTAGTAAGCGTGGTTTATCTATAACTGTCGAACGCCGTCGTGACGGGCCATGGTAGTGGGATGACGAATACATTCAACAAAACAGCCCCTGGCAAAGAGTTGTTTGAACGCCATGCCATTAATGCTACTTACCTTTTAACAAGGCGAGAGAATATGGATTACCCGAAACTGGCTCAAATTATACTGAAAGAAATAGGCGGCAATGACAATATTATCAGCGTTATGCATTGCGCCACCCGACTGCGTTTTCAATTGAAGGATGAAGCGCTCACTACCAAAGAACGTCTTGAAGCTATCCAAGGCGTTTTAACGGTAATCTACAGTGGCGGCCAGGTACAGCTTGTTATTGGCGAACATGTTAATAAGGTTTATCTGGAGCTACAGAAAGGAATAACGTCTTTGACGCCGCCAGGACGTATTCCGGTAAAAAAAAACAATCTATTTGAAGCCTTTGTCGGCATTATTTCCGGCGTTTTTCTTCCCGTACTGGGGGTGATTGCCGCGTCAGGAATATTGAAAGGATTTCTGACCGCGGCGCTGATCACCGGGTTGATGAATAAGGACCTGCGACGCTGTTGGCTATTGGTCCGGTCTCTATCTACGCCAGTAAGCTGCTTGCCGATGGATCGCTGGCGCTTTATCACTTAAGCCCGGTTGTTGCGGGATTCCTGCTGGCGGGCGTCTGGCAGATTGCGGTGATTTTCGGACTGCATTGGGCCTTTATTCCTATCTTTATTAACAACATTGCCGTTTATGGCTTTGATCCTATCAATGCGTTGCTGTATTGCACCGTCTTTGCTCAGACCGGTGCCGCGCTTGCCGTCGCCATTAAAACACGTCAAACCGAGCTGAAATCTATCGCCTATACCGCCTCGTTATCCGGCTTTCTTGGCATTACCGAACCCGCCATCTATGGCGTTAATTTACCCTCAAGAAAACCTTTCATTATGGCTTCTATCGGTTCAGCGGCCGGCGGAGCCATTGCCGGATTCTTCAGCGCCAAAATGTTTGGCGGGTTTGCATCCGGCGGGGTGTTCGGTATTCCAATGTTTATTAGCTCAGAAGGCGCGGACTGGGGTTTCTACGGTTTTTGTATTTCTCTCTTTGTCGCATTTTTAGTGGCTTCTTTACTGACCATCACCATCGGTTATAAAAATAATCCGGTTGCGGTATTCAATAACAGTGGCTCAGCGTCTTGAGGAGGAAACGGCATGTTAAGTATTCATAAAAACGGAAAAGCGTTTCTTCGCCATGACAAGCCGTTTTTTTATCTGGCGGATACGGTATGGAGTGCTTTCACCAATATCAGCGAGGAAGAGTGGGAATATTATCTCGATTATCGCAAACGGCAGGGGTTTACGGTATTACAGATAAATATCTTGCCGCAGTGGGATAGAAGCAAAGGGCGTGAGCACCTTCATCCTTACATACAGAATGACAATGGTTATGATTTTACCATGTGCAATGCGGCTTATTTTCAACATGCCGAGCACATGGTAAAACTGGCGACGGAGAAAGGATTCGTCGTGGCGTTGGTATTATTGTGGTGTTCGTATGTTCCTCATACCTGGGCGGATAAATTACGAAGAACGGTCGTGATGCCGAAAGATTGCGTTGAGTCTTATGTAGAAACCGTCGATCGCTACTTCTCAAAATATCACCCCATTTATATGGTCAGCGGGGATACGGATTTCGAATCCGACGATATTATCGACTACTATGAAATCGCCTTGAACAAGATTAAGGCGCTGGCACCGGAGAGCCTGGCTACGCTGCATATCCGGGGACGTCTGGATATCATCCCGTCACGGCTGGAAGAAAACCCTAATCTTGATTTCTGGTGCTATCAGTCGGGGCATAATGCGCAATTCCAATCGACGGCCTATACGTTGGCTCAATGTTTTTCCGCCAAAATACCGCCTAAACCCGTCATTAATTCCGAGCCTTGTTATGAAATGATCAGCTATAGCCGTCGGCAATATGGGCGCTTTACCCGTTTTGACGCGCGCCGAGCCGCATGGCAGAGCATTTTGTCGGGGGCGGGCGCTGGGGTCAGCTATGGTGCGCACGGTATCTGGAACTGGCATGAAAAAGGTCTCAGTTACGGCGTCGCGCTGGGGGAAGGTTTTTTATCTCCCTATTTATGGCGAGAGGCGATTCATTTTCCCGGAGCCTGGGATTATTCGTTTATTAAGGATTTTATTTCTCAGCACGGGCTATTTGGCCTGTCGCCATTCGTTGGACTGATTGATGCGCCTGCTGAAATTAGGGCCGCGCGCCAGAAAAATACCTTACTGATTTATATGCCTTTTAATATCGAACTGTCTCTGAGACCGGAGATGGAGGTAGAACGTATCAGCGTGATTGAACTGGAAAGCCGGCGTACCATGTCGCTTGACGCCACCTTGGCGAATGATCTGTTGCATTTGCCTATGCATGCCTTTCAGGGCGACTGCCTGTACCTGATATCCGGTAACTGAATCAGGCTATGAGGTTTGTTTATGGTGCCGTACGCGAAGACGCGGTACGGCATTTGCCTTATAACATATTGGAAATGCCGCGTTAGCCCTTGAAATTATCGCGGCTTATCCCCATTTCATGCTCATCGCCAATGTAATCAGCCTGAATAATATTAGGATTGAGGTAAGCAATAATGAGTATGAAAGGCCAAGAAACCCGCGGATTCCAGTCTGAAGTAAAGCAACTGCTGCACTTGATGATCCATTCACTCTATTCCAACAAAGAAATCTTTCTGCGTGAACTGATCTCCAATGCCTCCGATGCGGCGGACAAATTACGTTTTCGCGCGCTCTCCTCGCCTGAATTATATGAGGGTGACGGCGAGCTGCGCGTGCGCGTTTCCACCGATAAGGAAAAACGCACGCTGACGATTTCCGACAACGGCATCGGGATGAGCCGCGACGAGGTGATTGATAATCTCGGCACCATCGCCAAATCCGGCACCAAGTCATTTCTGGAATCGCTGGGCTCCGATCAGGTAAAAGACAGCCAGTTGATCGGTCAGTTCGGGGTGGGGTTCTACTCCGCCTTTATCGTCGCCGATAAAGTGACCGTGCGCACCCGCGCCGCGGGCGCCGCCGTCGATCAGGGCGTGTTCTGGGAATCCGCCGGTGAAGGCGATTACACCATTGCCGACATCACCAAAGAAGATCGCGGCACCGAAATCACCCTGCACCTGCGCGAAGGCGAAGATGAGTTCCTCGATGACTGGCGCGTGCGTTCCATCATCAGCAAATACTCCGACCATATCGCTTTGCCGGTGGAAATCGAGTCTCGCCAGGAGAGCGAGGAAGAGGGCGGCGAAGCCACGGTAACCTGGGAGAAGATTAACAAGGCGCAGGCGCTGTGGACGCGCAGCAAATCCGAAATCAGCGATGAAGAATATACCGAATTCTATAAGCATATCGCCCATGACTTTACCGACCCGCTGATCTGGAGCCACAACCGGGTGGAGGGGAAACAGGAATATACCAGCCTGCTGTACATTCCCGCCCAGGCGCCGTGGGACATGTGGAACCGCGACCATAAGCACGGTCTGAAGCTGTATGTGCAGCGCGTGTTCATTATGGATGACGCGGAACAGTTTATGCCCAACTACCTGCGCTTCGTGCGCGGCCTGATTGATTCCAATGACCTGCCGCTCAACGTTTCCCGCGAAATTCTGCAAGACAGCCGCGTTACCCAGAATCTACGCAGTGCGCTGACCAAGCGCGTCTTGCAGATGCTGGAAAAACTGGCGCAGGACGATAAGGAAAAATATCAGACCTTCTGGCAGCAGTTCGGCCTGGTGCTGAAAGAGGGGCCGGCGGAAGATGGCGGCAACCGGGAAGCCATCGCCAAGCTGCTGCGCTTTGCCACCACCCATACCGATAGCTCGGCGCAGACCGTCTCGCTGGAAGAGTACGTAGGCCGCATGGTGGAAGGGCAGGAGAAGATTTACTACATCACCGCCGACAGCTATGCCGCGGCGAAGAGCAGCCCGCATCTGGAACTGTTGCGCAAGAAAGGCATTGAGGTGCTGCTGCTCTCCGATCGCATCGATGAATGGATGATGAGCTACCTGACGGAGTTCGACGGTAAGCAATTCCAGTCCGTCAGCAAAGCGGATGAGGCGCTGGACAAGCTGGCGGATGAGGAAACCGATGCGCAGAAAGAAGCGGAAAAAGCGCTGGAGCCTTTCGTTGAGCGCGTAAAAACGCTGCTGGGCGATCGGGTGAAAGAGGTTCGTCTGACCCACCGTTTGACGGATACGCCGGCGATTGTCACCACCGACGCCAACGAAATGAGCACCCAGATGGCGAAACTGTTCGCCGCCGCCGGGCAACAGGCGCCGGAAGTGAAGTATATTTTTGAACTCAACCCGGATCATGCGCTGGTCAGACGCGCCTCCGACGTGAGCGACGACGCGCAGTTCGCCGAGTGGGTTGAACTGCTGCTGGATCAGGCTTTGCTGGCCGAGCGCGGTACGCTGGACGATCCTAACCAGTTTATCCGCCGAATGAATCAGTTACTGAGCGCCTGATGCGGCTCTGAGTCTCTGCTGCACAAACCCCCGATGCGTTCGGGGGTTTTTGATCCTGCGGTAAAGAACATATTTCACAAAGAGAAATATTGCTCTCGCCAAGATAGAAAAATCGAGCTTCCCCGCCTAAATCCATCCGTCATTGAAAAATGGCTGCCGCATTCGCCAGAGATTGCATGATTTAAATCACACTTTGATGACTCTTTATCCTCTCAATCCGTCATTAACCCGCTGTCAGGCCTACTATTTAATGGAGTCCTGTATATGTCGGGCGTCCTGCCCGCCACCTTTCAGGCCGTCGCAAGCGACGTTGAAAAACGCTCCCGGCGTTTTTTTAATAGGGGAAATAACATTTCCTCAACGAGGAGAGTGCATAATGTCATTAAAAATGAAGGCGCTGTTTTGTCTGCCTTTACTGTTGCCGTTTTCAACTGAAACCCTGGCCGTCGGCGATAATTTTGCCTTGGAGCAGGTCGTGGTATTTAGCCGCCACGGTCTGCGGGCGCCATTGGCGAGCCCAAGCAGTACCCTCGGCAAAATGACGCCGGACGCCTGGCCGCAATGGGATACCCCCAGCAGCTATCTGACCACCCGCGGCGGCGCGCTGGAAGCCTTCTTCGGCCACTATTTCAGCGAATGGTTGGTGGATAACCGCCTGTTGGCCGCTGATACCTGTCCGACGGAAAAGGAGGTGCGTTTTTACGCCAACAGCCTGCAACGTACCATCTCCACCGCCCAATACTTCGCCGTAGGGGCGTTTCCGGGCTGCATCGTTCCGGTGGAGCATAAAGAAAAATTAGGCACAATGGATGCGACCTTTAATCCGATTATCCGCGACGGCAGCGCGGACTTTAAGCAGCGGGCCATTGATTCAATTAATAAAACGGCCGGTGACAAGGGCCTTGACGGCCTGAATGAGAGGCTGAAGCCAACCTACCAACAGATGGCGCAGGTGATCCGCTATGCTGAATCGGCAAATTGCAAAGAGGATAAACAGTGCGATCTCACGGCTCAGCCAACCACGGTGAAAATTGTTGCGGATCAGGAACCCGGCGTCTCCGGCCCGTTAAGAACCGGCACCTCGATTTCGGATGCCTTTATTCTGCAATACTATGAAGGCGCGCCGATCGAGAACGTCGGCTGGGGCAGAATCAAAGATAACCAGCAGTTCGAATCGTTGGTGTCGATCAAGGAATACTATAACAGCGTCGTGTTCAGCGCCCCGGTGGTCGCCAAAGAAGTCTCGGTGAATCTGGTTAAAGAACTGGAGCGTTCATTCGGCGAGAACACGCCGAAATTTACTTTCCTGGTGGGGCATGACTCCAACGTCGCGTCGCTGTTTTCAGCATTGGGCGTCAAACCCTACAAATTGCCGAATCAGTTTGAAACCACGCCGATCGGCGGCAAAGTGGTATTCGAGCGCTGGAAAGACAAGACCAGCGGCGCGTCGCTGCTGAAAATGGAATATGTCTATCAATCCACCGATCAGATCAGAACCCTGGCACAGCTTAATCGGGCCAATCCGCCGCAACGCGTCACGCTTGAACTGCAAGGGTGCCCGGTTAACGCCGACGGCTTCTGCCCGTTCAATGACTTTGAGAAAGTGTTGTCTGGCTTGACCGGTAAATAATAGACCTTATGGCGGCGGCCTCACGGTTGCCGTCATCGCCCGCGGACAGGAGGAATAACGATATTGAACGGGTATTCCGCCCGTTTGCCATCGCTCCAAACGTCGGCAATGACATTTTCTGACCGCTGACGACAGGCTGAAACGAGCCCGTTCCTTGAGGATAAACGCCTGGAATGGTATGGTTTAGCGCTTTTCAAATTTATTTTATAAATACTCTATAGCAAGGGGATTTACGCAATGCGTATTATTCTGCTGGGCGCTCCGGGCGCAGGCAAAGGTACTCAGGCTCAATTCATCATGGAAAAATACGGTATTCCGCAGATTTCCACCGGCGACATGCTGCGTGCGGCGGTAAAAGCCGGCAGCGAATTGGGCAAGCAGGCCAAGGAAATCATGGATGCCGGCAAGCTGGTCACTGATGAACTGGTTATTGCGCTGGTAAAAGAGCGCATCGCTCAGGACGATTGCCGCAACGGTTTCCTGCTGGATGGCTTCCCGCGTACCATTCCCCAGGCTGACGCCATGAAAGAGGCGGGCATCGACGTGGATTATGTTATCGAGTTCGCGGTTCCTGACGAACTGATTGTCGATCGCATCGTCGGACGTCGGGTGCATCCCGCTTCCGGGCGTGTCTACCACGTGAAATTTAACCCGCCGCGGGTGCAAGGCAAAGACGACGTAACCGGTGAAGATCTGGTTACCCGCAAAGACGATCAGGAAGAGACGGTGCGCAAACGTCTGGTGGAATATCATCAGCAGACCGCGCCGCTGGTGGCTTACTACCAGAAGGAAGCGGATGCCGGCAATACCCGTTACTTCAAAGTGGAAGGTACGCGCCAGGTTGCGGAAGTGCGCGCCGAGCTGGAAAAGATCCTGGGTTAATTCCCGACGGTTTACGATAGTGCCGCCAGGCGATCGCCTGGCATTTTTTTGCCCTCCACGGCCCGTCGGTATCACTTCTCCTGTTTTTCCTATTGATGGCATCGGTTTTATCCCGGCTATCTTGCCGTTTTTATGCGGCGTTTTTCGCTACAATAGACAGTCTGATACCAGATACGGAGCGGGCAGTGGAAGCCTGCCGCTCCATAAGAGGAAGGCTGTGATGACGCAACAGAAGTACGGCGTGCTGATGGTGAACCTGGGCACCCCCGATGCACCCACCCCGCGGGCGGTGAAACGCTATCTGGCTGAATTCCTGAGCGACAGGCGGGTGGTTGATACCTCACGGCTGCTGTGGTGGCCGCTATTGCGCGGCGTTATTTTGCCTATCCGCTCGCCGCGTGTGGCGAAGCTCTACCAGTCGGTGTGGATGGAGGGCGGCTCGCCGCTGCTGGTGATTAGCCGCCGCCAGCAACAGGCGTTGGCGGCCCGCATGGCGGATGTTCCGGTTGAGCTGGGGATGAGCTACGGCTCTCCCAGCCTGCATTCGGCGCTGGATAAGCTGTTGGCGCAGGGCGTCACGCAGCTGGTGGTGTTGCCGCTGTATCCGCAATACTCCTGCTCGACGACCGCCGCCGTCTGGGACGGGCTGGCCAGGCTGTTGCGGCAATACCGTCGTTTGCCCACCATCCGTTTTATTCGTGATTATGCGCAACACCCGGCTTATATCGCCGCGTTGCAATCCCGCGTGGAGCGGGCGTTTGCCGAACAGGGGGAGCCGGACAGGCTGGTGCTCTCTTACCACGGCATTCCGGCGCGCTATGCCAGCGAGGGGGATGACTACCCGCTGCGCTGTATGGCGACCTCCAGGGCGCTGGTGGCGGCATTAGGGCTGCCTGAAGAGAACGTGCTGGTGACCTTTCAGTCGCGTTTTGGGCGTGAGCCTTGGCTGACGCCCTATACGGATGAAACGATGAAAAGCCTGCCGGCGCAGGGCGTTAAGCATATTCAGGTTATGTGTCCCGGCTTTGCGGCGGACTGTCTGGAAACGCTGGAAGAGATTCAGGAGCAAAACAGAGAGATATTCCTGCACGCGGGCGGTGAGAAATTTACCTATATTCCGGCGTTAAACGACGATCCGCTGCATATCGATCTGCTGGAACAACTGGTGACAAAAGCGGAGTAGGCGAAAAGAGCAGGCGGGCGACGCCCGCCTGATAAGGATTAGATCGGGCACTCCTGCTGCGTCGCCGGCACTTCTTCAAGCTTGAGCAAGGTAATCATGCTGTTGGCGATCTCTCGTTCGCCCATTACCACCTGATTGGCGCCGTGCTCGGTGATATAGGCGACTTCGTCGTCATAATGCGCCCGGGCGATAATTTCCAGGTCATCCCTTTTTTCACGCGCCGCCGCGACGATTTCACCGGCTTCATAGCCGTTGGGGATGGTCAGCAACAGCCAGCGGGCGCAGTCCAGACGGGCGATCTCCATAATCTCCGGTTTAGTGGCGTTGCCGAGCACCGCCTTGATGCCCTGCTCACGCAGCGCATCGACGCGCGCGCGGGAGTTTTCCACCACCACCACCGGGATGCCCTCCTGATGAAGTTTGGCGCCGATCAGGCTGCCGACGCGCCCGTAACCGACCAGCAGCGCGTGGTTGCACATATCGACGGGGATCTGTTTCTCTTCTTCGATCGCTTCTTCCACTATCTGTTCTTCAATGGTTTCATTTTTAGCCAGATAGCGTTCGAGCATGGTAAAGAGCAGCGGGTTAAGCATGATGGAAAGGATGGCGCCCGCCAACACCAGGCTGCGCCCCTCTTCGGACAGCAATCCCAGGGCGATGCCCAGTCCGGCGAGAATAAAGGCGAATTCGCCGATTTGCGCCAGGCTGGCGGAGATGGTCAGCGCCGTGCGCTTCGAGTGGCCGAAGAGCCGTACCAGCAGAAACGCGGCGGCGGATTTACCGAAGACGATAATCGCCAGAGTAACCAGCACCGCCATCGGATCGTTGATCAAAATCATCGGGTCGAACAGCATGCCGACCGAAACGAAGAACAGCACCGCGAACGCATCGCGCAGCGGCAGCGTATCATGCGCGGCGCGCTGGCTTAGCTCGGACTCGTTCAACACCACGCCGGCAAAGAACGCGCCCAGCGCAAAGGAAACGTCAAACAGTTTCACCGCGCCGAAAGCGATTCCCAGCGCCATGGCCAGCACCGCCAGCGTAAATAGCTCGCGGGAGCCGGTGCTGGCGCTTTTTGCCAGCACCCAGGGCACCAAACGGCGTCCGACGACAATCATCAAGGTGATAAAGGCGATAACTTTACCGATGGTCCAGGCCAGATCGCGCAGCAGCTTACCGGTGTCGGCGTGTTCCGCGCCAATCATGTCGCCAAAGGCGGGCAGCAGAACCAGCGTCAGCACCATGGCCAAATCTTCGACAATCAGCCAGCCGATGGCGATTTGGCCGCGCTGGCTGTCAATCAGCTGACGTTCTTCCAGCGCGCGCAATAACACTACGGTACTGGCGGTGGAAAGGCAGAGTCCGAACACCAGACCGCTCGCCAGGCTCCAGCCCAGCAGGGCGGAAAGCCCCATCCCGAGCAGCGTTGCCACGGCAATCTGCGCAATCGCGCCGGGAATGGCGATCGATTTAACCGCCATCAGGTCTTTCAGGGAGAAATGCAAGCCAACACCAAACATCAACAGAATGACCCCAAGCTCGGCTAACTCCGAAGCCAGCGAGGTATCGGCGACAAATCCCGGGGTAAAGGGTCCGACAAGCACACCGGCGGCCAGATAACCGACAAGAGGGGAAATGCGCAGGCGATTTGCCAAAATACCGAGCAGGAAAGCGAGAACCAGCCCTCCGGCGATCGTTGAAATTAGAGGTGTTGCAACATGCATCCCGACTCCTTTTGCCATGTATGAAAAGTGAATGAGCGGACTTCTGGTATAAATTCTATTGCATATAGAGAAATGTTGCTTGGGTAAAACAGGTATTCTGTCAAAAATGTTAGCTTATCAGCATATTTTCATGGTAACACAGATTTACGGACGGTTTCTCCGGATAAGCATTGATAAACATGCGTAATTATCACTATAAAGCCTGCTTCTTGGTCAGTATACCTTATGATTTCTTTCCTTGTTTAGTAAAAAAACTCTGTCCGTCAGTCGGACACCATAGAAAATAGGGAATAAAACGCACATTAACGGATTATTCCGATGAAGCATCCATATTATAAGGAATTCGTTACAGCGCGAAGACAGCCGGGCAAACCGGCCGGGGCTGTGTTTCTGGCGATATGTGTCTATTATACAATGCTGACGACAGGGAGGAGGCGGCTACACGCTTTGCGTATAGCGCGTTGTCGGCATGTTCTGATAACGCTCTCAAGTGGAATATTTAAAATAAACGGGGATTTTTTCTGATGCGTTTTTCAACAAAAATACTGGGCTGTACTTTGGCGATATCGCTGGCGCTGGCGCCGTTTGGGGCCATGGCCTGGGAAAAAGATAAGACGTACGCCATCACCATACTGCACACCAACGATCATCACGGCCATTTTTGGCACAACGAACACGGCGAATACGGGCTGGCTGCGCAGAAAACGCTGGTTGATCAAATTCGTCAGGAGGTTGCCGCCCAAGGCGGAAGCTTACTGCTGCTTTCCGGCGGGGATATTAATACCGGGGTTCCCGAGTCGGATTTACAGGATGCCGAACCCGATTTCCGCGGCATGAATATGGTGGGTTACGATGCGATGGCGCTGGGTAACCATGAATTCGATAATCCGCTCAGCGTGCTGAGACAGCAGGAAAAATGGGCGCATTTCCCCCTGCTGTCGGCCAATATTTATCAAAAAAGCACCAGTAAACGCTTATTTAAACCCTATGCGCTGTTTGATAAACAAGGCGTAAAAATCGCCGTTATCGGCCTGACCACCGACGACACGGCCAAATTAGGCAATCCCGAATATTTCACCGATATCGAATTTCGTCAGCCCGCCGTGGAAGTGAAGCAGGTTGTCGAGGCGTTGCGCGGTAATGAAAAACCCGACGTCATCATCGCCGCAACCCATATGGGGCACTATGACGACGGCAAGCACGGTTCGAACGCGCCGGGCGATGTGGAAATGGCGCGCAGCCTGCCGGCGGGTTATCTGGATATGATCGTCGGCGGCCATTCGCAGGATCCGGTCTGTATGGCCGGCGAGAATAAGAAACAGGTGGACTATGTGCCGGGTACGCCCTGCGCGCCCGATCGCCAGAACGGTATCTGGATCGTTCAGGCCCATGAGTGGGGAAAATATGTCGGCCGGGCGGATTTCACCTTCCGCAACGGGGAACTGACGCTGCGGCATTATCAGCTGATCCCGATCAACCTGAAGAAAAAAGTCACCACAGAGGACGGTAAAACAGAGCGGGTTTTCTATACGCATGAAATCAAGCAGGACTCGTCGATGCTGAAAATGTTGACGCCGTTCCAGGAAAAAGGGCAGGCGCAGCTGGATGTCAAAGTGGGGAGCGTCGAGGGAAAACTGGAAGGCGATCGCAACCAGGTCCGTTTCCACCAGACCAATCTGGCGCGGGTGCTGCTGACGGCCCAGCGTGAGCGCGCCAATGCGGATTTTGCCGTTATGAGCGGCGGCGGCATCCGTGATTCCATTGAATCCGGTGACATCACCTATAAAAGCGTGCTGCAAGTGCAGCCGTTTGCCAACACGCTGGTCTATGTGGATATGACCGGCGGCGAGGTCGAAAAATACCTGGCCGTGGTGGCGAATAAAGAGGTGGACTCCGGCGCCTATGCGCAATTCCTTAACGTCAGTCTGACGGCGGACGGCAAAGGCGTGCGGGATATCAAAATCAACGGCGAGCCGTTGCAGGCGGATAAGGTCTACCGCATGTCGACGTTGAATTTTAACGCCATGGGCGGCGACGGGTATCCGCGGATTGATAACCTGCCGAGCTATGTGAATACCGGCTTTATCGATGCGGAGGTGCTGAAACAGTACATCGAGAAGCACTCCCCGCTGGATGCCGCCGCGTTCCAACCCAAGGGCGAGATTGTCTATAAATAGCCGTTGGTCTGAGACTGCGTAAAGCGCAGTCTCAGATTGCTGACGAACCGCGGAGAATGTCTTTCTGGCGGGGAGTCACTTATTGATTTTTTTTTTAGTTTTTTGGGGTGGGATGGGATTAAATACAATAATTTCTGTAGAACTTTACTATTCTGGGGTGAGTAAAATCCGATATGCCAAAACCATCAAGAACGCGCTGAAAAGTGGCTTCGGACATGTCTGCTCGTGGTATTAGTTCGCCACTCTGTTGTCGAGAAATGACATTTGGCACTTTCCAAATAATTGCATCTGCATAATAAACGTAACTATCATGTCGAATAAAATCATGATCCCCAAACCGCAAAATGCATGCAGGATCATTATGAACTGGTGGTGGGTATATCGTGGTTATATTGACAACCAAGATACAATCACACCCATTTATCGCATAATAAACAGGATCGTTACAAATAACATGCAGATGGTTAGACCCACCAACAGGGGCCAATATAGTGCCCTTTCTGTATGGTAGGTATTGGGTCATGATAATTGATGGCTAAATTCTTGTACGGCATTGCGTTCGCGCATTCTTTCGATTAGTGCGTCAGCTTCTTCTTCTGTTTTTCCTCCAGCCATAAAAATGTCTTTTGGGCTAATCGGAACAGAAGAACCATGCGGATTTTGCCATTCTGCACACATCTTGTGAGTAAGATCGCACAATTCAAAACGCTTGTACCCGCCAAACTCTGAAAATACCTTATCCAATATTCTCAAGTCGGCCCTACTCAATTCATCAAATGCCTCATCGTCATCCAGACCGCGAACTTGTTTCTTGATTGATACCTCGTAATCCTTTTCCCCGGCAATCCATTCGCTCCATGGCGATTCTTCTTGCGGGCTTCCTGATTTTAACAGGTCATAGGTTTTCGAGAGCACAGGCCCATTATCCATGGACACTGCGCGATCGCCAGTCATAGAGTAGCCGTATGTCAGCATGTACTCTCGATCGGCCAAGTACAACAATTTCATGAGCTTGATGTATGCCATGCGTCCGCCGCGCTTGAGCAGCAGGTAACCAGCCATTTGAGCGGTTTTATTTTCGCTGAACATATTCATTCAACCTCCAAAACAATAACCAAAAAGGTAATTGTGTATGCATTATGAGTACTGGCAATGCCGTAGTCAATTAACCCGCAGCGCGACAGGCTTTACATAAAATCCTATAAAACCAATCATCGTCAGACTTCCATGTCTTCTGTAGTAGATCATTAATCTTTTCGTTGCCGAGCGTGATTTCGGCCCGTATGATTCGCCCTCTAATTACTGTGTTTATATACAGTATCTTATTATAGATATGAGGACCGATTTCCGCAATAAACTATTTATAATCACTTATTATTCAATGTATTGTGAATTTATCAACCCGGCCTAAGCCATTTTCCGGCGCGGCCAGAAGCTGTACAGCAGCAGCGCAATGGCGAATGTCGCCGGCGCGGAAAACGATTGCAGCGCGGCGCCGCCATGCATCAGCACGATGCCCGCGGCTACGCTTAAAAACCAGGCGCTGAGCCCGCGCGGGCTGAAGGTCTGTTCGGTATGCTGCTGCGGCGTCCGGCCGGCGAAAAAAATATGCCCCAGCGCCACGCCGACCCATGCCACCACAAATACGCCCTGATAGGCCAGCGCCTGGAGGATGTAGGCGAAAATATCCGCCAGCATCAGCAGATACACTACCGCGCCGACGATGCACGCCCAGACGATCTTGCGAGCGCGGATGCGCAGCAAACGGTCGAAAAACACCTGCATATTCACCGTCGCCAGATAATAATTGGCGGTGTTGATGCGCGTCTGGGTGATCCAGACAAACAGCAATCCCCATAGTCCCAGCAGGTTCAGGATCGCCACCAC
Source organism: Brenneria corticis (assembly GCF_003115855.1). GTDB lineage: Bacteria > Pseudomonadota > Gammaproteobacteria > Enterobacterales > Enterobacteriaceae > Brenneria > Brenneria corticis. The sequence goes on from NZ_KZ819073.1 coordinate 176,718, forward strand.
GACCGCGACTTCGCTCACCTCGCCCTGCGGCTCGAAGCTGCTGACCAGATAAATACCGGCCACGCCGTTCAGCAGGAAGGTGATCAGATAGAAGGGCATGCCGAAGTTGAATTGCGCATGATAATTGATGTCTTGCTGTTTACCGAAGCGGGCATAGTCGAAGGTATACATCATCAGGATCCATACCCCCATATAGTAGGTGAAACAGTTCCACCAGCCGTAAGTCGGCGGCGACTCCGGTCCGAAATCCAGCCATTGCGGCTGATAGCCGTAATGGCTAATCGCCACCAGCACGGTGAGCAGCAGGCCCGCCAGATAAAATGGGAGCAACACGCCGTTAAACTTGTCCAGCCAGTGCTGTACGCTGCCGAAAATCAGCGGCACGCTGTATAACACCACGATCAGCGCCGCCCAGTAATAGGCTAGCTGGGGGAAGAGGTGATGGATGGCATAGGCGATGACCGCCCCTTCAAACACCGCGTAATAGATGGCGGTGGAGAAGAAAATCAGCGTGGCCAGCGCCGAACCGAGACGTCCGAACAGCAGATTGGAAAACAGCGCCACCGATAAACCGCTGCGAATGGCGAAACGGCTAATCGCCCCGTTTACCAGCCCGTAGCTGATTATCGACAGGATCATGCCGATAATGGCGTTTTTAGCGCCATAGCTCAACGCCAGCGACGCCCCGACCACGATATAGAAAATGGCGCTGCAAACGGCCCACCAGGCCATCGTCAGGGAAAATTTCCCCATCCGCTCCGCGTCGCTGACCGCTTCGGCGGCCGTGACATTCCGCGAACCTTCAATTTGAGATAAATCAGCCATCGTAAACCTCCGGAAAGCAGGCGATGCCTTGCCGGACGGCAGAGGCGGCCTGATTGCGATCGTCGATATCCAGGGCGAGCACCCCGTCGTTCCGGCATAGCCAAGAGACGCCCGGCCCGTGTGGGTTTAGTTCACCAACACATGCTCCAGCCGCGCCAGGCGCTGACGATAGCGCCGTCGCGCCTCCAGGGCGTCTTCCAGCGAGATCGGCTCGAAACGTACGCGATAATTGGGCTGTAGCTGGCCGACAAGATCCAAATCGGCGGCGATCACCGTTCCCAGCGTCATATAACCGCCGCCGGAAACCGCATCGCGCAGCAGGACAATCGGCTCCAGTCCGCCGGGCACCTGCACCGAGCCAATCGGATAGCAGGCATCGACGATGTTGGATGGGTCCGATCCCGCGCCAAACGGCGGGGTCCGCGGCTGGAAGACCAGCGGACTTCCGCCTTTCAGCCGATAGCCGATACGGTCCGTTTCGGTCCCCACCGACCAGTCATCGGCAAAAAACTGCGTCACCGCTTGTGCCGTGAGGCGATGGATATACAGGCCGGGCACCATACGCAGCGAGACCTCCTTGCCGAGCGCCGGCAGATAATCCGCGGGAACGGCGGTTCCCGCTTTGGCTTTGCCGCCGGGCTTCCCGACGGGAAGCTCGTCGTTCGCCGTCAGGCGGCGTCCCTGATGCCCGCCCAGCGCGCCCAGGGTGTAAGTCGAACGGCTTCCCAGCGCCAGGGGCACCTCGATACCGCCGGCGACGGCCAGATAGCTGCGGCAACCCGCGGCGGCGTAGCCGAAGCGCAGTATCTGTCCCGCCTTGACGCTAAAGGCGGTATGCATGGGCATCTCCGCGCCGTCCAACTGCGGTTGCATGCTCGCCCCGCACAGGGCCACCACTCCCGCGTCGCTAAACTCCAGCTCCGGCCCCAGCAGCGTGATTTCCAGCACCGCGGCGGATGCCGGATTTCCCACCAGCAGATTCGCCATACGCAGCGAATACTGGTCGAGCCCGCCGGAAGGCGGAATACCGAGATGGTAATAGCCTTCGCGTCCCGTATCCTGCACGGAGGTCGCCAGCCCGGGTTTGAGAACCTTAATCTGCATACAGCACCTCCTGGAGATATTTTTTATAGCCGGCGGGGTCGGCGGCGAATTTATCCGCTTCGAACGTCACGGGCCGGATGCGCAGGCCGAAGGTTTCGGCCTCGACCGCCTGTATCGCCTCGTCATAGCGCTGTCGGTCGATGGGTTTGAACTGCACGATGTCCCCGGCGCGGAAAAACACCAGCGATTCGCGCAAATAGTCCAGCTTCTGCTGCGGGTCATAAATGGGGGCGGGGGTGACGCCGAATAACTGATAGCCGCCGGCGCCGCGCACCGAATAAATACAGCCGAAGCAGCCGCCGTGCCCCAGCGACAGGCGCGGCGTATCGGTGCGCGGGCGCAGATATTTGGGCACCTGAAGCTGCTTTTCCCGTTCGACCATCTGAAACATAAACGGCAGACCGGCGACGAACCCGACCATCGACACAAACCACGGCGTTGCGCTGTGGGCCTCGATAAACCCGGCGATATCCTGATAACCATTGATGCTGGCGGCGTACTCCAGATCGGTGGCGTCGGGATCCTGATGGCGATCGCGAAAGCGCATCAGCGTGTCATGCGTCCAGGGATCGTTGTACAGCACCGGAATTTCAATAATGCGCGTTTCGAGCCGGTTAACCGTTTGCGCCTGATTTTCCTCCTGCTGCACCGCCTCCAGCAGCGCCTGCGGCGCAACCACATCCGGATTGAAACGGATCTGAAAAGAGGCGTTAGCCAGGCAAATATCCAGGATGCCGGGGATCGCCCGCCGCTCGATGGCGCGGGTAATCGCCAGCCCGCGAAAAAACGCGGACAGCGACATGGCCTGATCAATTTCGGCGAAAAGATGCTCGTCGCCGCCAAAGCTGTAACGAATTGCGCTGTTTTCCATCTCAGGCCTCCCGGGAAAGCGGCGTCTTGGCCGGCGCGCGCTCCGTTAACCACGCCTCAAGCGCGTTGGTGTCGAACCGTCCGGCCTGCAGGCGCGGATCGGCTATCAGCCACTGATGCAGAGACTGGGTGGTGGCGATCCCCGTCAGGCGCAGCTGGCGTAGCGCCAGATCCGCGCGCGCCAGCATTTGCCGGCGATCGCCGCCGTGAATCACCAGTTTCGCCAGCAGGGAATCGTAGTAGGGCGGGATGCGGTAACCGCTGAACAGGTGGCTGTCGATACGGACCCCATCCCCTTGCGGCCAGACCAGCTTTTCCACCACGCCGGGGCAGGGGAAAAAATTACGCTCAGGATCCTCGGCGTTGATGCGCATCTCGCAGGCGTTGCCGCTGAGAGTAATATCCTGCTGCCGCAGGCTGAGTTTTTCGCCCTGCGCGATGCGCAGCATCCATTGCACTAGGTCGATTCCGGTGACCATCTCGGTCACCGGGTGTTCCACCTGAATACGGGTGTTCATTTCAATGAAATAGAATTCACCGCTCTCCTCATCAAACAGGTATTCCAGCGTTCCCGCCCCGCGATACCCCAGTTGCCGCGCCAGTTGCAGGGCGCTATGGCAAATGGCCTGGCGCTGAGCGGGGGAGAGCGCCGGCGAGGGCGCCTCTTCAAATATTTTCTGGCGCCGTCGCTGTAATGAGCATTCCCGCTCATACAGATGCACAACCCGTTCTCCGTCGCCGAGTATCTGTACCTCAATATGCCGCGCATGCTGAATAAAACGTTCCAGATAGACGTCGCCGCAGCCAAAGGCGGCGTTGGACTCGCTGCGGGCGATGGGGAAATCACGCGCCAGCTCCGCCGCATCGGCGGCAATACGGATGCCCCGACCGCCGCCGCCGGCCGCCGCTTTAATCAGCAGCGGATAACCGATCTCTTGCGCGCAGCGCAGCGCTTCATCGATGTCGCTCAGCGCGGCGGCGGAACCGGGCACCACCGGAACGCCGGCCGCCTGCGCGGTGCGCCGGGCGACGGCTTTGTCTCCCATCATGCGGATGGTGTGCGGCGCGGGGCCGACGAACAGCAGCCCGGCCTGTTCAACCGCCCGGGCGAAGTCGGCGTTTTCCGACAGAAAGCCATATCCCGGATGAATGGCGTTGGCGCCGTAGCGGCGGGCGCCCTCAAGCAGCGCGTCGCTATTCAAATAGCTTTGATCGGCGCGGGCCGGACCGAGAATGCAGACTTCATCGGCCAGGCGGGCGGGCAGAGAATCCGCGTCCGCTTCGCTGCATGCCGCCACGGTAGGGATCCCCAGGCTTTTAGCCGCGTGGATAATACGTACCGCTATTTCACCACGATTGGCGATAAGTAATTTGGTTATCGGTTTTTTCATCTCCCCTCCGCAGAAAAACGTTATTATGGTATTTATGTATTCGTTTTTATGATGGCTATTACCTGCCCTGGTTCGACCGCCTCGCCGTTGCCGACGTTAAACGAAATTAATTGCCCTGCCTGCTCTGCATACACTTCACTGAATTGCTTCATGACCTCAATTAATCCAATGACGGTATTTTCAGTAACAATATCTTTTTCCTGGATAAAAACGGCTGCATCCGGCGCGGGCTGCCGATAAAAAATACCGGGTAAAGGGGAACGCACCTCATATTCGTTCATCTCAAACTCTCCTTATATTATTAAGATGTGGGATAAGAAATTATTCTGGCTGGCGGTTTAACGTTAATACCGGCGTCATCAAGCCGTTCGCGCGTGCTCTTGATTAATGCCTGCGCCCCTGGGGTATCGCTGTGAATACAGACTGAATCAAACGCCACGGGAATATCGTCGCCTTCCACGGTACGCACTTTCCCTTCCCGGCAGGCGCGTAATACTTTCTGCGCCACCTGCTCGGGGTCGAGCGGATTGACCCGGCGGACAAAGACGATCGATCCGCTGCGGTCATACTCTCTGTCGCCATAAAACTCACAAATAACAGGATGTTGTAGGCTTATTGCCTCCTGCCACAGCGCGGAGCCGTGCAGGCAGTACAGCAATAAATCGGGGGACAGCGCATGCAGCGTGGCCGCAAAGAGCCGCGCGGCGGCCCGATCCCGCGCCAGGTGCATATACAGCGCGCCGTGCGGTTTTATATGCTGTAGCGGCACCTGGTGCAGGCCGGCGAATTCGCGCAACGCACCTAGTTGATAAATAATGTCATTAGTCAACTCCTGCGGCGTAATATTAATATGCCGTCGCCCGAAACCCACCAGATCACGAAATCCGGGATGGACGCCAATCGCTACGCCATGATATTTCGCCGATTCAATTGTCTGGCTTATGGTATTGGGATCGCCGGCGTGAAAACCGGCGGCAATATTGGCGGAGCTTATATAAGGCATAATTTCTTTATCGACATTATCGCCTATTACCCAGGGGCCGAAATTCTCGCCCATATCGGAATTCAGATCGATTTCATGTTTCATAACTATTTCTTATTTGTGATGGCTTTGTTTAAAAATAATATAGAGTGAATTTTTTCCATTCGGAAAGACGTATTTTCAGATGGATGAATATCTGAAAAACAGAACGCCTCAACAATAAGGGAAAGATATGATCACACTGCGTCAGGTTCGGTATTTCGTGGCGACCGCCGAGATGGGGCAAATATCCCAGGCGGCCATTCATTTGAATATTTCACAGTCGGCGGTGACCGCGGCGATCCAGGAACTGGAAAATATGCTGGGGAAACCGCTGTTTCTGCGCTCGGTCCAGGGTATGACGCTGACCGAAAACGGCAGCTACTTTCTTAATCATGCCTATTCCATCCTGCGCAGCGTCGATGACGCGATGATGGTGCCGCTCACGGATAATCGCACCAAAGGGGCGCTGAATATGGCGGCCAGCTACACGGTAATGGGGTACTTTTTGCCGTTTCATCTGCAGCGCCTGGCCTACGGCTTTCCGCATATCACCATCAATCTGAATGAGCGGGAACGCAGCGACATCGAGCAGGGGCTGATCGACCGCTCCTTTGATATCTCGCTGGTGTTGACCGCCAATCTCACCCACCCGGAAATCACCGCGGAAAAGTTGTTTAACTCCGAGCGGCGTCTATGGTTGCCCAGCCGCCACCCGCTGTGCGAAAAACCGCAAGTGAGTCTGGCCGATGTGGCGCAAGAGCCCTTTATCATGCTGACGGTGGATGAGGCGGATCACAGCGCCATGCGCTACTGGGAGCTGAGCGGATATCGTCCGCGCATTATGCTGCGCACCAGCTCGGTGGAAGCGGTGCGCAGCATGGTGGCGAATGGGCTGGGCGTGGCGATTTTATCCGATCTGGTTTACCGGCCGTGGTCGCTGGAAGGGCGGCGTATCGAAACCCGTTCCCTGAAAGATATCGTGCATCCGATGAGCGTCGGGCTGGCCTGGCATCGCGACGCCGTATTCACCCCGCCGATGCAGGCTATTCGCGAATATTTCCGCAACGCCTTTCTGACGCCGCAGCTTAACGTGTCACGGCGCTGAGCGCCCGGCGTTTTTTTCTCCAACCGCTCACCGGGCGATTCCAACCGCTTAGTTCGCTATTTTACCGGCTGGTGAAATCCTCCCCTCGCACGCGCGTGCGATAACGTAATGTGCTGCAACCTGACCATTTCCATTTATCCGAATGTACCGCGCGACGGCGGAATCTGACGATCGACGCCAGCGCGCTATTTTTTAATAAACATCAAAATCAAACGATTACGACTTTTAATTTTAATGAAGGATGTCTTATGAAGAGCAGTACCTTTCTTAAACACATCCCCTGGGTGATCCTCGGGATCATCGGGGCGGCTTGTCTGGGCGTGGTTGCGCTACGCCGCGGCGAGCATGTCAGTGCGTTATGGATTATCGTCGCTTCCGTCGCCGTTTATCTGGTGGCCTACCGCTACTACAGCCTGTATATCGCCGAGAAAGTGATGCGGCTGGACCCCACCAGGGCGACGCCGGCGGTGGTGAATAACGACGGTCTCAACTACGTTCCGACCAACCGCAACGTGCTGTTCGGGCACCACTTCGCGGCCATCGCCGGCGCGGGTCCGTTGGTCGGCCCGGTTCTGGCGGCGCAGGTCGGCTATCTGCCGGGCACGCTGTGGCTGCTGGGCGGCGTAGTGCTGGCCGGCGCGGTGCAGGACTTTATGGTGCTGTTCCTGTCTACCCGTCGCAACGGCGCGTCGCTGGGGGAAATGGTCAAGAAAGAGCTGGGGCCGGTGCCGGGCACCATCGCCCTGTTCGGCTGTTTCCTGATCATGATTATTATTCTGGCCGTTCTGGCGCTGATTGTGGTGAAAGCCCTGGCGGAAAGCCCGTGGGGCGTGTTTACCGTGTGCTCCACGGTGCCGATCGCGCTGTTTATGGGCATCTATATGCGCTATATCCGCCCCGGCCGCGTGGGCGAGGTATCGGTAATCGGTATCGTGCTGCTGGTGCTGTCCATCTGGTTTGGCGGCGTTGTGGCCCATGACCCGTACTGGGGACCGGCGCTGACCTTTAAAGACACCACCATTACCTTTACGCTGATTGGCTATGCGTTTATTTCCGCGCTGCTGCCGGTATGGCTGATCCTGGCGCCGCGCGACTATCTGGCGACCTTCCTGAAAATCGGGGTGATTGTCGGTCTGGCCATCGGTATCGTGATCCTTAATCCGGATCTGAAAATGCCGGCGGTGACGCAGTTTATCGACGGCACCGGCCCGGTATGGAAGGGCACGCTGTTCCCGTTCCTGTTTATCACCATTGCCTGCGGCGCGGTTTCCGGCTTCCACGCGCTGATCGCTTCCGGCACCACGCCGAAGCTGCTGGCTAACGAAAACGACGCCCGTTTCATCGGCTACGGCGCGATGCTGATGGAGTCCTTCGTGGCGGTCATGGCGCTGGTGGCGGCCTCCATCATCGAACCGGGTCTGTACTTCGCGATGAACACCCCGCCGGCGGCGCTGGGCATTACCATGCCGGACCTGCACCGTCTGGGCACGGCGGATGCGCCGATGATCCTGGCGCAGCTGCAGGATGTCTCCGCGCACGCCGCGGCGGCGGTCAGCTCCTGGGGCTTCGTGATTTCTCCCGAGCAGATCCTGCAAACGGCGAAAGATATCGGCGAGCCTTCCGTTCTCAACCGTGCCGGCGGCGCGCCGACGCTGGCGGTGGGTATTGCGCACGTGTTCCACCAGATCATTCCGGGCGCCGACATGGGCTTCTGGTATCACTTCGGCATTCTGTTTGAGGCGCTGTTCATTCTGACCGCGCTGGATGCGGGCACCCGCGCCGGGCGCTTTATGCTGCAGGATCTGCTGGGCAACTTCGTGCCGTTCCTGAAGAAAACCGACTCGCTGATCGCCGGCATTATCGGCACCGCCGGTTGCGTCGGGCTGTGGGGCTACCTGCTGTATCAGGGCGTGGTGGATCCGCTGGGCGGCGTGAAGAGCCTGTGGCCGCTGTTCGGCATCTCCAACCAGATGCTGGCCGCCGTGGCGCTGGTGCTGGGCACTGTTATCCTGATCAAGATGAAACGCGCGCAGTACGTTTGGGTGACGCTGGTGCCGGCCGTCTGGCTGCTGATCTGCACCACCTGGGCGCTGGGTCTGAAACTGTTCAGCGACAACCCGCAGTTGGAAGGCTTCTTCTATATGGCCAACATGTTTAAAGGCAAGATTGCCGAAGGCGGCGCCGACCTGAGCGCGCAGCAGATTGCCAACATGAACCATATCGTGACCAACAACTACACCAACGCCGGTCTGAGCATCCTGTTCCTGATCGTGGTCTACAGCATCATCGCGTACGGTTTCAAAGCGGGGCTGGCTGCTCGCAAGAACCCCGAACGCACCGACCAGGAAACGCCTTATGTTCCGGTTCCGGAAGGCGGCGTGAAGCTCTCTTCCGGCCACTAAGCCGGCGTTATCGCCCGTCGGATTTCGCGAGGTCGCCGACACGACCGAGTAATGAAAGATGACGGGTATAAATACCCCGTATAATATATAAATGTTATGCGGGGTATTTTTTATAAAGCGGCCGTCGCAGGCGATGGCCCGGAGGTAATTTATGTTCGGTAATCTGGGAAAGGCGGGCAAATATTTAGGCCAGGCGGCGCGTATGCTGGTGGGTATGCCGGACTACGATACCTATGTCACGCATATGCAGACCAATCATCCGGATAAGCCGATGATGACTTACGAAGAATTTTTCCGCGAGCGCCAGCAGGCGCGCTACGGCGGAGATGGCAAAGGCGGGATGCGCTGCTGTTAACCAATCGGAATCCGTTATGACTCAACCACTTTACGTCACCATTCTGACCGGCTTTCTCGGCGCCGGTAAAACCACCTTGTTACGCCATATTCTCAATGCCGATCACGGTTACAAAATTGCCGTGATTGAAAACGAATTCGGCGAAGTGCCGATCGATAACGCGCTGATCGGCGAACGGGCCAGCCAGATCACCACGCTGAGCAACGGCTGTATCTGCTGTACGCAATCCAATGAGCTGGCGGATGCGCTGCTTGATCTTTTGGACGGCGTGGATAACGGCGCGCTGGATTTCGATCACCTGATTATCGAATGCACCGGCATGGCCGATCCGGGGCCGGTGGCGCAGACATTTTTCTCCCACGAGGTAATTTGCCAGCGCTTTGTGCTGGATGGGATTATCGCCCTGGTGGATGCGGTGCACGCCCGGCAGCAGCTCGATCAGTTCACCATCGCCCAGGCGCAGATCGGCTACGCCGACCGTATTCTGCTGACCAAAACCGATATCGCCGGCGAAGACGACGCCCTGATTCAGCGCCTGCAGCGCATTAACGCCAGAGCGCCGCTTTATCCGGCGGTAAACGGGGAAATCGACCTAAGCCTGTTATTCAATATCGAAGGCTTTATGCTTAATGACCGGCTGGCGCTGAATGCGCCGGTCTTTCGCTTTATCGCCCCGGCGCAAAACAGCGTTCAGTCCATCGCGATTTCTTTCTCTACCCCGGTGGAGCTCGACGCGGTGTCCGAACTGATGGAAAGTTTCCTGGTGAACTACGCCGATAATCTATTGCGTTACAAAGGCATTCTGGCGATTAGGGACGACTCGCGCCGTCTGCTGTTTCAGGGGGTGCAGCGGCTGTACAGCGCCGACTGGGACCGCGAATGGCGCGCGGACGAAGCCAGAGAAAGCGTATTGGTGTTTATCGGCAGGGATCTGCCCGAGCAGGAAATCCGCGAGGGATTTGCCCGGCTGACGGCGCACTGATTGTCGGACTCTTTTTAGCGGCGGGTGATGCGCCCGCCGCCGGTTCCCGCCTGCGCGAGGTGGCATCTCAAACAGCAATCATCCATCCTGTTTGGCGATATCCGCAAAGGTCGCTTGCAGCAGAGCGGCCAGGTCGTTTGCCGCCAGCTCGATATCCAGTCCGCGCTTGCCGCCGGAGATAAAAATGGTGTCGAACCGTTGCGCGGCGGCGTCAATCACCGTCGGCAACCGTTTTTTCTGCCCCAGCGGGCTGATGCCTCCCACCAGATAACCGGTTACCCGCTGAGCAATGGCGGGATCGGCCATATCGGCTTTTTTGGCCGCCAGCGCGCGCGCCACTTTCTTTAGGTCCAGCATGCCGGCGACCGGGGTCACCGCCACGGCAAGATTCCTGGCATCGCCGTTCAGCGCCACCAGCAGCGTTTTGTAAACCTGTTGTTTATTCAGCCCCAGCTTTTGGGCCGCTTCCTCGCCGAAATTGGTTTCATCGCTGTCGTGATGGTAGCTGTGTAACCGAAAGTCGATGTTGTTTTTCTCAAGCAGTTTGATTGCGGGTGTCATGATTCAAATATCCTTACGGGCGCGATACCCGTCATACTTCAAGCTGCATGTGCGTTGGCTACGCTCAGTCACCCGAATCACTTACTTGAGTAAGCTCATCGGGATTAATGAGAGACATCCTGTCTCTCACAGGAGGCCAGCCGTTGGCTGGTCAAATTCGTTCCCGACGAATTTGTCCTTCCCTTGCCGCCTTCCTGCAACTCGAATTATTTAGGGTATATACGTCGCTCAATTTTCCTGTAATAACTCGGGCAGATTGTTATCACCATATAAATGCAGGGCGCCGACCGCAACCACATAGTTTCCGGGCGGCAGCGCCTGAAGTTGCCGTTGCCAGCGGCGGTTGCGCTGGTTCATCAGCAGGTCGGTCATTTCATTGCTGAAGGTGGCGGGAATTTTCGGGGTCAGTTTGCCGGGTTTGCTGTCCAGCCACCAGCCCACCATGGTTTGCAGCAGGCGGGCGTTGATGTGCCAGTGCCTGATGGTATCCTCCAACAGCGGCAGACCGCCCTGCGGCAGCTGTTGCAACAAATCGACCTGCGTTTGCTGTCCCTCAAGCTCAATAATGTTCAGTCCCTGCGCCTTGGCGGCGTTTATCAACTGATAGTCGATGCCGTAATCCGGGCGCAGCCCCAGCACCTGCGCCTGACGGGCCTGGAGCATCAGCGCCGCCTGCCAGGCGGGCAGGCGATCGATAAGATTTTCGCTGAAAGAGAGCGTTTGGCAGATTTGCCGTAGCTGGGCGTAATCCTCCGGGGCGAGGCGTTCCGCCAGGGGAGGCTCAGACTCGGTATGGGCAAAAGGCGAAGCGGAATCGGCGATATCGGCTTCGACAATCAACGCCGTGGCCCCTTTTAGCTGTTTAAGCAATTCATCCGGCAGGGGAGCCATATCCATACTGCCCATATGAATACTGCCGACCAGATGGAGCTGGCGCTGGTCCGCCAACTGGACGTCCACCGCCGGGTAGGCGTAAGTCAGCGGCGAGATAAACCCGAGAAAAGTCGCCATTCTGCGCAGCAGTTGCCCCATAGATCCTGTCTCCTGATATCAACAGGTCTATGCTAAACGCTAAACGGGATAAGTTGTACCGCTATTCGGCTGAAAAATGCTTATCCCCCGGCCTTACGCTTTCGGCTTGAAACGCAGCAGGCGGTTGGCGTTGCCGACCACGGTGATGGACGACAGTGGCATCGCCGGGGCGTCATTGATACCGTCGCCAATCATCGCGCGGAGAAACTCTTTTTCTTTGAGGGATGGGAGAAAAAAACGGTATTAAAGCGTGGAAAGGAGATACCTGATGATGTATTGGCTGCCTTTAAAATTGCATCAGCGGTATTTAAAAATAAATCCGCTGCCGACATTGAAACAGACCTTAAAAATAAAGAGCTTGTTGAGGTGAAAAATGGTTGATAAACGATTGTTAAATATACAGCGCATGATCCTGCGGCAACATGCCGCCGGTACTGCCAGCGACGCCGATCTCGACGCTATCAACCGTCTGGTGGTCGAGAGTGTCAAGAAGGAATCACGCGCCGGCATGGACGCTGCGCGAGTGCGCGCTATCCGTGAACGTGAAAAAATTAGTCAAAGCCAACTTGCCAACATCATCAATATGTCGGCCAACAGCGTGCAAAAATGGGAGCGCGGAGTAAGCACACCGACAGGCGCGGCACTGCGAATGCTTGAGGTCATTGAGAGAAAAGGGTTAAGCGCCATTCTCTGATAAAGTTGGCCGCACCACTAAAAGTCCTTCCATCAGAGGGAAGGACAAGAGGTGAATAATGAATATCAGCGAAGGACGGAGCATTAATGATCCACCGGGCGCACATGCAGGGTGATGCCTTCAACGACGATGACTTCAATGTGCGTGCCGGCGACCAGATCCTGTTCCGCCTTCACCCGCCAGGTGCTGTCGCCAATCCTGACGCGTCCGAAACCGTCCACCACGGGTTCGCTCAGCGTGGCGCGCAGCCCGACCAGTTGCTGCCCGCGCTGGTTGAGCGTCGACGGCGGGCGGGCGAGCGTGCGTTTGCGCAGCCAGTACCACCACAGCAGGGCGGTGATAATGGTCAGCAGCGCGAATGCAATGCCCTGCCACGGCCATCCTATCGGCGTCAGCCAGACCAGTAACCCGACCACTACCGCGGAAATCCCGCTCCACAGCAGATAGCCGCTGGCGCCCAGCATCTCGGCCGCCAGCAGCAGACCGCCGAGCGACAGCCAGAACCAGTGCGCATTTTCCATCACCAGTTCAATATCCATTATTGACTCCGTTTGTCCTGGCTATCCTTAATCAGTTCGGTAATGCCGCCGATAGCGCCCATCAGGTTGCTGGCTTCCAGCGGCATCATGATGACCTTGCTGTTGTTGGATGAGCCGATTTGTTGCAGCGCGTCGGTATATTTCTGGGCCACGAAATAGTTGATGGCCTGAATATTGCCCGCGGCGATCGCCTCGGAGACCATTTTGGTCGCCTGCGCTTCGGCTTCCGCCGCACGTTCACGCGCTTCCGCTTCTAAAAAGGCGGACTGGCGCTGGCCTTCCGCTTTCAGGATCTGCGACTGTTTCTCCCCCTCGGCGCGCAGAATGGCGGCCTGGCGAACCCCTTCGGCCTCAAGAATATCGGCGCGTTTGTTACGTTCCGCCTTCATCTGCGCATTCATCGCCGCAATCAGCTCGGCCGGCGGGCGCACGTCGCGGATTTCGATACGGGTGATTTTGACGCCCCAGGGGTTGGTGGCCTCATCGACGATATGCAGCAGACGGCTGTTTATGCTATCGCGCTGGGAGAGCATTTCGTCCAGCTCCATCGAACCCAGCACCGTACGGAAGTTGGTCATGGTCAGGTTGACGATCGCCTGCTCCAGATTGCTGACTTCATAAGCGGCGCGCGCCGGATCGATAACCTGGATAAAGCAGACCGCGTCGATGGCCACATTGGCGTTGTCGCGTGAAATGACCTCCTGTGACGGGATATCCAGCACCTGTTCCATCATATTGATTTTGCGGCCGATGCGATCCATAAACGGCACCACCAGATTCAGCCCCGGCATTAATGTTTTGGTGTAGCGGCCGAAGCGTTCGACGGTCCATTGATAGCCCTGCGGGACGATTTTGATGCCTGACCAGACAAGGATCAGCGCAACAAAGATCAAAATAGGGATGACGGTAAGCATTATCTAAAACCTCCTGATTGTTTTATCTGCCGTTAGTGTAACCCAAGCGTAGCCGGAATCAGTTGGCTCTGTGGTTATTTCCCACAGTTTTGTCGCCTTTGGCATCCTTTGCCGCGCTGGCGCGGCACTCCGCTCAATGAATTGCCTGATAAGTTTGTCGTATTAGACAAGTTTGGAAAGTTTTTGCTACGGTGATGCTGCGCAATCGATTGACTTAATTCTTGGTATATATCCGGCGATGCATCCGTGCTGTGGCAATGGCGTCTCTGGGAATGCTGTTAATCAGGAGTATGCGATGAACCTTTCACCTGCAATAAACAAGTCACCGACAACCGCTCCCGCATCGCCTCCGGTAGCTATCTCGATGAGAGGCGTAAAAAAGCAGTTTCTGGATCACGATGAAAACGTGGTGGACGTGATTAAAGATATCTCGATTGATATCTATCACCGGGAATTTATCAGCATTGTCGGTCCCAGCGGATGCGGCAAGAGCACCATGTTCAATATGATTGCCGGCCTATTGACGCCCACCGCCGGCGAGATCCAGGTATTCGACCAATATTACGCCATGCCCAAGAAAGGCCGCGTGGGCTATATGCTGCAAAAGGATCTGCTGTTTCCCTGGCGCACCATCCTCGATAACGTCTGCCTGGGGCTGGAAATCAGCGAAGTGCCGAAGAAAGCGCGCCATGAACGAGCCATGGACTACCTGTTGAAATATGGTCTGGGGGATTTCGCCCATGCCTATCCGTCCACGCTCTCCGGCGGAATGCGCCAGAGAGCGGCGCTGATCCGTACGTTGGTGACCGACCCGGACATCATTCTGCTCGATGAGCCTTTCTCCGCGCTGGATTACCAGACCCGGCTGGTGCTGGAAGAGGAGATCCTGTCGATCCTTAATGAATTCGGCAAAACGGTGGTGCTGATCACGCACGATATCGGCGAAGCCATCTCCATGTCCGATCGCATTGTGGTGATGTCGCAGCGACCGACGTGGAATAAAAAAACCTATGAAGTCGGCCTGGCCAAACAACACGGCTCCGCCATGGGCGCCCGCAAAGATGCGCGCTATCAACAGTTTTTCGATGCGATATGGGCTGATATGGATATTCAACTGGGAGGTCGGCCATGAACATACCCGTTACCGCGGCGGATAAAACGCGTTCCAACCCGTCGGCGGCGAACCGGCGGCGCAAAAAGAAATGTCTGTCGTTGCTGAAAGATAATAGCTGGCGGGCGCTGATCCTTATCGGGATGGTGGCGCTGTGGCAATACGGCGTGGATAGCGGCATGGTCAATGCCTTTCTGATGGGATCTCCGGCGGGGATCTGGCATGAGTTTGTCCGTTTGCTGGCTAACGGCGAACTGCTGACCAATACCTATTTCACGGTGTACGCCACGGTGATCGGCTTTGTGCTCGGCAGCCTGCTGGGGTCATTGTCCGGGCTGCTGCTGTGGTTTTCACCTACGCTGGCGCGCATTCTCGATCCGTTCTTTATCGCCCTAAACGGACTGCCGAAAATTGCGCTGGCTCCCATCATTATTATCTGGTTCGGCTCCGGGCTGTTTTCCAAAATCGCCCTGGCGTTTATCGCCACCTACATCGTTGCGCTGTTGTCGGCGTGGCAGGGAACACATCAGATTGATGACAGCCAGGTGAATTTGATGCGTTCGCTGGGCGCCAACAAGAACCAGATTTTCCGTAAGGTGGTGATCCCCTCCACGCTGCCGTGGATTATCTCCGCCTTCCGCCTGAATATCGGTTTCGCGCTGATTGCCGATATCGGCGGGGAGTTTATCTCCTCGGATTACGGCCTGGGAAAAATGATTTTCGTCGCCGGTAACCTGTTCAACCTCAACGTGGTGTGGGTCGGCGTCTTTACCTTGCTGTTCGTCGCTATCGTGCTTTATCTGCTGGTTATCCAGCTACAGCGCTGGCTGCTGCCCTGGGAACGCCAGTCCGTTAATCGTTAGTCATGCCGTTTGCCCGTTTCGTTACCATTAGCCGAAGGAATTCACCGATGAATAAAATTGTTTCATGGCTGTGCGCCGCTCTCTTTACCCTGGGGTCCGCCGGCGGTTTTGCCGCTGATGGCAAGGCCGAACGCGTGCTGGTAACCGAAGCGTTTCACTCGCTGCTGTATCTGCCGGTCTATGTGGCGAAACATCAGGGAATATTTGCTCAGAACCAGATCGATGTGGCGACCATTCGTTCGGCCGGCTCCGGCCCCACCGCGCTGGCGGCGGTGCTGTCCGGCGAGGCGCAGTTCTCGGTTCACGGTCCCGAACATGTGGGATTCGCTCAGCAGAAAGGCGGTAAAGCCAAAGCCGTCAGCGCCGTCGCCAACAGCGCGCCGGTGTGGATACTGGCCAGGCCGGATTTTACCTTTAATTCGCCGGCCGATCTGAAGGGCAAACGGCTGGTTTCCGGGCTGGCGCCCGGCACGTCCAACACGCTGCTGCAGCGTTTACTACAGCAGCAGGGGTTGGATCCCAAGAAAGACGTCACGATAAACGAAGTGCAGAATGGTTCCGAACTGGGACCGTTGCTGGCCGGCAGAGCGGACGCCGCGGTGGTCTATGAGCCCCAGACGGATCAGGGCGTGGAGCAGGGGTTGAAAGTGGTTTACGACTTTACCCGTGATTATCCCGAGTATGCTTTCTCCACCATCAATACCTCGGAGAAAACCATCGCCGACAATCCGCAGCTGGTTGCGCGTTTCGTCAAATCCATCAACGAATCTCTGGCTTTTATTCACCAGCACCCCGATGAAGCGAAAAAGGTGGCCCGTCTGGAGTTCGCTTCCCTGGACGGCAAGGTGGTGGACGCGGCGGTTCAGCGTATGATCGACAGCAATGTCTATCCCGCCAACGCGGTTATTTCACCTTTGGCATTCACCACCGCGATCGACATCCAGAAATTCGTCGGCAATATCACGCAGGATATGCCTTATGAACAGATTGTGGATGGCCAGTTCGCCAGGAAACCCTGATAAGGAGAGGCGTTATGAAAAATGTGTTGGACCATTCGCCTTTTGCCACCATTGCCGCCACCCGGCGGCTGTTGGCGGCACGCAAAGTCTCTCCGGGAGAGTTGCTGCGTCATTTTCTGGCGCGCATCGACGAGCGGGATACGCAGATCAAGGCCTGGCGCTATCTCGATCGCGACGGCGCCAGACGGCGGGCGGCGGAGCTGGATCGCCAGATGGCGGCGATTGCCTGCAAGCCGGCGCTATTTGGCATTCCCTATGGCGCCAAGGATATCTTCCATACGCGCGGATTGCCCACCGAAGGCGGTTCTAAAGTCCGTCAGGGAATGATCTCCAGCGAGAACGCCAGCGTTATCGATCGGCTGGATAAAATTGGGGCGCTGTTGCTGGGCAAGCTGACCACGACGGAGTTCGCCAATTTAGGCACGCCGCCCGAAACCGGCAACGCCTGGAATCCGCAGCATACGCCCGGCGGTTCAAGCAGCGGTTCCGCGGCGGCGCTTGGCGCGCGCATGGCGCTGATGACGCTGGGAACGCAGACGGCCGGATCGCTGTCCCGTCCGGCGGCGTTTAACGGCGTCACGGTGCTTAAGGCGACCTACGGGCGCATCAGCAAGGCCGGGGTTATCCCCGCCAGCTGGTCGCTGGATCACGTCGGCGCCTTTACTCACACCGTGGAAGATGCCGTGCTGGTGTATAACGCGCTGTCGGGCCCCGATCCCCGGGATGAGACGACGCAGAACCAGCCTTACGCGCCGCTGCAATTAAGGGAGAAGCACGATTATACTGTCGGTATCGTGGAACATCCGTGGTTTGCCGATGTGGACGACGAGATCGGCGTTGCCTGCCGGCAGGCGATGGACGAACTGGCCGAACGCGGCGTTCGGCTGCGACGCATCGAGTTGCCGGAAAGTTTTGCCGCGGCCTGTCAGGCGCATCAGATCGTGATGCAGGCCGAATGCGCGGCCTATCACCGCACCACGTTTCTGCAAACGCCGGCGTTATTCGGCGCTTATTTACAGGAGTTCCTGCAACAGGGGCTGGCTATTTCCGCCCATGAGTATTTGCAGGCCCAGCAGACGCGGGCCCGTTACCGCTCTGAACTGGCGGAACTGTTTGAGCAGGCGGATATCCTGATGACGCCGGCCACGCCGACGCTGGCGCCTTATAGCCTGGAACTTACCGGTTCGCCGGCGTTTAATATGCCGTTCACCAACGCCGGTGTGCCGACGCTGGCGCTGCCGGTGGGTTTTTCCCGCTCGGGATTGCCTATCGGCATGCAGTGGGTCGCCCGGCACGGTAATGAACAGGCGCTGGTGGATCTGGGGTTGTACTATCAGCAGATGACCGATTGGCATGCCCGTTTACCGCCGGTGTGCCAGCAATGAAAATAAGCCGCCCGCCAGTTTATCCGGCGGGCCGTCGCCAGCGACGTTGAAAAATGCTCCAGGCATTTTTTTATGACGGGCTATCCCTGCCCGTCACCCTGCGGGCCGCCGCTAGCGGCGTTGAAAAATGCTCCAGGCATTTTTTTTAAGCGCGCGGTTTGTGCGCGTAGTTTTTTCCGGTTAACCAGGATGGCGTGTTATGTACGATAAGTTATTGACGGTTTCTGATGCGGCGAAAATGCTGGGGATCTCCGCCAGCACTCTGAGGCGCCTGGAGGAAAACGGCGAAGTGAAAACCTATGGCCTCAAGGTGGTTTATACCCCCGGCGGCCAACGCCGCTATCTGGCCGATGAAATCCAGCGCATTTATTCACAGACCGGGTTTGCCAGTAAAATCGGCTTTGGCTCGAAGGCGGCCGTCCTGATACGGGACGTGACCTATGCCTTTATGGATTCGGGATCCACGCTGGCGATCAATACGTCGTTTAATAAAACCGCGCTGTGCCGGTTGCTGGAACTGGCCAGGCAACACCAATCGCCGACGGTATTTACCCGTACGATTTATCAGCAAGATCACCATTTTTCGCGGATGTGGGGGAAAAAGTTTTCTTCTATTACCGTCCTGGCGGAAGATGCCTACCTTAATCGGATCGATGCTGCGCTGGAAGGCATCGCTTTCGATCGGATGCAGTCCACCTGCTATATCTCCGATTTGCACGGTCACGATCTAACGATGTGGCTGAAACAACAGGGAGTGGATACGCTTATCCTAGGGGGGGTGACCGCCAGCGGCAGCCTGCGCGCCACGGCGATTGAAGCGTTCCAGGCGGGGTTTCACGTGGTATTGCCGCGGGAGATTACCGGCGACAGAAGTCAGTCCGTGCTGGATTTCACCCTATTGGATCTTAACGCCCGCTATGCGGATGTGCTTGGCATTGACGAGGTGCTCGGCTGGCTGGCCGAACAGCCGGTTGCGGCGGAGCCGGAGCAGGCGTAGCTCGCGCATCACATATCCAATTCAATATCATTAGGATCAGCGCAACAAAAATCAAAATAGGGATGACGGTAATTTGGCAGGTTCATTCGAATACCGGGGACTATTACGGTATTCTGGATAGTCGCGATGGGCTATTCCATTAAGACAGTGCAGAGAACTGCCTTGTTCTTCCATGGGGCCTAAAAGAGTGGGAGTATTTATTTAGCCGGAAGTCTTTGGGTTATATCTTTGTTTTAATGTCCGTACAATCCAAAACAGCAGCTTATAAGAGAGATAAGTGCATATCAGAGACACTAAAATGATGGCAATCATTAAGCTGTTAAACGCACTTCCATTGGGGAAGATGTTCACAATCCCGGCCAGCCACATAATTCTTTCCTCCGAAAAACGGGTGAAAATTAGCGTGCTAATAATTTGCAACCAGAACAAAAGGAAGATGATAAAGATACATATGTTTCTGATTGTCTTCATGACAGTTCTTTTTTTGTTCATCGCACTTCTCTTTTTTGTTTATGATGAATTATTATAGCGTAAATATTGTACTGAACAGTTTACATTATATCAACTTTAATAACAGGGTATTCAATGTCTTACATGTTGGAAGTGAAGGATAAAATGGAGGCCGATCACCAACTTGCCCTCCAATTGGAGCGGGCTCTGCAAGGCGTCAAGGAAATTGCTAAAGAGCAGGTTCAGGTATTGAATAATGGTATTGAAAGGGCAAGCTGGTGGAGTTCCTGTTTTTTTGATAGTTATCAGGATGCTTGTGACAATCTCAAGCATGAAGATAAAAGAATGGTCCAAGCCGTTATCAAAATGTTTAAAAGTAATGACATTATCTTTGAAATGGTCAAACTTTACGTAGACTCAATCCTGAGTAACGCCAGTCTTTCAACGATTAATAAAATCAGCCAATCTTTATTAAAAGTTTCATCAAGTTATGCATCTGCAAAACTAACCAACCATACTGTTTCTTATGTGGTTGCTAAAGCCGCATGTGAATCTTTTGGATTTGTTTTTTCCGTGAGGCAAGGGCTAAATAAATATTTAAATGGTGCTCTTATGACGTTAACGGGATATGGAAAAGTTGCTCTTGCCGCTAGTGCGGCGAACCGTTTAAAATCCGCCAATCCGAACTATTATCACATACTGTATGCGAATAATATTGAAATGCTGTATTTTTTAGTTGAGCCGCATTTTTCCAAAAACGCTTACTTTTCAAAAATCATGTTAAGTGAGGATGAAGTAGTATTTCTGGTGGAAAGTTTAATCCGGTAATTGGCGTATGAAAAAATTCTTAAAATACACCTTTATTGATTTGTGCTTCGAGTTCCTTCCCGTTATTGCAATAATAGCGATTGCCATTTTTTCCGTAAGCTTTTTCCCTGACCACTGGCACTATATTACTGGTGTGGGAATCGTGGTCGTTTTTATTTTATTATGGAAATTTGCCAAAAAGCCCTGGTAAACGCTGAAGGTCGTTCACTTCCGGGCTCACATATCCAATTCAATATCATTAACGGGCATGCAGCAGCAGGGCAGGATTTCTCCCTGCTGAATGCAGGCCAGCGGCGTCTGGCGGTAGGCGACTTGGCCTTTCAGCAGGCGCAGGCGGCAGGAGCCGCAGTACCCGGAGCGGCACTGGTATTCGACGCTCACCTGATGGGACTCGAGCACATCCAGCAATGAATTGCCCGCGTCCGCGCAGGTCAGCTGCGCACCTGAGGCGCGCAGGGTGATGGTGGCGTTATTCATGGCGATTAAAGCTGAAAATCACTCAGGTCGTCGGCATTCATTTCGGAATCAATCTGACCCACCAGATAAGAGCTGACCTCCACTTCCTGCGGCGCGACCTGGACGTTATCGGACACCAGCCAGGCGTTGATCCACGGAATCGGGTTGGTGCGCGTTTCGAACGGCCGCGCCAGGCCCACCGCCTGCATACGGATATTGGTGATGTATTCAACGTACTGACACAGGATCTCTTTGTTCAGGCCGATCATGGAGCCGTCGCGGAACAGATAGTCGGCCCACTCTTTTTCCTGCTGGGCGGCGAGCACGAACAGGTCATAGCATTCCTGCTGACATTCCACGGCGATTTTAGCCATGTCAGGGTCGTCGTGGCCGGCTCGCATCAGGTTCAGCATATGCTGGGTGCCCGTCAGGTGCAGCGCTTCGTCGCGGGCGATCAGCTTGATGATTTTGGCGTTGCCTTCCATCAGTTCGCGTTCGGCGAAGGCGAATGAGCAGGCAAAACTGACATAGAAACGGATCGCTTCCAGCGCGTTGACGCTCATCAGGCACAGATAGAGTTTCTTTTTCAGCTCATACAGATTAACGGTAACGGTTTTGCCGTTCACCTGATGAGTGCCTTCGCCCAGCAGGTGGTAGTAGCTGGTCATTTCGATAAGCGAATCGTAGTAGCCGGAGATGTCCTTGGCGCGCTTGAGGATCTCTTCATTGGTCACGATGTCGTCAAACACCACCGACGGGTCGTTGACAATGTTGCGGATAATATGGGTGTAGGAGCGCGAGTGGATGGTTTCGGAAAACGCCCAGGTTTCCACCCAGGTTTCCAGTTCCGGGATGGAGATCAGCGGCAGCAGCGCCACGTTGGGGCTGCGGCCCTGAATCGAATCCAGCAGCGTCTGGTATTTCAGGTTGCTGATGAAAATGTGTTTCTCATGCTCAGGCAGCGCCTGATAGTCGATGCGATCGCGGGAAACGTCCACCTCTTCCGGGCGCCAGAAGAAGGAAAGCTGTTTTTCGATCAGCTTTTCAAAGATTTCGTATTTTTGCTGATCGAAACGGGCAACGTTAACCGATTGACCGAAGAACATGGGTTCGAGTAGCTGGTCGTTTTTATTCTGTGAAAATGTGGTATAGGCCATTGTTTTCTCCTAAAAAAATGCCGGGAGCATTTTTTAACGCCGCTTGCGGCGGCCGTAGGGGCGGGCAGGATAGCCCGCCATAAAAAAATGCCGGGAGCATTTTTTAACGCCGCTTGCGGCGGCCCACAAAGCGTGGTTGCAGGGATTGCCCGCGATAAAAAACGCAGAAGCTGCGCAGCAGCCTGGGGCGCCTGAATCAACCCCCCCCAACCCTCCCTTTCGCAGGGGAGGGCGTTTAGCGCCTCCCCCTGATAGGGGGGAGGATGTGAGGGGGAAAGGCTTAAATCTTGCAGGCGCCGCCTTCGCAACCGTCGTCCTGCGGCTGCGTCGACAGGTCGTCCTGCGCGTCTTCCGCGCCGTCGCGGGTGTTCTGGTAGTAGAGCGTTTTAACGCCGAATTTATACGCCGTCAGCAAATCTTTCAGTAGTTGCTTCATCGGCACTTTTCCCGACGGGAAACGCGACGGATCGTAGTTGGTATTGGACGAAATCGCCTGATCGACGAATTTCTGCATCAGGCCGACCAGTTGCAGATAGCCGTCATTGTTCGGCATTTCCCACAGCAGTTCGTAAGCGTCTTTCAGCGTTTCATACTCCGGCACCACCTGGCGCAGAATGCCGTCTTTGGACGCCTTCACGCTGATGTGTCCGCGCGGCGGCTCAATGCCGTTGGTGGCGTTGGAGATCTGCGAAGAGGTCTCGGACGGCATCAGCGCGGAGAGCGTGGAGTTGCGCAGGCCGAACTCCTTAATCTCATGACGCAGCGTTTCCCAGTCATAGTGCAGCGGTTCGCTGCAAATCGCGTCAAGATCGCGCTTGTAGGTGTCGATGGGCAACACCCCCTGGGAATAGGTGGTTTCGTTGAACCACGGGCAGGCGCCTTGCTCGCGCGCCAGCACGTTGGAGGCTTTCAGCAGATAATACTGAATGGCTTCGAACGTTCTGTGCGTCAGGTTGTTGGCGCTGCCGTCGGAGTAGCGCACGCCGTTTTTCGCCAGATAGTAGGCGAAGTTGATAACGCCGATGCCCAGCGTGCGGCGGCCCATGGCGCCGCGTTCGGCGGCGGGGATCGGGTAGTCCTGATAATCCAGCAGGGCGTCCAGCGCGCGTACCGCCAGCGTCGCCAGCTCTTCCAGATCGTCCAGGCTGTCGATGGCGCCGAGGTTGAACGCGGAGAGCGTACACAGGGCGATTTCGCCGTTGTCGTCATTCACGTCGTTCAGCGGCTTGGTCGGCAGCGCGATTTCCAGGCACAGGTTGGACTGGCGCACCGGCGCAATCTGCGCGTCGAACGGGCTGTGTGTGTTGCAGTGATCCACGTTCTGAATATAGATACGGCCGGTGGAGGCGCGTTCCTGCATCATCAGCGAGAACAGCTCGACCGCCTTGATACGCTGCTTGCGGATGCTGTCGTCCTGCTCGTATTGCACGTACAGACGTTCGAACTCGTCCTGATCGGCGAAAAACGCGTCGTACAGCCCCGGCACGTCCGACGGGCTGAACAGGGTGATATCTCCGCCTTTGACCAGCCGCTGGTACATCAGCTTGTTAAGCTGCACGCCGTAGTCGAGATGGCGCACGCGGTTGCCTTCCACGCCGCGGTTGTTTTTCAGCACCAGCAGGCTTTCGACCTCCAGATGCCACAGCGGGTAGAACAGCGTCGCCGCGCCGCCGCGCACGCCGCCCTGGGAGCAGGATTTGACGGCGGTCTGGAAATGCTTATAGAAAGGAATACAGCCGGTATGGAAGGCTTCGCCGCCGCGGATCGGGCTGCCCAGCGCGCGGATGCGCCCGGCGTTGATGCCGATGCCTGCGCGCTGGGAAACGTATTTTACAATGGCGCTGGAGGTGGCGTTGATGGAATCCAGGCTATCGCCGCACTCGATCAGCACGCAGGAGCTGAACTGGCGGGTCGGCGTACGCACGCCGGACATGATCGGCGTCGGCAGCGAGATTTTGAAGGTGGAGATGGCGTCGTAGAAGCGTTTGACGTAATCCAGCCGGGTTTCGCGCGGATAGCCGGAGAACAGGCAGGCGGCGACCAGGATGTACAGGAACTGGGCGCTTTCGTAGATATCGCCGCTGACGCGGTTCTGCACCAGATATTTCCCTTCCAACTGCTTGACGGCGGCGTAAGAGAAGTTCATATCGCGCCAGTGGTCGATAAAGCCGTCCATCGCGGCGAACTCTTCCGCGCTGTAGTCGTCCAGCAGATGCTCGTCGTATTTGCCCATGTCGACCATTTTTCTGACGTGATCCAGCAGCGCGGGCGGCTCAAACTGGCCGTAGGCTTTTTTGCGCAGGTGGAAGATAGCCAGACGCGCCGCCAGATACTGGTAGTCGGGGCTTTCACGGGAGATCAGATCGGCGGCCGCCTTAATGATGGTTTCATGAATGTCCGCGGTGCGGATACCGTCATAAAACTGGATATGGGAGCGCAGTTCCACCTGAGAAACAGAGACGTTATGCAATCCTTCCGCGGCCCAGGTAATGACTCGGTGGATTTTATCCAGATTGATTCTTTCTTTACTGCCATCGCGTTTGGTTACTAGCAGGCTCTGGTTCATGGGAAGTAACACCTATCCGTTTTTTTAACCCCGTATTGACTGCGCTGCACAAAACGAAACGCCAGGCACGGTAGTACCTTTCATTCGCTGTAAACACAATATGTAGGGGGGTGGGTTTAATTTGATAACAAGATAATGATAAAAACCGGTTATTGCAAGTGAGCAAAAACGGGGTAAATTGTGGATAACTTGGGTAGGAAATGTTATTGATTCGCTAAATGCCGGTTCGCTAGCGGCCTCTGGCATTGTCAATGCGTGGGGATAAAAAAATAAATATTTGATCGCTTGCCGCTTTCTTGTTCGCGACGAAAATCGTCATCTTGATCAAATCATGAAAACGCTAATGATACTCGGAATCGTCTGATTATCAAGCTGCTGGTTGCCAGTTTGGCAACTGCGGCGCGGTGGGCTATAATGTTGCCAACTTGGCAATTATGGTGAATGGATATGCACCTTATTTCAATGAAAACCATTGTCGAAGCCTCTCGTCGCTTCCCGCAATATGCTGAGGATCTGATGAAGCTGGGAAGGGTAATAGAGAAAGGGAACTTCCCTACGCCGGACGAATTAAAGAAAGTTTATCCGTCACTGGATAACTTTAAATACCTGGATAAACACTACGTCATTAACGTGGCCGGGAACGAATTGCGGGTTATTGCGCTGATATTCTTTGCCGGACAGAAGTTTTACGTTCGCGAAGTAATGACCCATGCTGAATATGATCGGTACACGGCTTTACGCCGGGGGAAAAGAAATGATCGCTGATGCGCTGAAAGCCACTGAAGAACTGAAAGCCGCTGTGCCGCTGCTGGCGGGAAGCACCAGCGAAAAAGACTACCGCGACGCCCTGGCGTTGGTGGAACATCTCCTGATGCACGATCCATCGAGCCCGCTGCTGGATATGGTCTGCGTCAAAATCGCCGAATATGAAAACAATCTGCCGGAAGTGGCTGAGTTTCGTAAACACGTGGCGGCGTTGCCGTCCGGCATCGCCGTTCTGAGCACGCTGATGGAACAATACCATCTGAAACAACAGGATTTCCCTGATGAGATCGGCAGCAAATCTCTGGTATCCCGCATTCTGAAAGGTGAACGGCAGCTTACCACCGAGCATATTCGCAAACTGTCGCAACGTTTTGGGATCTCGCCGGCGTTGTTTATCTGACCCAAGCCTAGCAGGTAAACTGTCTTTCCGAGCCCGGACAGTTTACCTTACTCACCAATCAGCCTGTTCATCATCGGCGTATTCAGAACGGCATTAGGCTTCGCGCCGGGTGTGCAGCATATAATTCACGTCCACATTGGGGCCGAGCTTAAAGCGGTCGGTCAGCGGGTTGTAGTGTAATCCGGTGATATGTTTTTCGCGCAGCGGGGTGGCGTCGACCCACTCAATCAGCTCGGCCGGGCGGATGAATTTTTTAACGTCATGGGTGCCGCGCGGCAGCATCTTCAGGATATATTCGGCGCCGACCACCGCCATTAGCCAGGCCTTGGCGTTACGGTTAATGGTGGAGAAGAACACGTCCCCCCCCGGCTTGACCAGATTCGCGCAGGCGCGCACCACCGACTGCGGGTCGGGAACGTGCTCCAGCATTTCCATACAGGTCACCACATCATATTCGCCGCTGTGCGCCTGGGCGTGCGCCTCGACGGTTTCCTGAATGTAATTCACCGCCATGCCGCTTTCCAGCGCGTGTAAACGGGCCACCTGCAAGGGCTCGGCTCCCATATCCAGTCCGGTGACGTCGGCGCCTTCCCGCGCCATGCTTTCGGCCAGAATGCCTCCGCCGCAGCCCACGTCCAGCACTTTCTTGCCGAACAGGCCGTCGGCGCGCTGCGCTATATAGCCCAGTCGCAGCGGGTTGATGCGGTGCAACGGTTTGAATTCCCCTTCCAGATCCCACCAGCGTGAAGCAATGGCTTCAAATTTGGCAATTTCCTGCTGGTCGACGTTCGGGGTTTGATTTTCTGCATTCATCTGCAATTACGACCTTTGGTTATTTTCATCTTACGCGAGTATATCGTCAGCGCTCGTAATGTTGTAGCCGTCATCGAATTTCCCGCCCCGCGCCTAAAACGCCTCTCCTTTATCAGGAGGCGGGGGAGTTTCCCCCGAAACCGCGCTTTGTGATATACTTTTTCACCTTTTGAACTCGGGTAGATGCATAAATAGAGGGATAGCGGCTCCATGAGCGACCTTGCCAGAGAAATCACACCGGTCAACATTGAAGAAGAGCTGAAAAGCTCGTATCTGGACTATGCCATGTCCGTTATTGTCGGGCGTGCGTTACCAGATGTTCGTGATGGACTAAAACCGGTACACCGCCGCGTACTGTACGCGATGAGCGTACTGGGCAACGACTGGAACAAAGCGTATAAAAAATCAGCCCGCGTGGTCGGGGACGTGATCGGTAAATATCACCCGCATGGCGATACCGCCGTGTACGATACCATTGTGCGTATGGCGCAGCCTTTTTCGCTGCGCTATATGCTGGTCGACGGACAGGGCAACTTTGGTTCGATTGACGGCGACTCCGCCGCGGCGATGCGTTATACCGAAGTCCGCATGGCGAAAATCGCCCATGAACTGTTGGCCGATCTGGAAAAAGACACCGTTGATTTTGTGCCGAACTATGACGGCACGGAGCAGATTCCCGACGTTATGCCGACCCGCATACCCAACCTGTTGGTTAACGGGTCTTCCGGTATCGCGGTCGGGATGGCCACCAATATTCCGCCCCATAACCTGACGGAAGTGGTGAACGGCTGTCTGGCGTATATCGACGACGAAAACATCAGCCTTGAAGGCTTGATGGTGCATATCAAAGGACCGGACTTCCCGACCGCCGCCATTATCAATGGCAAACGCGGTATCGAGGAAGCCTACCGCACCGGGCGCGGCAAGATTTATATTCGCGCGCGCGCCGAAGTGGAGGCCGACGCCAAAACCGGGCGTGAAACCATTATCGTGCATGAAATTCCGTATCAGGTGAACAAAGCGCGCCTGATTGAAAAAATCGCCGAACTGGTGAAAGACAAGCGTATTGAGGGCATCAGCGCGCTGCGCGACGAGTCCGATAAAGACGGTATGCGCATCGTTATCGAGATCAAGCGCGATGCGGTGGGCGAGGTGGTGCTGAACAATCTGTATTCCCAGACCCAGCTGCAAACCTCTTTCGGCATCAATATGGTGGCGCTGCATCAGGGCCAGCCGAAGATCATGCCGCTGAAAGATATTCTTTCCGCCTTTATCCGCCATCGCCGCGAAGTGGTCACCCGCCGGACTATTTTCGAACTGCGTAAAGCCCGCGACCGGGCGCACATTCTGGAAGGGCTGGCGATTGCGCTGGCGAATATCGATCCCATTATCGAACTGATCCGCCGCGCGCAGTCCCCGGCGGAGGCAAAAGCCGGATTGATCGCCCAATCATGGGAACTGGGTACGGTTGCGGCGATGCTGGAGCGTGCGGGCGACGATGCCGCGCGCCCTGAATGGCTGGAGCCGGAGTTCGGCATCCGCGACGGTCGCTATTATCTGACCGAGCAGCAGGCGCAGGCGATTCTGGATCTGCGTTTGCAGAAACTGACCGGCCTGGAGCATGAAAAGCTGCTGGACGAATATAAAGAGTTGCTGGCGCAGATTGCCGAGCTGCTTTATATCCTGGCGAGCCCGGAACGGCTGATGGAAGTGATCCGCGAAGAGCTGGAGGCCATCAAGGCGCAATACAGCGACGAACGCCGCACCGAGATCACCCACAATACCGCCGATATCAATATTGAAGACCTGATCTCTCAGGAAGACGTGGTGGTGACCTTGTCGCATCAGGGCTACGTCAAGTATCAGCCGCTGAGCGACTATGAAGCGCAGCGCCGCGGCGGACGCGGTAAATCAGCGGCGCGTATCAAGGAAGAGGATTTTATCGATCGTCTGCTGGTCGCCAATACCCACGATACCATCCTGTGCTTCTCCAGCCGCGGCCGCCTGTATTGGATGAAGGTTTATCAACTGCCGGAAGCCAGTCGCGGAGCGCGCGGCCGGCCCATCGTCAACCTGCTGCCGCTGGAGCCGAACGAGCGTATCACGGCGATCCTGCCGGTGCGGGAATATGAAGAAGGGCGCCATGTCTTTATGGCCACCGCCAGCGGTACGGTGAAGAAAACCGCGCTGACCGAATTCAGCCGTCCGCGCAGCGCCGGTATTATCGCCGTTAATCTCAACGACGGCGATGAACTGATCGGCGTGGATCTGACCGACGGCGGCAACGAAGTGATGCTGTTCTCGGCGGATGGCAAGGTGGTGCGCTTCTCCGAAGGGGCGGTTCGCTCCATGGGCCGTACGGCCACCGGGGTGCGCGGCATCAATCTGCAAGGCGAGGATCGGGTGGTGTCGCTGATTATTCCACGCGGCGACGGCGACATTCTGACGGTGACGCAGAACGGCTTCGGCAAACGCACCGCCGTCAGCGAGTATCCGACCAAATCCCGCGCCACCAAGGGGGTTATCTCCATCAAGGTGAGCGAGCGCAACGGCAACGTTGTCGGCGCGGTACAGGTGGATACCGTCGACCAGATCATGATGATTACCGATGCGGGCACGCTGGTTCGTACCCGCGTTTCCGAAGTCAGTATCGTCGGGCGTAATACTCAGGGCGTTACGCTGATCCGCACGGCGGAAGATGAAAACGTGGTCGGTCTGCAACGTGTCGCCGAACCGGTGGAAGATGAAGAGTTGGATGACGTGGTGAAAGTCGAGGGTGAAATTGCCGAAGACGAAGACGTCGCCGACGATATCGATACCGATGACGACATCGTGGAAGATGATGAATAATCCGGGGTATCGGGTTATTGGTCACGGCGCCCCGCCCAGGCGGGGATGACGACACTGAGCCGGCGCGTGATGCGCTGGCTTTTTTTATGCGGTATCGGTAGTGTATCGACAGGTCCCTCGGGTCATTACCTCTTTGACAATGCAATGGTATCCACTTGAAATATCTGGCCTCGTTCCATACGACATTAAAAGTTTCCCGTTATTTATTTCGGGTGCTGGCGAC
Organism: Brenneria corticis; assembly: GCF_003115855.1. Taxonomy (GTDB): domain Bacteria; phylum Pseudomonadota; class Gammaproteobacteria; order Enterobacterales; family Enterobacteriaceae; genus Brenneria; species Brenneria corticis. The sequence goes on from NZ_KZ819073.1 coordinate 206,399, forward strand.
TATGCTGTGGGTGCTTGGCGCGCTGATATCGCTTTTTTATATCAGCAAGGCGCTGAATGAAAAAGAGTCGGAGCTGCGGCAGGAATACAATCTGAGCTTCGATCAGTCTCAGGGATATATTCGCCATGCGGCCGATATTGTGCGCGAGCTTAAATATTTAGCCGCCAACCGCCTGATGAACGTCGAGGGCAATCAACCCCGGCAGACAAGCGAAGATGCGGCCTTATCTATTTATCCTTTATCGCCGGGAGCGAATTGCTCGGTTGACGAGGGGGAAAATAATAATCCCCTGGCGTCGTTAAATGATTTTTTTAATGGCTGGCGCGAAAACTTTTCCGCGGTGTACGATCTTAACCGGGTCTTTTTCGTCGGCGGCGATCGGCGCTGTATGGTTGATTTCGGCATCCGCAATCAGGCGCTCGACCGTGATAACCTGCTGAAAAACGTGCAGGATCGTTTTCTGGAGCAGAAGAATGCCGTCCAGTCGGTGGCGCGGGATGAAACCGTCTACTGGATTACCCCGGCCTCAATTCCGGACGTCGGTTATCTGTACGCGCTGACGCCGATTTACGTCGATAATAAGCTGGAAGTGATCATGGGGATTGAACAGACCATCCGCCTTGATGACTTCGTGACCCTGGGAAAATTCCCGATAAACGCCAAGCTGCTCAATCAGTATAACCAGACCGTTTTGCAGTTTGCCGAAGGGGGAGGGCGTCACGCTTCTTCGGTGAACAGCTATCCGATAGAGCATAATTACTTTGGTTATGTGAACGGCTATGATGAAATTATTCTGAAAAAAAACCTGCCGCCCACCGCGTTCAGCATTATTTATTCGCTGCCGTTAAAGGTGTTACTGTCCCATATCGGCGGGCTGATAATGAATATGGCGCTGCTCAACGCGCTGTCGGCCATCCTGCTGTTTGTGCTGGCGTGGATTTTTGAGCGCAAAATGCTGTTGCCCGCCGAAGTCAATGCGTTTCAATTAGAAGAAAACGAACAGTTCAACCGCAAAATTGTGGCCTCCGCCCCGGTAGGGATTTGTATTCTGCGGATTAATGACGGCACGAATATTCTCAGTAATGAGCTGGCGCATAATTATCTCAATCTGCTTACCCATGAGGATCGCCTGCGGATTACCCGCATTATCTGCGAGCAGCAATCCAAATTCGTCGATGTGATGACCAGCAGGAACGATCACCTGCAAATCAGCTTTGTCCACTCCCGCTATCGTAATGAGAACGTGGCGATTTGCGTGCTGCTGGATGTCAGCGCCCGGGTCAAAATGGAAGAGTCGCTACAGGAGATGGCCAACGCCGCGGAGCAGGCGAGCCAGTCCAAATCGATGTTTCTGGCCACGGTGAGCCACGAATTGCGCACGCCGTTGTATGGCATTATCGGTAACCTGGACTTATTGCAAACCAAAGCGTTGCCCAAGGATGCGAACCGTCTGGTGGCGGCGATGAACAATTCATCCTCGCTGCTGCTGAAAATCATCAGCGATATCCTCGACTTTTCCAAGATTGAATCGGAGCAGTTGAAAATCGAACCCTGTGATTTCGCCCCGCATGAGGTTATCAGCCATATCACCAGTAACTATTTGCCGCTGGTGGTGAAAAAACGCCTGTCGCTGTACTGCTTTATCGACCCGAATGTGCCGGTGAGCCTGTCCGGCGATCCGGTGCGTTTACAGCAGGTGCTCTCCAATCTGTTGAGCAACGCCATCAAATTTACCGATACCGGATGCATTATTTTCCAGGTGGGCTGTCGCGACGGCTATCTGGAGTTTTTGGTGCGCGATACCGGTATGGGGATCCCGGCTCGTGAAACGATGAAACTGTTTGATCCTTTTTTTCAGGCGGGAAGCGGCGTGCAGCGTCATTTCCAGGGAACCGGGCTGGGGCTGGCCATCTGCGAGAAGCTGGTCAACCTGATGGACGGCGATATTACCATCGAGTCGGAGCCGGGGCTGGGCAGCCAGTTTGGCGTCAGGATCCCCCTCTATAAGGCGCGCTATGTTCCGGTGGCGATTAATGGCGCTTTGCAGGGAAAAATGTGCTGGCTGATGGTGCGCAATGTCCGGCTGGAGTCCTATCTGCTGGCTTTTTTACAGGCGCACGGGTTGCAGGCCTGTCGTTATCAGCGCCAGACGATCGGCGCTGATGATGTGATCATCAGCGATTATACGCCTTCGCAAACGTTCGAGGCGCGGGCGTATATCGTGATGAGCGGCGCACATACCGGCTCGGCGCAGGAAGTCAGCCCCGGCCGCTGGTTGCACAGCACCTCGACGCCGCAATATTTACCTGATTTGCTGGAGAAAATTTACCTCCCGGATGCGAGCGACGCATCGCATTCCGCCCTGTCGTCGCCGTTGACCAACTATGGCCGTATCGAGAATGGCGACATCATGATTCTGGTGGTGGACGACCATCCGATCAACCGCCGTTTGCTGGCGGACCAGCTCGGATCGCTGGGATATATGGCGCTGACGGCGAATGATGGCGTTGATGCGTTAAGCGTATTAAGTAAAAACACCGTTGATATCGTGCTGACGGACGTCAATATGCCGAATATGGATGGTTACCGCTTAACGCAACGCTTACGCGAATTAAAGCGGACTTTCCCGGTGATCGGCGTTACCGCGAATGCGCTGGCGGAAGAGAGGCAGCGCTGTTTACAGTCGGGCATGGATAATTGTCTATCCAAGCCGGTGACGCTGGAGACCCTGCAGCAGACGCTGTTTTACTACAGCAACGTGGTGCGCCAGACGCGGGAAGCCTCGGCGGAAACCTGAACCGCCAAGAAATGTGATGCCCGCTGTCGCGGGCATCATAACAGCGCGGGGAATTACTCTTTTTCCGTATGCGTGGCGTTGCCGTTAACGGAAGAGAGGTAGTTCAGCAGCGCAATGTCGTTATCCACGCCCAGTTTGGTCATCGCCGATTTTTTCTGGCTGCTGATGGTCTTGATACTGCGGTTCAGTTTCTTGGCGATTTCGGTTACCAGAAAACCTTCGGCGAATAAGCGTAACACTTCGCTCTCTTTCGGCGACAGGCGTTTGTCGCCATAACCGCCGGCGCTGATTTTTTCCAATACCTTGAGGACGCTGTCCGGGGTAAACTTCTTGCCTTTTTGCAGCGCCGCCAGCGCTTTGGGCAGATCGGTCGGCGCGCCCTGTTTCAGCACAATGCCTTCAATATCCAAATCCAGCACGGCGCTCAGAATGGCTGGGTTATTGTTCATGGTCAGAACAATAATGGAGAGGTGCGGAAAGTGACGTTTAATATATTTAATTAAAGTAATTCCATCGCCGTATTTATCTCCCGGCATGGACAAATCGGTAATTAAAACGTTGGCGTCCAGTTTCGGCAGGTTATTGATCAAGGCGGTTGAGTCTTCAAATTCACCCACCACGTTGACCCATTCAATTTGTTCAAGCGACTTTCTGATGCCAAAAAGAACAATAGGATGGTCGTCGGCAATAATTACGTTTAGGTTACTCATCGTTTTGGTTACTCATATGTTGGCTACCTTGCTGTAGTAATGCACTGACGAATCCTCCAATTTCATGAAGGTTATTTTCTATCTGTACACTATCGTGCGCGGTAATATGCTGTTCAAGCTGCTCACATAGCTGTTTGCCGGGATGCAGGTTTAACATGGCAAATACGCCTTTCAGCCGATGTGCCGTTTGCGCAAGTGACAAAAAATCAGCCTCTTGCGCCTCAGTATACAGCCTCTTTAAATCATCCGGTACTGTCTCGACAAACAGCGAAAAATAATCGCTTGACGCCAATTGTCGGGCGTAAAACGCCGCATCATGACTCTCTTCCGACGGCGGCGTATCCGCCGGCGTTTCCAACTGCTGCTCAATCAACTTAAGCAGCGCCTCCAGCAGTAGCTGGCTGATATTATAGTTCACCCGCAGCCGATGGGGCCCCAGCGTAACTACCGCGGTATCGTCGCCGCTGAGCAATATGCAATAATCCGCGCTCCTTTGCGCATCGTCGGTGATGCACAGATCGGCTTGCTGATTGACCTGGCGATCGTCGACCAGCAGATAGTTGGCTCCCCAGCCGGTCAGCAGATGGCCGACGATATGCTGTACTTCGTTTGAGGTGATATCCAGCAGTACGTTGATGCCGTCCAGCAGTTTCTCTTCCTCGGCCGGGAGGGCTTCGGGCTCCAGTTTTACCGTCAGGGTATAGTGTGTGCCAAGCCCCGTTTTACTATGGACATGCAGCTTGCCGCCCAGTCTATTGCACAGTTGATTACACAGGAATAGGGTCAATCCTGAATTTTGACTGAAACGATCCGCGCTTGCCGGATGTAAAAACGGGTAGTTAAGATTATCCTGTTCAATTCCCGGGATTCCGGCCCCGGTATCGCTGATTTGTATCATCAGCTTTTCCGGCGCATTGTTATCATGGTCGATAGAAAGCGTGATCTTGCCGTAGTCGGTATTGGTAATGGCGTAATTCAGCAGCAGCGACACTATTTTTCTCAGCAGTTCGCTATCGCCCAGACAGGTTTGGTTAATATCCAGTTTGTAGTGATTAAACAGGGAAAGCCCTTTTTGATTAATCTTCGGCAGTAATTCCAGTAATAGGCCGTCGACCATCGTCAGTGGAGAAAAGCTCTCATGGGCGAGTTGCCATTCCTGCGTCTCCAGTTTTTCCTGCAGCGCGATATTCTCCAGCAGATCAATGGCGTTGCCCGCATCGGTCAGCAGTTGCCTAACGATCTGCTGCCGTTCGGCAATATCATCGCCACGGCGCAGGGAAAGTATATTTTGACGTAGCGAAAGCAGCGGCCGTTTGAATTCATTGAGCAGATTTCTGAACAGATGCTTCCTGGCCTGAACATTTTTTTCATATTCGCGCTGCGCCAACTGGAGTTTTTTATTCACCAGAATCTCTTTATCCTGCTCACGCAGCAGAAACAGGCAATAGTCCGCGGAATATTGACTGCGGAACTGGCGTATTTCATACATTTCGTTATTCACCGTCACCTGAACGACGCCCTGATGTTCATCGGCCATATTGGTGATTTTTTGCAGGCTGAGATGGGGCAGCAAATTTTCCGCCAGCGCGTTCTGTACAATAACCTTATTGCTGCTGAAGTCGTAAATCAGTACGCCCAGCGGAATGCGGCTGAGCGTTTCATGATAGATATCCAACCGCTTACTCAGCAGTTGTGATAAATCTTCGCCGGGGTGAGCGTATTTCTGCCGGAAAAGATAAAAGCCGGCAAGGGTGAGTATCAGTAATACCAGCGTCAGCAACAGCAGCCAGATATTATTATGCAGCATATCGACGGCCAGCACTTTTACCGGAATCTGGAAAACGATTTTTACCGGCGCATTAACCAGCAGCGCGGATATCTCAAGCAGCGAGCCGTTCAACTGGACCTGCGCGCTATCTTCATTGCCGCTATTGGCGTCATACGCGGTCGGCGCGTCCTGGCGCAGGACGAAATTTTCGCGCGGCATATTGGCCGGGATCAGATCGTTGATGGGCAAGTCGAAGGCAAGAATGGTCGCCAGGTGGCCGGGCTGATTAAACGTGGTGCGCAGGGTGAAGTAATAGTCGTTATAGAACCGCAGCTTGCGGATAGGCGAAAAACTTTCGCGCTCGTCCAGTACATTGGCCTGCTGCAGCATCTCCGTGCGGCGCGCTTCCGCAATGGCGCTGATATAGCTGCCGCGGAACTGGGACGAAATGTCTTTCAGGGTCTGGGTTGAAATCATCGTCAGGCTGTTATCGATGCCGTTAAGATAGTACATGGAATAGACATCGTTTTCCGCGCCCCACAGAATGTCCAGATAGTTTGATATGCGGTAGACGGCGTTCAGGGTGCTTTGATCGTGCTGGCCGAATATCAGCGCGTCGGTGACCTGGCCGCTTTTCGCCACGTAAAAGACATTCGGCATCAGATTGATGGCGTTGATATTATCGTCGCTGGCCGGATCATCGCCATTCAGGTTGCCGTAAATCTGATAGGTAAAAAAACGATAGGTATCGATGCGTTTTTGTATTCCCTGGGCGATATCCGTCAAGGCATACTTTTTCTCCGTCAGCCAGCTACTGAGGTAGTTATAGCCAAAGGTGCCGGTGAGCAGGAGCAGCAGCACGATGAACAGAGCAAAATAACGCATGATGATTGCCGGCATTGAATTTACGCTCCTGATTAACGGATAACGGCGCGCGCACTGGCGCCGACGAGCAACAATAACAGCGCCACGCACCCGAAGGCGACGCCCAGGCTGCTGGCCTGCGCGATAAAGCCCAGCAGCGCCGGACCCGACAGAATACCCGCGTAACCGACGGTGGTAATAGCGGCGATGGCCAGATTCGCCGGCATGACCTGCTGATTGCCCGCCGCGGTGAACAGGATCGGCACCACGTTTGAGGCGCCGATCCCTACCATGACGAAACCCAGAATAGCGGTCGCCGCGTTGTCGATGCCGACGGCCAACAGCAATCCGCACGCCGCGCACAGGCTGCCGCCGGTAAGGACGGCATAGCGCCCCAGCGCATTGACGATGCGATCGCCGTTAAGCCGGCCCAGCGTCATGGCGACGGAAAAAGCGGCGTAGCCTATGCCGGCCTGGGCGCCGTCCAGGCTGCGTTCCACGGTTAAAAACAGCGCGCTCCAGTCCAGTATGGCGCCCTCGGCCAGAAACATAATGAAGCACAGCAGGCCGATAAACATCACCCAGCCGCGGGGGATGACGAATAGCGGACCGCTATCGGCCCGTTTGGCGGCGCGCAGCAGATGGCGCTGCGCCTGCGACAGTAACGCCGCAAGCAGCGCCACCACGATCAGTATCGCCGCCGCGGGAGACAGCCCCAGCCACAGCAGCGCGCTGACGCCGCCGGCTCCGGCTATCCCGCCGACGCTGAAAAAGCCGTGAAAACCGGACATCATCGCCCGGCCGCTGGCCTGTTCGACAATCACGGCCTGAATATTCATGGAGACATCAATCATGCCAATGGCCGCGCCGAAAAAAAGCAGGACGATCGCCATCAGCGGCAGCGTGTCCGCCTGCGTCAGCATCGGCAGCACCAGGCACAGTACGGCGCCGGCCAGCAAGATGACCGTCCGGCATCCCAGCTTGCCGGTCAACCATCCGCTGAGCGGCATCGCCAGCAGCGAACCGATGCCGAGAGAAAGCAACAGCATTCCCAGCGAGGCGTCGTTGATTGCCAGACGGTTTTTGACAAAAGGCACCAGCGGCGCCCAGGAAGCCATGGCGAAACCGGCGATGAAAAAAGCGCTGCGCGTGGCGGCCTGAGCCTTTTTGCCCGGTTGTTCCTGCCGGATACAGGATGCTTCGGAATGCACTGTGGTACTCATAGCCTGAACGACATATACCTAAGGGACGTAATAAGGGCTTCTTTCTACCATAATTGGGGGGCTGAATCGAAGGATTCGTGATCGTAAGCCGGCCGATGGACGGATTATCGGATAAGTTAACGCGGGCCGGCTAAAAAATAAGCGGCGGATAATCCTTTTCAAGCGATATAACCTCTCACCCACGGCGCCTTTTTTTCCCGTATAATCCCGTACTTTACATCAGGATGCCGGGGTGACGGTGAAACAACTTTCCGACCTGTTGCGCCATATGCAGCAGGATTTGCGCCAACCACAGCCTGCAGTCGGCGGTCTCCGCCAGCTAATGCGTTCGATTCGCGTCAGCGAACCCGCCGAGCTATTGCCGTGGCTGGCCGCCCAACCGGCGTATCCGCAGTTTTACTGGCAGCATCGTCAGGAAAGCGAAGAGGCGGCGGTTTGCGGACGGGTGTGCGGTTTTCACCATATTCAGGATGCCGAAGCCTTTCTTGCGCGACAGGGGGGCGAGCGCGACGTACGTATCTGGGGGCTGAACGCCTTTAGCCAGACGGCCCCTGCGCCGGCGCACGGCGCCTCTTGCGCTTATCTTTTTTTGCCGCGTATCGAGTTATTGCGCCGCGGCGATACGCTTAGCCTGCGAATCAATTTATTCAGTGAAACCTCATTACGGCAGGATGCCGATGAGGCGGCGGCGTTTATCAATTTGCTGCTGCCGGCGCATCCGCTGCCGCCCCTGCGGGCGGAGATTGAAAGCGTTGAACATCAGCCGGATCGCCGGCGCTGGAACGATCTGCTGCAACTGGCGCTGCGGGGTATTGCCGCCGGAAAGATGGAGAAAGTGGTGCTGGCAAGAACGACGACCTTAACTCTCCGGCAGCCGCTGCCGGCAAAGACCTTGATGGCCGCCAGCCGCGCGGTCAACCATCGCTGTTTCCATTTTATGCTGGCGCACGACGCCCGGCAGGCGTTTCTCGGCTCCAGCCCCGAGCGGCTTTATCGCCGGAAGGATTTACGGCTGGAAACCGAGGCGCTGGCCGGTACGGTGGCGAGCGATAACGATGAAGGCAAGGCGGCGGAACTGGCCGGCTGGCTGATGAGCGATGGCAAAAACCAGTGCGAAAACAGGCTGGTGGTGGATGACATCTGCCGACAGCTGCGGCAGTCGGCGCTAGCGCCGGACGTTATGCCGCCGGAAATCGTCCGTCTGCGTAAAGTGCAGCATCTGCGTCGCGCCATTCGGGCCGAGCTGAAGGCGGCGTCCGACGCCGCCTGTCTCCACGCCCTACAGCCCACGGCGGCGGTTGCCGGTATTCCCAGGGGCGTCGCCCGTGGTTTTATCGCCGAACATGAGCGATTCGAGCGCGGCTGGTATGCCGGCTCCGCGGGTTATCTCTCCCGCCGACAGGCGGAATTTTGCGTGGCATTGCGTTCGGCTGAAATCAGCGACACTATTTTAACGCTGTATGCCGGCGCCGGCATTGTGGCGGGGTCCGATCCGCAACAAGAATGGCAGGAGTTGGAAAACAAGGCCGCCGGGTTAAAATCCCTGTTGGAGGACGATATATCATAGTTCCGTTTTATGTTTGTTGTGTCCGGCGCCGGTTTATATCAAAGTCGGCCGAGTGGAAAAAATTATAATTATTGCCATATGCCCTGAATAATTCGAACTGCGCAAAAGCCTATGCCCCCGCAGCTTGAAATATGACGGGGATAACCCGCAACCTGAATTGCTGAGTACATTAATGTCGACAAGTGTCTTTAATCGCCGCTGGGCCGAGTTGTTGCTTGAAGCGCTAACCCGCCACGGCGTGCGCCATATCTGCATCGCGCCGGGCTCCCGTTCCACTCCGCTGACGTTGGCGGCAGCCGAACACGATGCGCTGATTTGCCATACCCATTTTGACGAGCGGGGATTGGGGCATCTGGCCCTGGGGTTGGCAAAGGCCGCCGAGGAACCGGTGGCGGTGGTGGTGACCTCCGGCACGGCGGCGGCGAATCTTTATCCGGCGATCGTGGAAGCGGGGCTGACCGGCGAGCGGCTGATCGTGCTGACGGCCGATCGTCCTCCCGAATTGATTGACTGCGGCGCCAATCAGGCCATTCGCCAGCACGGCCTGTACGCCTCCCACCCGGCGCTGGCGCTGAACCTGCCGCGGCCCACGGCGGATATTCCGGCCCGCTGGCTGGTTTCGACGCTGGATAGCGCCATGGCTCAGCTGACGCACGGCGTACTGCATATCAATTGCCCGTTCGCGGAACCCCTATACGGCGCTGACGACGAAGCCGCCTACCGCGACTGGCTGACGACGCTGGGCGACTGGTGGCGCAGCCGCGAACCCTGGCTGCGTGAAATGCGCCAGACTACCTTGGCTGTGCAGCCCGACTGGGATGAGTGGCGGCGCAAGCGCGGCGTCGTCATCGTCGGACAGGTCGGTCCGCGGCAGGGGGCGCAGATCGCGCAGTGGGCGAGCGCGCTTGGCTGGCCGCTGATCGGCGATGTGCTGTCGCAAAGCGGCCAGCCGTTACCCTGCGCGGATATCTGGCTGGCGAATCCCGCGGCGCTGGAGCGGCTCAATCAGGCGGAAATCGTGGTGCAGTTCGGCGGCTGCCTGACCGGAAAACGGCTGTTGCAGTGGCAGGAAACGTGCCGGCCGCAGTCGTTCTGGCTGGTGGATGCGCTGCCCGGCCGGCTGGATCCGGCGCAGCATCGCGGCCGCCGTCTGATCGCCGACGTCGGCGACTGGCTTGCCGCGCATCCTCCGCTGGCGCAAGCCCCCTGGGCCGACGATCTGACGGCGATAGCCCGTCACGCCCAGCAGCAGGTTATGGCCCATCTGGCTGCGCGCTTTGGCGAGGCGCAGCTGGCGCAACGCCTGCCGGAACTGCTGCCGCCGGACGGCCAGCTGTTCGTCGGCAACAGTCTGGTGGTGCGGCTGATTGACGCATTGGCGCAGCTGCCGCAAAAATATCCGGTGTACGGCAACCGGGGCGCCAGCGGCATCGACGGGCTGATCTCCACCCTGGCCGGCGTTCAGCGCGGCAACGGCAGGGCGACGCTGGGGATCGTGGGCGATCTCTCCGCGCTGTACGATCTTAATGCGCTGGCGCTGCTGCGTCAGGCGCCGGCGCCGCTGGTGCTGATCGTGGTCAACAACAATGGCGGACAGATATTTTCCCTGTTGCCGACGCCGCCGCAGCAGCGGGAGGTTTTTTACTGTATGCCGCAGAATGTGGAGTTCGGCCATGCGGCGGCGATGTTCGGCCTTGACTACGCGCGCGCCGACAGCTGGCGGCAGATAAGCGATGCCGTCGCCCGCTGCTGGGCGCAGGGCGGCGTCACCCTGCTGGAGGTGGTGGTGCCGCCGAAGGATGGGGCGGAAACGCTGAGCGCCCTGGTGGCGCGGGCGGCGACGTGGTAATGCTGCACTGCCGGAAAATAGCCCCGGCCGGAGGCTCTCCCGCCCGGCCGTGGCTGGTGTGTCTGCACGGTCTGCTAGGCAGCGGCGAGGACTGGCAGCCGATAGCGCCTTTTTTCAACGACTGGCCTGTGCTGCTGGTGGATTTGCCGGGGCATGGCGGCTCCCTCGACGTTACGCCCGGCGGTTTCGCCCAGGTCAGCGAACTGTTGAACGCCACGCTGCGCCGGCAGGGCATCGAGGAGTATTGGCTGCTGGGGTACTCGCTGGGCGGCCGCATCGCCATGTATCATGCCTGCTGCGGGCAGCCTCGCGGCATGCGGGGGCTGCTGGCGGAGGGCGGCCATCCGGGGTTGGCGCAGCCCCGGCTGCGTGAACAGCGCCTATTGCACGACGCAGGCTGGGCGCGGCGCTTGCGCCATGAACCGATGGCGACGGTATTGAACGACTGGTATCGGCAGGCGGTATTCGCTGATTTAAACGCCGCGCAGCGCGCCGCCCTGGTAGCCCGGCGCAGCCGCAATCACGGCCCCGCGGTGGCGGATATGCTGGAGGCCACCTCGCTGGGGCGGCAGCCCTGGCTGGGGGAGAAGCTGCGGCAACCGGCTTTTCCCTTTGCTTATCTGTGCGGCGCCGACGACGCCAAGTTTCAGGCGCTGGCGGCGCAGTATAATTTGCCGTTACTGAGCGTGGCGCGGGCCGGCCATAATGCGCATCAGGCCAATCCGGCGGAGTATGCCGCGCGGATACTTTCTTTTCTTTCGCATCCCGTTAAGGATTAATTATTATGCTTTATCCCAGTGAAGAACTGCTTTACGCCCCGGTAGAATGGCACGATTGCAGCGGCGATTTCGTCGATATCCTCTATCACAAATCTACCGACGGCATTGCCAAAATCACCATCAATCGTCCTCAGGTGCGTAATGCTTTTCGCCCGCAAACGGTGAAAGAGATGATCCAGGCGCTGGATAACGCCCGTCACGACGACGGCATCGGCGTGATTATTCTGACCGGCGCGGGAGAAAAGGCCTTCTGCTCCGGCGGCGATCAGAAAGTGCGCGGCGATTACGGCGGCTATCAGGACGACAGCGGGGTGCATCACCTGAACGTGCTGGATTTCCAGCGTCAAATCCGCACCTGTCCGAAACCGGTGGTGGCGATGGTGGCGGGCTACTCCATCGGCGGCGGACACGTGCTGCATATGATGTGCGATCTGACCATCGCGGCGGAAAACGCCGTCTTCGGCCAGACCGGTCCGCGCGTCGGATCGTTCGACGGCGGCTGGGGCGCTTCTTATATGGCGCGTATCGTCGGACAGAAAAAAGCCCGCGAAATCTGGTTCCTGTGCCGGCAGTATGACGCGGCGCAGGCGCTGGACATGGGGCTGGTCAATACCGTGGTGCCGCTGGCGGAGCTGGAAAAAGAGACGGTGCGCTGGTGCCGCGAGATGTTGCAGAACAGCCCGATGGCGCTGCGCTGCCTGAAAGCCGCGCTGAACGCCGACTGTGACGGACAGGCCGGTTTGCAGGAGCTGGCGGGCAACGCCACCATGCTGTTCTATATGACCGACGAAGGGCAGGAGGGGCGCAATGCCTTTAATGAAAAACGCCAGCCCGACTTCAGTAAATTCAAACGGAATCCGTAATGCGCCAGGTTAAGGTTTATCGCTACAGCGTGCCGATGGAGGCCGGCGTGGTGCTGCGCCATCAGCGCCTGAAAACCCGCGACGGGCTGATCGTTCACCTGCAACAGGGTGACGAGCAGGGTTGGGGGGAGATTGCGCCGCTGCCGGAGTTCAGCGCGGAAACGCTGGCGCAGGCCGAGTCGACCGCCCTTGAACAGCTGCAACGCTGGGCGGCGGGGCGGCCGCTGGCGGATGACCTTCCGCCGTCGGTGGCCTTCGGCCTGAGCTGCGCGCAGGCCGAGCTGGATCGGCGTTTGCCGCAGGCGGCGGATTACCGCAAGGCGCCGCTGTGCAGCGGCGATCCCGACGAACTGTTCGCCATGCTGCAGAGCATGCCGGGCGAAAAGGTGGCCAAGGTCAAGGTCGGGCTGTACGAGGCGGTGCGCGACGGCATGATCGTCAACGTCCTGCTGGAAGCCTTGCCGGACCTGCAGCTGCGGCTGGACGCCAACCGCAGCTGGACGCGCGCCAAAGCCGACGGCTTTGCCCGCTACGTGGATCCGGCGTTGCGTTCGCGCATCGCCTTTCTGGAAGAGCCGTGTAAAACCCGTCAGGAATCCCGCGAGTTCGCGCTGGAAACCGGCATCAACATCGCCTGGGACGAGAGCGTGCGCGAAGCCGGTTTCCGGGTTGAAGCGGAGCCCGGCGTCAGCGCCATCGTGATCAAACCGACGCTGGTCGGCAGCCTGGAGCGCTGTCGGGAGCTGGCGCAGCAAGCCCGTCAGGCGGGGTTGAGCGCGGTGATCAGCTCCAGCATCGAATCCAGCCTGGGGTTAACCCAGCTGGCGCGGGTGGCGCACTGGCTGACGCCGCACGCGGTGCCCGGTCTGGACACGCTGGACCTGATGCAGGCGCAGGTGGCCAGGGGCTGGCCGGACAGCCGCCTGCCGTTGTTGACGGCCGAACAGCTGGAAACGGTATGGCAATCCTGAGCGACTGGCCCTGGCATTACTGGGCCGAACGCGCGCCGCGGGCGACGGCGCTGGTGGAGGATGACGTCCGCTGGAGCTGGCGGCAGGCGGCCGAGCGGATTAATCAACTGGCGGCCGACTTCGAGCGGCAGGGCGTGACGCCGGGCTGCGGGGTGGCGCTGCGCGGCAAAAACAGCGTGGCGATGCTGTGGTGTTATCTGGCGCTGTTGCAGTGCGGCGCCCGTTTGCTGCCGCTGAATCCGCAGCTGCCGGCATCGTTGACCGACGCGCTGTGGGATTCGCTCGGCGTGACTTACGGGCTATGCCTGAATGAGCAATCATGGCCGTCGGGCGTGGTCGCCCTGCGGTATGCGCCCGGCGAATGCGGCGGCGGCGCTTATAACGCGCCGACCTGGCGGCCGGAACGGCTGGCGACCTTGACGTTAACCTCCGGTTCCAGCGGCGCGCCGAAGGCGGCGGCGCATACCTTTGCCGCCCATCTGGCCAGCGCGGAGGGCGTATTGGCGATGATGCCGTTCGCCCCCGGCGATAGCTGGCTGCTCTCATTGCCGCTGTTTCATGTTTCGGGGCAGGGCATCGTGTGGCGCTGGCTGTTTTCCGGCGCGACGGTGGTGGTGCGCGTCCATCAGCCGTTGGAGCGGGCCCTGCGGGGATGCTCTCATGCCTCCCTGGTGCCGACCCAGCTATGGCGGCTGCTGACAAGCAATGCGGTGCCGGCCGCGCTGCAATCGGTATTGCTGGGGGGCGCGGCGATCCCGCAGGAATTAACCCGCGAGGCGCAGGCCCGCGGCATCAGCTGCTGGTGCGGATACGGTCTGACCGAGCTGGCGTCCACGGTGTGCGCCAAGCGCGCCGACGGCCGGGGCGGCGTCGGGCTGCCGCTGCGCGGGCGGGAAATCCGTCTGGCGGACGAAGAGGTGCTGCTGCGCGGCGCGACGCTGGCGGCGGGCTACTGGCGCGACGGGCGGCTTTTCCCGCTGGTCGACGAAGAGGGCTGGTTTCATACCCGCGATCGCGGGCGTTTCGCCGACGGCGAGTGGCATATTCTGGGCCGTCTGGATAACCAGTTCTTCAGCGGCGGCGAGGGGATTCAGCCGGAAAATATCGAGTCCGTGCTGCTTACGCATCCCGATGTTCAGCAAGCCTGCGTGGTGCCGATTGATGACCTGGAGTTCGGTCAGCGCCCCGTCGCGGTGGTTGAAATAGGCGGTTCGACAACGCTGGATGAGCTCCGGGATTGGTTGCTGCCGCAGTTGGCGGGATTCCAGCGTCCGGTGGCCTATTATCATCTGCCGACGGCATTGAAAAACGGCGGGATTAAAATCTCCCGCCGTCAGGTGAAAGCGTGGGTGGATAGCCAGATCGATAAACAAAAAGCGTGAGGGGTAACCTCACGCCATTGACAAAGTAAGCATCCGTAATACTGACCCCAAATCCGTCGTTCCTGCAGATCCCCGCTTTCGCGAGGATGACGATGAAGATGATGGGTTTGTCAGCAACCTCACGCCTGCCCGCTTATTTCCCCAGCGCTTGCGCCACCCCGGCGCCATAGGCGGGATCGACCTTGTTGAACAGCGCGATCTGCCGCTGCTGAATAAACTCGGGCACCTGCGACAGTTCCCCGGCGATGCGCTGGAACATGCGCTGGTGTTCCTCTTCGCTCAGCAGATTGAACAGCGCCCGCGGCTGGCTGAAATAATCTTCATCCTCACGGTGGTTCCAGTGATCGGCGGCGCCTTCAATGGTTAACGGCGGCTCGCTGAAGTCCGGCTGCTCCTGAAATACGCCGAAGCTGTTCGGTTCATAGGTGGCGCCGTTGCCGCTGTTGCCGTCAACGCGCAGCGCGCCGTCGCGATGGTAGTTATGGAACGGACATTGGGGAGCGTTAACCGGGATCTGATGGTTATTGACCCCTAAACGGTAGCGCGCGGCGTCGCCATAAGAGAATAGGCGCCCCTGCAACATCTTGTCCGGCGAAAAGCCGATGCCGGGTACGATGTGCGCCGGGTTGAAGGCCACCTGTTCCACTTCGGCAAAGTAGTTGTCCGGGTTGCGGTTCAGTTCGAAAAAGCCGACGTCGATCAGCGGATAATCGCCGTGCGGCCAGACTTTCGTCAGATCGAACGGGTTGTACGGAACCTGTGACGCCTCGGCTTCCGGCATGATCTGGATCTGTAGCTTCCAGCGCGGGAAATCCCCGTTTTCAATGGCGTCGAACAGATCGCGCTGCGAGCTTTCGCGGTCTTTGCCCACCAGCGCCTCCGCTTCGTCGTCCATCAGATTTTCGATGCCCTGCTGGCAGATAAAGTGGAATTTTACCCAAAAGCGTTCGTTTGCGGCGTTGATAAAGCTATAGGTATGGCTGCCGAAGCCGTGAACATGGCGGAAAGACTTGGGTAATCCGCGGTCGCTGAAATCAATGGTCAACTGATGCAGCGATTCCGGCAACTGGGAGAAGAAATCCCATTTGTAGACCGGGTTGCGCAGGTTGGTGCGCGGGTCGCGTTTCACAATATGGTTGAGATCGGGAAATTTCAGCGGGTCGCGCAGATAGAACACCGGGGTATTGTTGCCCACCAGATCCCAGTTACCCTCTTCGGTATAAAATTTCATGGCGAAACCGCGAATATCGCGCTCCGCGTCAGCGGCGCCGCGTTCCCCGGCCACGGTGGAGAAACGGATAAACATATCGGTTTTCTTGCCGATTTCAGCGAAGATTTTTGCCCGGGTATAGCGGGTAATATCGTGGGTAACGGTGAAGGTGCCGTGCGCGCCGGAACCTTTGGCGTGCATCCGTCGTTCCGGAATCACTTCACGATCGAAATGCGCCAGTTTTTCCAGAAACCATACGTCCTGCATCAACATGGGACCGCGCCGTCCGGCGGTTATGATATTATTATTATCAACAACCGGCGCGCCTGCTACGGTCGTCAGCTTTTTCTTGCTCATCATTTCTTCCTTATAGTAATAGCATTAGTTCGGATATTTACTCTTAATACTATTGTTCATTTTGTGGTTTTTAGCCAAATAGGCGGCGCTTATCGTTATCGTCGCCAGCCGTCGGGAATGGAAATGGTTAGCATTATTTAGCGCAACAGGCCGCGTTTTAGGATAATGTCGCGCTGGAGTAGCGGCGGGGTTGGGGTAGAATCGGCAGCGATATCAATACATTTTGCGTGCTTTTACTAACTGTTTGAGGGAAATCGACAATGAAAAAATTTGTGATTGCCTGTGCGGGAAGCTTGCTGCTTGCCTCGGCCTCCGTGCATGCTATCGGTATTTCCGGGGAAGCGGGGAGCGACTACGCGGGCGCGAACGCCAGCTTCGGACTGCTGGTCCCCGGCCTGTCCGGCAACGTAAGCTATGCCCACGGCGACAATAATAACGATGTGTACGGTTTCGGGTTGGGCTACACTATTCCCGCCGGACCGCTGAAAGTAACGCTGGGCGGCAAGGCGCTGTATCTGGATCAGGATCACGGCTCGGACGGCCATGCGCTGGCGCTGGGCGGCGGGGTGCAGTGGCCGATCAACCGTTACTTCTCCCTGTACGGCGAAGGGTACTACTCGCCGGACGCGTTCTCCAGCCATGTCGATCACTATGTTGAAGGCAAGGCCGGCGTGCGCTGGCAGGCGCTGCCGATACTCAATGTGGATGTGGGTTACCGCTATATCAATCTGGCCGGCGAAAGCGGCCGTTCAGACAACAAGCTGGCGGATTCAGCCTACATCGGCGTTGGTTTGAGTTTCTGATAGCCGGCGCTATTCACGGCCATCGGATGTGTTGACGGGCGCGAGCGATCGCGCCCGTTTGCTATTACACAGGGGTGAAAAATGCTTAGGGTCGAGATGTTATGTACCGGCGATGAAGTGCTGCATGGTCAGATTATCGATACCAATGCGGCCTGGCTGGCGGACTACCTGTTTCAGCAGGGATTGCCGATGAGCAGCCGGATGACGGTGGGGGACGATCTCGACGCGTTGGTCAGCGCGATGACCCAGCGCAGCCGGATCGCCGATATTCTGATTGTTAATGGCGGTCTGGGGCCGACCAGCGACGACCTCAGCGCCCTGGCGGCGGCCACCGCGGCGGGCGAGGGATTGGTTGAGCACGCGGAGTGGCTGGCGCGCATGGAGGCCTTTTTTGCCGAGCGCGGACGGGTGATGGCGCCCAGCAATCGTAAACAGGCGCAGATCCCCGCCAGCGCGGAAATGATCGATAACCCGGTCGGAACCGCCTGCGGTTTTTCCCTGCGGTTAGATAAATGCCTGCTGTTTTTTACCCCTGGCGTTCCTTCCGAATTCAAGGTCATGGTGGATCAGCAAA
Source organism: Brenneria corticis (assembly GCF_003115855.1). Classification (GTDB taxonomy): domain Bacteria; phylum Pseudomonadota; class Gammaproteobacteria; order Enterobacterales; family Enterobacteriaceae; genus Brenneria; species Brenneria corticis. The sequence goes on from NZ_KZ819073.1 coordinate 224,116, forward strand.
TCATGCCGCGTCTGCGCGAGCGCTTTGCCATCGGCCAGGCGCCGCTGTGTCTGCGTTTGACCACCTTCGGCCGTTCGGAAAGCGATCTCGCCAACCAGCTGGACGGGCTGGCGCTGCCGCCGGGCGTGGTGCTGGGCTATCGCTCCGCGATGCCCATTATCGAACTGAAACTGACGGGGCCGGCGGCGCAGCGGACGGCGATGGAGCAACTGTGGCAACGGGTGCGTAGCGTGGCGGGGGAAAATACGCTATTTGAAGGCACCGAGGGGCTGCCCGCGCAACTGGCGCGCCGGCTGGCTGAACGCGGGCTTCGGCTGGCGGTGAGCGAGCGTTTTACCGCCGGCCTGCTGAACTGGCGGCTACAGGCGGCCGACGCGCCGCTGGCGGGGGGCGAGTTGCCGGCAGATACCCGCTCGCGGGACTTGAACCAACTGGCGGCCGATACCCGTCAACTGGCGGAACGTCACGCCGCGCCGCTGGCGCTGACGGTCGGCGCCAGGGAAGACGAGCGGCTGACCATTGCGCTGCATACGCCGCAGGGGACGTTTGCCCAGTCGATACAGCCCGGCGCGCCGCGTTATAGTCTGCAGATCCATCAGGAACTGACGGCCATATTCGCCATGAATATGCTGCGGCGCTGGCTGAATGGCTGGCCGGTTTACGGCGGCCACGGCTGGATCGCCGTGCTGGAGACATTGGAGTCAGGGCATCAGGGGTTATCAGCGGAATAGCCCATTCTGGTTTCCGACTATTGGCAGGCCCTTGTCAGAAGAACCAAACTCCCTCCCCTGCGAAGGGTTGGGGTGGGGTGAATCACCGCTCCGGCGACGCCTGCTGCTACCCCCTCCTGGCCTCCCCCTCGTCAGGGGGAGGAGCCAACTCCCTCCCGGCCCCCCTTGTCAGGGGAATATTAATACAGCAGTGAATAAAGCTGGCGGCGGTAGCGGGCGGCGAGGGCGTCGCCGGTGCCGAGCGCAGCCAGAATATCCAGCAGCGTTTTGCGGGCGTTGCCCGCCGCCGCGCCGAGATCCTGCTTCAGAAAGCCGAGCAGCAGCTCAAGCGCTTCTTCATTACGCCCGACCTGATGCAGCTGCAACGCCAGCTGTACCGCCAGTTCGGCGTTCTGCGCATCGTCCGCCAACTGCTGTTGCAGCTGCTGGATTTCCGGCGTGTCGGCGGCCTGCTTCAGCAATTCAATCTGCGCCACCAGGCTGTGGTAGCGGGTATCCTGATCCTGGAGCGGAACGGTTGCCAGCACGGCTTCGGCGTCTTCGCTGCGGTTGAGCTGAATCTGCACCTCCGCCAGCAGCAGACCGATGTCGCTGCGCTGCTGGCTCAACTGCCAGGCTTCTTTCAGCAGCACCAGGGCTTCCGGCAGTTTGCCTTCCTGAATCAGCTGCTGAGCTTCGGCGACCTTCAGTTCTTCCGCTTTCGGCAATACCCGCTGCAGCAGGTCGCGGATGGCTTCTTCGGGCTGCGGCCCCTGAAAACCGTCCACGGGCTGGCCGTCCTGGAACAGGTAGACGGTGGGGATCGCCCGCAGGCCGAACTGCGCCGCAACGCGCTGCTCGGCGTCGCAATCCACGCGGGCAAGAATAAATTGCCCGGCATATTCCTGCGCCAGTTTATTTAGCGCCGGCTCCAGTTGCTGGCAGTGTTGACTGCGCTCCGACCAGAAATAAAACAGCACGGGCAGCGTCGCGGACTGTTCCAGCACCTGATGGAGATTGGACTCGTTAACATCGATAATCGTTGCTTGTTGTTCTAGCATGGGGTTCTCTCTTATCCGTTTTGGCTATACCCGTCATCTAAATCTATCGGGTATAAGATGGGGGCGGAATGCGTCGCTTCAAGCCATTATCAGGAACGGGTGCGTAATACATTATCCAGACAGCGTCCGGGCAGCAGACGGCGCAGCCAGGACAGAGCGTGCGCCACCAGCGTTACCGGATAGCGCAGCCTGGGGCGCGGACTCTCCAGCGCATGGCGCAGTTTAGGCAATACGGCTTCCGGCGGCAGCGTAAAGCGTCTGGCGATGCCGGGATTGGTGACCGGCCGATCGGCCCGGGTCTGGTCGACGTTGGCGGTAAAGCGGGTGGTCAACGGGCCGGGTTCGATCAGGCTGACGTGCAGACCGCTGCCGTGCAGCTCCATGCGCAGCGCATCCGACCAGGCTTCAAGGGCGAATTTACTGGCCGCGTAGGCGCCCCGTCCGGGCGTCGCCACCAGCCCCATCACCGAGCTGGTCTGAATGATGCGCCCTTCGCCGTGCGGCAACATGGCCGGCAGCAGCAGTTGCGTCAACTGATGCGTACCGAACAGGTTACTGGAAAACTGCCGTGCCAACTGCCGGCGCGAGATATCGCGCAACGCGCCGTATAATCCGTATCCGGCGTTATTAAACAGCCCGTACAGGCGGTTGCCGCTCAGCGCGATGACCTCGGCGGCGGCCTTTTCAACGCTGGCGGGGTCGTCCAGATCGAGTTCGATCCCTTGCAGACCCAGCTCCGCCATGCGCGCGACATCCTCGGGGCGGCGACAGGCGGCGAGCACCCGGTAGCCGCGTTTTTGCAGATCCTGCGCCGCAATCAGACCAATACCGCTGGAACAGCCGGTAATCAGCACCGTTTTTTGCATAACTTTACCTAATTCAAGGGCCTATTTATGAAGACTCATGGTTAACTATACCCGTTATCTTTCAAGTCGCAGATGCGTTGGCTGCCTTCCCTCACCCCAGTCACTTACTTGAGTAAGCTCCTGGGGATTAATGAGAGACATCCTGTCTCTCACCGGAGGCCAGCCATTGGCTGGTCAAATTCGTTCCCGACGAATTTGTCGTTCAGTTGCCGCCTTCCTGCAACTCGAAATCTATTGGGTATAAGGATTCCAGCTGTTGCGCCATCCAGTCGGCGATAAAGGGTTGGGCATCACGGGTGGGATGGATGCCGTCCTCCAATATCCACTCCGGCTTAAGATACACCTGCTCCATAAAGAACGGCACCAGAGGAATGGCGAACTGTTTTGCCAGCCGCGGATAAACGTCGCTGAACGACTCATTGTAGCGGCGGCCGTAATTGGTCGGCAGGCGGATTTGCATCAGCAGCGGTTGCGCCTGCGCCTGTTGGACCAGCGTAATGATTTTGCTCAGATCCTGTTCGATGTTGTTCGGCGGAAAGCCGCGCAGCCCGTCATTGCCGCCAAGTTCGATCAGCACCCAGCGCGGCTGATGCTGCTGCAGCAGCGCCGGAAGACGCGCCAGCCCCTGGCCGGTGGTGTCGCCGCTGATGCTGGCGTTAACGACTTTTACGCCGTCCGGCCGCGCCTGCCATTTCTGATTCAGCAGGGCGGGCCAGGCGCTGGCGGCAGGCATGCGATAGCCCGCGCTGAGGCTATCGCCCAGTATCAGTAAAGTATCCGCCGCCAAAGCGCGTACACTGAATAATCCCAGAAGTAAAAGGACGAAAACATGTTTGCAAAGACCAGTCCAGCGAGAGCTATGGCAACCAATCTCGGACCCGCGGAAAACATTCTTGAAGTTCATCATCTTAGTAAGCACGTCGGTCAAGGGGAACATCGGCTTTCCATCCTTACCGGAGTTGAGCTGATTGTCAAACCCGCGCAGACAATCGCCCTGATCGGCGAGTCGGGTTCGGGCAAGTCTACGCTGCTGGGCATTCTCGCCGGTCTGGACGACGGCAGCGAAGGCGAGGTCAGCCTGATGGGCGAATCGTTGAACCAGCTGGACGAGGAAGGGCGCGCCGCGCTGCGCGCCAGAGACGTGGGGTTTGTTTTTCAGGCGTTTATGCTGGTGCCGACGCTGACCGCGCTGGAAAACGTCCAACTGCCGGCGTTGCTGCGCGGCGAAAGCGACGGCCACAGCCGCGGGCAGGCGGAGCAACTGTTGCAGCAACTGGGACTGGGCGAGCGCCTGCATCATCTCCCGGCGCAGCTTTCCGGCGGGGAGCAGCAGCGGGTGGCGCTGGCGCGCGCCTTCAGCGGGCGTCCCCAGGTGCTGTTCGCCGATGAGCCGACCGGCAATCTGGACCGCAAAACCGGCGAGCGCATCGTCGAACTGCTGTTTTCCCTTAACCGCGATTACGCCACCACGCTGATTCTGGTCACCCATGACGAACAGCTGGCGGCGCGCTGTGAGCGGCGGCTGCGGCTGGTGGACGGCAAGCTGAGGGAGGACGCATGATCTGGCGGTGGTTCTGGCGCGAATGGCGCTCTCCTTCATTATTGATTGTCTGGCTGGCGTTAACGCTCGCCGTGGCCTGCGTGCTGGCGCTGGGCACCATCGGCGACCGGATGGAAAAGGGGCTGAGCCAGCAGAGCCGTGATTTTCTGGCCGGCGACCGGGTGCTGCGCGCATCGCGCCCGGTGGATGAGGCCTGGCTGCAGCGGGCGCAGCGGCAGGGATTGACGCTGAGCCGGCAGATTTCATTTATGACCATGACCTTTGCCGGCGATACGCCGCAGCTGGCCAGGGTAAAGGCCACCGACCAGCGCTATCCGTTATACGGCGAGCTGCAGACGCGTCCGGCCGGGCTGCGGGCGGAACAGGGAACCGTGCTGGTGGCCCCGCGCCTGCTGGCGCTGCTGGGGCTTAAGGTCGGCGATATGCTGGACGTCGGCGATACCTCGCTGCGGATTAACGGCGAGCTGATTCAGGAGCCGGATTCCGGTTTTAACCCCTTTGATACCGCGCCGCGGATTTTGATGAATCTGGCCGACGTGGAGAATACCGGCGCCATACAGCCCGGCGGGCGCATCAGCTGGCGCTATATGTTTGCGGGCGACGAGCGGCAAATCACCGAGTTCGGCGATTTTATCAAGCCGCAGCTCAAACCCGACCAGCGTTGGTACGGCATGGAGGATTCCGAAGGGGCGCTGAGCCAGTCGTTAAAACGCTCGCAGCAATTTCTGCTGCTGTCCGCGCTGCTGACCCTGTTGTTATCCATCGCCGCGGTGGCCGTCTCCATGGGGCACTATTGCCGCAGCCGCTATGATTTGGTCGCGGTGTTGAAAACGCTGGGCGCCGGACGACAGGCGCTGCGACGGCTGATCGTCGGACAGTGGCTGTCGGTGCTGGGGCTGGCGGCGCTGTGCGGCGGCCTGGTCGGGCTGGGCTTTGAGGCGGTGCTGATGAAAATGCTGGCGCCGGTCCTGCCGGCGACGCTGCCGGCCGCCGGGCTGTGGCCGTGGGTATGGGCGCTGGGGTCGCTGCTGCTGATTTCATTGCTGGTCGGGCTGCGCCCTTACCGTTTACTGCTGGCGACGCAGCCGCTGCGCGTACTGCGTCAGGACGTGACGGCCAATGTCTGGCCGCTGCGTTACTACCTGCCGGCGGTGCTGGCGATTGTGGTGGGGCTGCTTGCCGTGCTGTCCGGCGGCAGCTCCCTGCTGTGGTCGCTGCTGGGCGGCATGGCGGTGCTGTCGTTGTTACTGGGGGTGATTGGCTGGGGCGGGTTGCTGCTGCTGCGCCGTTTGACGGTTAAGCAACTGGCGATGCGGCTGGCGATTAACCGCCTGCTGCGTCAGCCGTGGTCGACGCTCAGCCAACTGGCGGCGTTTTCGCTGTCGTTTATGCTGCTTGCCCTGCTGCTGGTGATGCGCGGCGATTTGCTGGAACGCTGGCAACGGCAGCTGCCGCCGGACAGTCCGAACTATTTTCTGTTGAATATCACCGCGGAGCAGGTGCCGCAGGTGAAAACCTTTCTTGAGCGGCACCAGGTTAAACCGGAGCTGTTCTATCCCATTATTCGCGCCCGTCTGACGGAAATTAATCAGCAGGTGGCGACGGAGGTGATTCATGAGGACGATCCGGGCGGCAACACGGTAAACCGCGAGCTGAATCTGACCTGGATGCACGGGATACCGGATCACAACGTGCTGGTGGAGGGGGAAGCGCCGAAAGCCGGCGAAGTCTCGATGGAGGCGGAAGAAGCAAAAGAGATGGGGATTAAAATCGGCGATACGCTGACCTTTACCGGCGACACGCAGCCGTTCAGCGCCCGGGTCACCAGCTTCCGCCAGGTGGATTGGGAAAGCCTGCGCCCCAACTTTTTCTTTATCTTTCCTCCCGGCGCGCTGGACAGCCAGCCGCAGTCGTGGCTGACCAGCTTCCGCCACGATGGCGACGAGCAGATGGTCGTCCAGCTAAACCGCCAGTTCCCGACGCTAAGCGTGATGGATGTGGGCAGCATTCTGCGTCAGGTGGGGCAGGTATTGCAGCAGGTGAGTCGGGCGCTGGAAATTATGGTGATCCTGGTGCTGTTCTGCGGCGTATTGCTGCTGCTGGCGCAAATCCAGGTGGGAATGCGTCAGCGTCGGCAGGAACTGATGGTATACCGCACCCTGGGCGCCGGGCTGCGTTTGTTGCGCACCACGCTGTGGTGCGAGTTCGCCGTACTGGGGCTGGTGGCGGGGGCAGCGGCCGCTATCGGCGCGGAAGCGGCGCTGTGGCTGTTGCAGAGCCGGGTATTCAATTTTCCGTGGCAGCCGAACCTGGCGATGTGGCTGATATTGCCGTTGGCGGCGGCGCTGTCGTTATCGCTGTGCGGCGGCTGGCTGGGGCTGCGGTTGCTGCGCGGCAAGGCGCTGTTCCGGCAATTCGCCGGGTGAAATCGACCGGCCGCCGTTCTACTACTGACTGACCCCTGAACCGGGGGCGGCTCCGCCGGTGCCCGCCCCCGTTTTGTGTCTCGCCAGATACTGCCGCTGGAAAATACACATGCGGATGGTGTTGCGATACTCGCCGTTGATGAAAAACTCGTGGATCAGTTCGCCTTCCACTTCAAATCCCAGCTTGCTGTAAATGTGTATCGCCTTCTGGTTTTCCTTATCCACAATCAGATACAGCTTGTACAGGTTCAGCACCGAAAAACCGTAGTCCATCGCCAGCTTCGCCGCCGCGCTGGCGTAGCCCTGTCCCTGATAGGCGGGATCGATAATGATTTGAAATTCAGCCCGGCGGTGAATATGGGTGATCTCCACCAGTTCCACCAGCCCGACTTTGGTCTGTTCATGTTCGATGATAAAACGCCGCTCGCTTTGGTCGTGAATATGTTTGTCATACAGGTCGCAGAGTTCGACAAAAGCCTCGTAAGGCTCTTCAAACCAGTAACGCATAACGCTGGCGTTATTGTCCAACTGATGGACAAAGGTCAGGTCGTCCCGCTCCAGCGGTCGTAGCCGAACGGCGTTGCTCGTGTCGGACATAGGGAATCCTTATTATTAAATCAGCAGGGGCCAGCCCTGGTATAAACATGCCGAAGTCAATTATAGAGACTGGATAAAAAGGTTACAGCCGGTTTTATCCGGTAAAAGAAGGCGAGGGGAGGCGCCGCGCCGTTCCGGGGGCAGCGGAACCGCGCGGCGGGCGCAGGCTAGAAGTCCAGGCTGGCGCGCAGCACAAACTGGCGCGGTTCGCCAATGGCGACGCGATACTGACCGCCGCTGGAGGGGTAATAGGTTTTATCAAACAGGTTCTTGATATTAAGCTGCCACTTCACCTGGTAGCCGTTAAGCGGCAGGCTATAAGCCACGAACGCATCCGCCACCGTATAGTCATCCAGATAGAAGCTGTTCGCCGCATCGCCGGCGCGGCGGCCGACGTAGCGCGCCCCGGCGCCGGCGCGCAGGTTATCGCCGGCGTGAATGCCGGTGTCGCCGAAATCCTGGGTCAGAAACAGCGAGGCGGTATGACGCGCGGCGTTGGCCATTTCATTGCCGTTATTTTCCGGGTCGGCGGTAACGCGGGCATCGGTCCAGGCGTAGGAGCCGATCAGGCTGAGCGAATCCGTCAGCTTGCCGGCCAGATCCAGCTCGATGCCCTGCGAGCGCACTTTGCCGGCGGTGCGGGTCACCGTTTCGCCGTTAATGGTTTCGCTGACCATCACATTGCGCTTTTCAATATCGAACAGCGCCAGGTTGGCGGTGATCCTATTGGGCAGATCCAGCTTGGCGCCCACTTCATAGGCGGTGCCGATTTCCGGCGGCAGCGCGCCGATTTGGCTGGCGATCGACGAGTTGGGTTTAAACGACTCGCTGTAGCTGGCATAAAGCGAAGAATAGGGCGTCAGGCTGTAAATAATGCCGGCGCGCGGCACCACGCGGTTATATGAGCTATCGGTACGGGTGACGAACGGGCGGCCTTTGCCGGCCATCACGTCGAAGCTGTCGTAACGTACTCCGCCCAGCAGCTGCCAGCGATCGTTCAGGCGAATGACGTCCTGTATAAAGAAGCCGCTGCTGTCGATATTTTCCCGCTGATCGCTGTCCGAGGCGATGACATTGGTAGACGGCGCCAACTGACCGTACACCGGATGGTAAATAGTAAAGTCCGTTCTGTTGTTCGTCCCGCGGATCATATCGCCGCGGAAGGTGCGGTCGGCTTCATAGTCAAAGCCGAGCAGCAGCTGGTGATTGACCCGTCCCCAGTCGATATCCCCGTTGAACGTAAGCTGTACCACCTGGGTTTGCGCGTGGGCATAGGCGGTGGCGTCCGGGCGTCGGGTCAGTATGCCGCTATCGGCATCGTAGCTCATTGCCCGCGCCTGATTGTCGCTGTAGCGGTTGCGGTTATAGGAGTAGGTCAGGCTGCTTTTCCAGCGATCGCTCAGGTTGCGCTCCGCCTGTAGGGTGATGCTGTCCTGATCGCCGCGGGTGGCGTTGTAATGCTCGTCGAAGCGGCGTTCGCGCGGGGTATTCACCGGCTTGCCGCTGTTGGGATCGATAATGGTGCCGCGATCGAACGGCGTCAGGTATTCCATATGTTCGTAGGCCACCCGCACCGTGGTCTCTTCCCCGTACCACATCAGCGACGGGGCGATGGTGGTTTGCCGGTTGCGGCCGAAGTTGCGCCAGTAGTCGGTTTCGTCGTGATCGACCACCATACGGTAAGCCAGTCCGGAGGCGCCCAGCGGTCCGGTTACGTCCAACTGGCCGCCGCCGCCGTTAAAGCTGCTGCCCCAGCCTTCGATATGCGTTTTTTGCACCAGCTGCGGTTTTTTGCTGATGATATTAATCACGCCGCCGGGCTCGCCCATGCCGTACAGCATGGAGGCCGGGCCTTTCAGCACTTCCACGCGCTCGCTGGTCGGGGTGAAGTTGCGGGCCTGAATGGAGCGCACGCCGTCACGAAACAGGGAGCCGTCGCGGTTGTCGCCAAAGCCGCGCTTGATCAGCGCATCCTGGGTGCCGCCGAGCGTGTTGGATTGGGTAATGCCGCTGACGTTATACAGGGCTTCATCAATATTGCGCACCGCGCGGTCGGCAATCACCTGGCTCGGCACCACGTTGACCGCCTGCGGCACGTCCAGCAGGCGGCTTTCGCCGCGGGTGCCGGTTACGGTTTTATGCGGCTGATAGCCGGTTTCCGCCTGCTGCTCCGCCGTGGCGATAACCTCCAGCGTGTCGTTCCGCGTTTCGGCGGCCGCCTGAATGCCAAACGGCAGCAGTGCCAGCGCCGGCCAGCCGTTACGCCGTATTTTCTTATTCTTCATGTGCAAGTTGACTCCAGTATGTCCCTGAAAAATCAATAGGTAAAAACTGCTGGTAGAGTTTTTGTAGTGTGAGTTGCGGCTCGATATCCGCGAACAGGTCGGGGTAGAGGGCTTTAGCGAACATCTCCACCATAACGACGTGATAAGGGCTGAGGTAAAAGTTGTGCCACATGCTCCACGCCCGTCCTTGTTGCACCGCCGCAAGGTGCGAGAGGATGGCGTCCTGGCGAATCAGTTTGCTGAAGCTGTTTTGCGCCTGCTGCCGGCTGACCGCGGGCCCCAGCATCAGGCTGGAAAAACGCTTGCCGTCCGGCCCGGCCATGCCGGTGGCGATATAGACGTCGGGGGCGGCCGCCAGTACGCGTTCCGGGCTGAGCTCGCCGTATACGCCGCTGATGGTGCCGGCGGCGATATTTTCACCGCCGGCGAAGGCCAGCAGATCGCCCAGGTTTCCCCCCACGGCGGTGGTGCAGCAGGTATCGCGGCGGCCGAGATGCAGATGCAGCATCACCGTGGTTTTTTTACCCTGGTATTGCGCGATGCGCTGACGAATGACATTCATGTGCTGCTGATAAAATTCGCTGAACTCTGCGGCCCGCTGCGGCTGATTCAGCGCCTCTCCCAGCAACTGGATGCTGGGCAGGGTGTTGCGGAGCAAATCGATGCGCAAATCGACGTAGATAACCGGAATACCCGCGCTGGTCAGCGTCTGTTGCAGCAGGTCATCGCTGGCGCGCTGTTTTGCCAGCCGCGGCAAAATCACCAGATCGGGTTTTAGCGGCAGCAGGGTTTCCGCATTCAGCGTGTGTAAACCGCCGCTGCCTAACTGCGGGATCTGCTTGATTGCCGGGAATTTTTCCGTATAGCGTTGCCAGCTTTGCGCGTCATAACGCGCCATGTCGCCCGGCCAGCCCACGACGTATTTCACCGGATTTCCCGGCTCAAGCAGGGCCAGCGTATAGAGCATGCGGCTTTCACCGAGGATGATGCGCCGCGGATGGTCGGGGATCGTCACCTGCCGGCCCAGAATATCCGTGACGGTTTTTGCCGACGCCAGCGGGCCAAGGAGCGATAAAACAATAAGGATGGCAAGGCGCATGATGGACTCTGCAAAAAAACGGGTGGCGAAAGATAATTACTACCATTCCTATTTTCAACGGAGCGTTAGTGGGGGTAATGGTCACAGGCGACAGATATCGTTTCGGGACAAGGGATTACGGCTATTTAAATAAGTAATTAAAGCGGGGCGGCCGGCAGGAAAAGGCAAGCGTCGTTGCGTTACCGTTTTGATCTAATATGAGAAAATTCTTATTGCAAGTGATAAAATTATCATCGTGAGATACGATGTGAACGGAGAGCCGCCGCGCAAGGAGAAAGGGAGTGGGAGCCGATCGCCGTGCCGGGGATAAACCCCGGAACCCTGTAAAATCCGCCATCGATAAACCCTCGGGCCGATTGAGCGCGCCTGACGACGCCTGGGCGACGGTTCCGGGCGACCTGCTGCAATCCATTCTCGATCATCTGCCGGCCGGCGTGTTCTGGAAGGATGCGTCTTCCCGCTACCTTGGCGCGAACCGCTATTTTACCCGCGACGCCGGACGAGACGATCCCGGCGAGATCGTCGGACGCGATGATTTCGAACTGTTTGAGGCGGCGGCGGCCGAGCGCTATCGCCAGGACGATCTGGCGGTGCTTGACGGCGGACAGCCCCGGATGGACGCCCTGGAATTCGTGGAACGGCAGGCGGGCAAGGGGCGCTGGTTCAGCGTGAACAAAGTGCCGCTGCGTGATGCGCAGGGCGCACTGGTCGGGCTGTTGGGGATGTACCTCGATATTACCCGTTTCAAAGAGGCGGAACGGGAACTGCAGGAGAGCGAAGCCCGTTTCCGCTTCTTTCTGGATAATGTGGACGAGGGCGTGGTGGTTTTCGATCGGCAAGGCATCATTGTCGACGTCAGCACCCGCTGGCTGGAACTGTTCCGCTGCCGGCGCGAGGAGGCTATCGGCCGGCCGGTGCTCGACTTTACCAGCCCGACGGCGGTCCCCATGGCGACTCAGCTGATCGGTGAAAAGTGGTCTGAGTCCTATGAGTCCGAAATGCTGAGAAAAGACGGGACGACGTTTCCCGCCATCGTGCGCGGCCGGGATCAGGTTTTTGGCGGTCAGGGGTTACGCCTGACCACCGTGTTGGATATCACCCGGCAAAAAGAGAGCGAGCAGGCGCTGAAGCTGGCCAAAATCGAAGCGGAGCGCGCCAATCAGGCCAAATCCGAATTTCTCTCCAGCATGAGTCATGAATTGCGCACGCCCATGAACGCCATTCTGGGGTTTTCCCAGATTCTGGAGTTTGATGAGCAGTTGAACGCCGATCAACGGGACAATGTTACTGAAATTCTTAAGGCCGGCCGGCATTTGCTCGGGTTGATCAATGAGGTGCTGGATCTCGCCAAGATCGAATCCGGCGTGGTGTCGCTTGCCATCGAGCCGGTGACGCTATCCGCGCTGATGCGGGATTGCCGGCAGCTGGTGCAATCGCTGGCCGCGGAGCGGCAAATATCCCTGAGCCTGGATGTTCCCGAAACGCTGGCGGTGGCCGCCGATCGGCAGCGCTTTAAGCAGGTGCTGCTCAATCTGCTGTCCAACGCCATCAAATACAACCGCACCGGAGGCGACGTGCGCCTCGCGCTGGAGACGCGCGGCAAATGGTTGCGCATTGCGGTGGTCGATACCGGCGACGGCATTGCCCGCGAGCGTCTGGGGGAGTTGTTCCAGCCCTTCAATCGGCTGGAAGCGGAGCGCAGCGGCGTTGAGGGAACCGGCATCGGTCTGGTGATCACCCGCAAGCTGATCGAGGCCATGGGGGGACGGATCGGCGTGGAAAGCGAGCCGGGCAAGGGCAGCCGTTTCTGGGTGGAACTGCCGCAGGCCGATGCGGTGGCGCAGACGCCGGCGGCACACCAGCCGGCGCCCGGCGCCGCGCCCTATATCCACGGACGGGAGCGGCACTACATCCTGTATATCGATGACAACCCGGTGAACCTCAAGCTGGTGACGCAGATCCTGGATAAGTTGCGCAATATTCGCCTGGTGACCATGCGCACCGCCGAATCGGGGATCGCCTGCGCCATGGCGCATCGGCCCGATTTGATTCTGCTCGACATCAATCTGCCGGGTACGGATGGCTATGAAGTGCTGGAAGCGCTCAAGTCTCATCACCCGCTGCGGGACGTGCCGGTGCTCGCCGTGTCGGCCAATGTGATGCCGCAGGATATCGCGCGCGGCATGGCGGCGGGCTTTGCCGATTACCTGACCAAGCCGTTGGACATCGGCCGCTTCCTGACCAGCGTCGACGCTCTTCTGCACCATGACCAAGGGAATCCACATGATGATCGATAGTAATGATGATGCGCGTATCCTTATCGTCGACGACGAAGCGGCAAACCTCAAGGTGCTGGAAAAACTGCTGGCCAGCGAAGGCTATTACCGGCTGGTGAGCGTTCAGGATCCGCGTCTGGTGGTGCGTGCCTATCTGGAGGCGCGCCCCGATCTGATCCTGCTGGATATCAATATGCCGCATCTGGACGGCTATGCGATTATGAAGCAGTTGAAATCGCTCAACGATCCGCTGCTGCCTCCGATCATGGTGCTGACGGCGGAACAGGGGCGGGAGCAACTGCTGAAAGCGCTGGGGGGCGGGGCGCGGGATTACGTCAGCAAACCCTTCGACCGCACCGAACTATTAATGCGGGTGCGCAACCTGCTCGACGCCCATCTTGCGCACCGGCTGATGTATGAGCAGAAGGACGTACTGGAAAAGATGGTCCGCCTGCGGACCCGGGAACTGCTGGATACCCGCCTGCAGGTGGTGCGCCGCCTGGCGCGGGCCTCGGAGTACCGCGACAGCGAAACCGGTCAGCATATTCTGCGCATGAGCCATACCTCCGCGCTGCTGGCGCGCCGGATGGGATGGAGCGAAAGCGACGTCGAGCTTATTCTGCATGCCAGCCCGATGCACGATGTGGGGAAAATAGGCATTCCGGACGCTATTCTGCTCAAGCCGAGCAAGCTGGATGCCGCCGAGTGGGAGATTATGCGTCAGCACACCGTTATCGGCGCCGAAATACTGGCCGGCGATGACTCGCGGCTGATGGTAATGTCGCGCGAAATCGCGCTGACGCACCATGAAAAATGGAATGGCGGCGGCTATCCGCGCGGCCTGTCGGGGGAAAACATTCCGCAGTCCGGGCGTATCGTCGCCGTGGCGGACGTGTTCGATGCGCTGATTTCCGAACGTCCCTACAAACGCGCCTGGACGCGGGAAGAGGCCGTTGCCCATATCCGCTCGGAATCAGGCAGCCATTTCGATCCCGAGGTCGTCGACGCGTTTCTCGACATTCTGGACGATGTGATAAGAATTCAGGACGCCAACCGTGAACCCGCGTGAGGGCTAAAAGCAGCAGCGCCGCCGCCGCAGCGGCGCTGTTTAAAACCGGGAAAGCGATTATTCGGCGGCGTAACCCTGCGGGGGAACGCGCACGCCATCCAGCCAGGCCTGATTTTCCCGCATAATCAGCCGGCCGGAGATAAACCAGCCCACCACCAGGGGATAAATGGTGTGTTCCTGCGTCTGCACCCGCTCCTGCAGGCTTTCTTCGCCATCATCGCTGAAAACGGGGACTTTGGCCTGCAGAATCAACGGCCCGCCATCCAGTTCGTCGGTGACGAAATGCACCGACGCGCCGTGTTCGGCGTCGCCGTTTTCCAGCGCCTTACGATAAGTATGCAGGCCGGGATACTTCGGCAGCAGCGACGGATGGATATTGAGTATTTTACCGGCGAACTGCGCGACAAAATCGGGACTGAGAATCCGCATATAGCCCGCCAGCACGATCAGCGCCGGTTGGTACTGTTCTATTTCCTGCGCCATTGCCGCATCGTAAGCGGCGCGGTCGGCGAATCCTTCCGGGCTGAGGGCGTGCGTCGGTATATCGGCGTCCTGCGCCAGCCGCAGGCCAGGGGCTTCGGGATTATCACTGAATACCGCGGCTATCTTGCCTTTAATGCGTCCGCGCTTGCAGGCGTCTATCAACGCCTGCAAATTACTTCCCTGACCCGATATCAAGATAACGAAATTTTTCATCAGTTAATGACCACTGCATCTCCGGTATCGGTTTGATTAATCAAGCCGATTTTCCATGCGGTTTCACCACTGCCGTTTAATAACGCCACGGCCTCGTCTGCCTGCTCGGCGGGCAGTACGACGATCATACCAACACCGCAGTTAAATGTGCGATACATTTCGTGGCGGCTGACGTTACCCGCCTGCTGCAGCCAGTTGAATACCGCCGGCCACTGCCAGCTTGCCTCGTCAATGTTCGCCTGAACGCCTTCCGGCAGCACGCGCGGAATATTTTCCCAGAAGCCGCCGCCGGTGAGGTGGGAAATGGCGTGGACGTCGACTTTTTCAATCAGCGACAGAATGGACTTAACGTAGATTTTGGTCGGCGCCAGCAGGTGGTCGGCCAGGGGACGGTTTTCCAGTTTCACCTGGGCCGGATCGGTTTTGCTGACGTCGAGAATTTTACGCACCAGCGAGTAGCCGTTGGAATGCGGGCCGCTGGAAGCCAGGGCCACCAGGGCGTCGCCGGCGCGCACTTTACTGCCGTCGATGATGGCGGATTTCTCGACCACGCCGACGCAGAAGCCGGCGACGTCGTAATCTTCGCCGTGGTACATGCCCGGCATTTCCGCCGTCTCGCCGCCCACCAGCGCGCAGCCTGATTGCTTACAGCCTTCGGCGATGCCCGTAATCACGCTGGCCGCGGTGTCGACATCAAGCTTGCCGGTGGCGTAGTAATCCAGGAAGAATAACGGTTCGGCTCCTTGCACCACCAGATCGTTGACGCACATGGCGACCAGATCGACGCCGATGGTGTCGTGACGTTTGAGATCCATCGCCAGACGCAGCTTGGTGCCGACTCCGTCAGTGCCGGAAACCAGAATGGGTTCGCGGTATTTTTGCGGTAAGGCGCACAAGGCCCCGAAACCACCCAGACCACCCATGACTTCCGGGCGACGGGTCTGTTTCACTACACCTTTGATGCGGTCTACCAATGCGTTGCCAGCATCAATATCCACGCCTGCGTCTTTATAGCTGAGAGAGGTTTTGTCGGTCACTGCGGAGTCCCCACGGAGGTTGCTATCGGTAGTTAAAATGGAGCGCGCTAATTCTAACAGCGCGAGCAATCGTTTGCGAGCGATGTGTCGCCGGGTTTTTATTTTTCCTCCCCGTGGGCAATTTCTGTTATCGGTTGATCTGGATCAGGCTTAATCCTGTATCACTCAGCCAAAAAAGCGGTATAATCCGGCGATTTTTTTATAGTGGGCGTCCTGCCCGCTACCCTGCGGGCCGTCACTTCGTGACGTTTAAAAACGCTCCCGGCGTTTTTTTATGGCGGGCTATCCCGCTCGCCACCCTGCGGGCCGCCGCAAGCGGCGTTTTTCTGACCGTCCACAGTCTAGGGGGAGATAATGATGAAGATCGTCGAGGTGAAACACCCGCTCGTCAAACATAAACTGGGTCTGATGCGTGAGAGCGAGATTAGCACCAAGCGTTTTCGCGAGCTGGCTTCCGAAGTGGGCAGTTTATTAACCTATGAAGCCACGGCCGATTTAGCCACCGAAAAAGTGACCATTGAAGGTTGGTGCGGTCCGGTTGAAGTCGATCAAATCAAAGGCAAAAAAATCACCGTGGTGCCGATCCTGCGCGCCGGTCTGGGGATGATGGAAGGGGTGCTGGAAAATGTTCCCAGCGCGCGCATCAGCGTGGTCGGTATCTACCGCAATGAAGAGACCCTGGAGCCGGTGCCCTATTTTCAGAAACTGGTTTCCAATATCGAGGAGCGGATGGCGCTGGTGGTCGACCCGATGCTGGCGACCGGCGGCTCAATGATCGCCACCGTCGACCTGCTGAAAAAAGCCGGCTGTCAGAGCATCAAGGTGCTGGTGCTGGTCGCCGCCCCGGAAGGCATTGCCGCGCTGGAAAAAGCGCACCCGGATATCGAACTCTACACGGCGGCGATCGATAAGGGCCTCAATGAGCAGGGTTATATCATGCCGGGCCTGGGCGATGCGGGCGACAAGATATTTGGTACCAAATAATAGGCAAGCCGACTTAAACAGTCGGTTTTTTTATGGCGGGCTATCCCTGCCCGCCACCCTGCGGGCCGCCGCAAGCGGCGTTTAAAAACGCTCCGGGCGTTTTTTTATGGTGGACTATCCCTGCCCGCCACCCTTCGGGCCGCCCGCAGTCGCAACAAATAGCAACGTTACAGAGGATACAAAGATGACTCGTCGCGCCATCGGGGTAAGTGAACGGCCGCCCTTGTTGCAAACCATACCGCTGAGCTTCCAGCATCTGTTCGCCATGTTCGGCGCCACCGTGCTGGTTCCGATCCTGTTCAAAATCAACCCGGCGACGGTACTGTTATTCAACGGTATCGGCACCTTGCTCTATCTGTTTATCTGCAAAGGAAAAATACCGGCGTATCTGGGATCGAGCTTCGCCTTTATTTCGCCGGTATTACTGCTGTTGCCTCTGGGCTATGAGGTGGCGCTGGGTGGTTTTATTATGTGCGGCGTACTGTTCTGTCTGGTGGCGCTGATCGTTAAGAAAGCGGGGACCGGCTGGCTGAACGTCCTGTTCCCGCCGGCGGCGATGGGGGCGATTGTCGCCGTTATCGGTCTGGAACTGGCCGGCGTGGCCGCGGGCATGGCGGGACTGTTGCCCGCCGACGGCGCGTCCGTTGATAGCACGGCGGTGACGATTTCACTGGTTACGCTGGCGGTGACGATCCTGGGGTCGGTGCTGTTTCGCGGCTTTCTGGCCATTATTCCGATCCTGATCGGCGTGCTGGCCGGTTACGCGCTGTCGTTCGCCATGGGCGTGGTGGATTTTGCGCCCATCGCCCAGGCGCACTGGTTTGCCCTGCCGACGTTTTACACCCCGCGTTTCGAATGGTTCGCCATTCTGACCATACTGCCGGCGGCGCTGGTGGTGATCGCCGAGCACGTCGGACATCTGGTGGTGACCGCCAATATCGTCAAGAAAGATTTAATGCGCGATCCGGGGCTGCACCGCTCAATGTTCGCCAACGGCATTTCCACCGTGCTGTCGGGCTTCTTCGGTTCGACGCCGAATACCACCTACGGCGAAAACATCGGCGTGCTGGCCATCACCAAGGTGTACAGCACCTGGGTTATCGGCGGCGCGGCGATCCTGGCGATCCTGCTCTCCTGCGTCGGCAAACTGGCGGCGGCGATTCAGGCGGTGCCGGTACCGGTGATGGGCGGGGTATCGCTGCTGTTGTACGGGGTGATCGGCGCTTCCGGCATCCGCGTGCTGATTGAGTCCAAAGTGGATTACAACAAGGCGCAAAACCTGATCCTGACCTCTGTGATCCTGATTATCGGCGTCAGCGGGGCGAAAGTGCATCTGGGCGCGGCCGAGCTGAAGGGAATGGCGCTGGCGACGGTGGTCGGCATCGGTATGAGCCTGCTGTTTAAAGCGATTAGCCTGTTTCGCAGCGAAGAAGTGATTCTCGATGCGCCGGAAACGGAAGAGCCGTCTCAGCGTTAGCGCCGGCTTTTTATCGCGCGGCCTGTCATCCCGTTGAGTCGTTGCCTGCGACTCAACAGGGCCGAGTTTCTGTGATAAACTCGCTCTGTTTTCCTGCCAGCCCTGCTTGAGGTGATTCTGAACACGCCGGCACAGCTTTCACTGCCACTCTATTTACCCGATGATGAAACCTTCGCCAGTTTCTACCCGGGAGAAAACGCGTCGCTTCTTGCCGCCATTGCCGGCGCGCTGCGCCAGGAACACGGCAGTTATATCTACTTTTGGTCGCGGGAAGGCGGCGGACGCAGCCATCTGCTGCACGCGGCCTGCGCCGAGCTATCCCGTCACGACCGCGCGGTCGGCTATGTGCCGCTGGATAAACGCGCCTATTTCGTGCCTGAAGTGCTGGAGGGGATGGAGCAGCTGGCGCTGGTATGCATCGATAATATCGAATCGATCGCCGGCGACGAAGCCTGGGAAATGGCGATGTTCAACCTCTATAACCGCATTCAGGAAACCGGACGTACCCGCCTGCTGATTACCGGCGATCGTCCTCCCCGCCAGCTCAATCTGCATTTGCCCGATCTCTCTTCCCGCCTGGACTGGGGACAGATCTATAAACTTCAGCCGCTGTCGGATGATGAGAAAGGGGAGGCGCTGCAACTGCGGGCCAAACTGCGCGGATTCGAACTGCCGGAAGACGTCAGCCGTTTTCTGCTGAAACGGCTCGATCGGGAAATGCGCACGCTGTTTATGACGCTGGATCAGCTCGATCATGCCTCCATCACCGCCCAGCGCAAACTCACCATTCCCTTTGTGAAAGAGATCCTCGGACTGTAATCCGGAGGATCTTCGCCTTTTACAGAATTTCCAGTACCTGTTCCGGCGGCCGGCCGATGCGCGCCTGCCCGCCGGCCGCCACAATGGGCCGCTCAATCAGTTTGGGATGGTCGACCAGCGCCTGGATAAGCTGCGCCTCGGTCAGGGTTTCATCCGCCAGATTGAGCTCCCGGTAAATCTCTTCCTTGCGGCGCATCAGATCGCGCGCGCTGCTCAGACCAAGCTGCTGAATCAGGCGCGTCAGGGTTGCGGCGTCGGGCGGCGTTTCCAGATACGGCACCACCTGGGGTTCAATGCCTTGCCGTTGCAGCAGCGCCAGCGTCTCGCGGCTTTTGGAGCAGCGCGGGTTGTGATAAATGGTGACATTTTTGCTCATGGGTGACGATCCTTATCCCGTCAGGATTTCTGATATTGGCGGAAACGTTGCTGCAGCTGGCGCAGCTGATCGATTCGCGCGTCGTAGCGCGCCTGTTCCAGGCTGCCGAGTTTCACCTGCGAGCTGGCGTTGCTCAGCAAACGGATAGACTGGTCGAGCTGCCCGGCCAGCGCCAGGCTTTCGGCGCGGGCGGATAACTCTTCCGCGCGCGATCCCTGGGCGGCGGCGGCCTGCGCCAGCAGATCCCAGCCGTTGGGATCGTCCGCGTGGGCGTAGGTGTAGCGGTAGAGTATTTTGCTCGCCGCCGCGGGCTGTTTCCCCTCGACGTAGGCATTCGCCAGATTGAGCTGCAGCACCGGGTTGCTCTGTACCCCCGGCGCTTTTTGCAGCCGGGCGATCGCCTGCGCGGCGCGGTTTTGCCCCAGATCGATGTCGGTCATCAAATCCAGAAACCACGGGTTGTCCGGGGCGTTGTCCAGCAGCGGTTGCAGCACGTTGCGCGCCTCGTCGTATTTCTTGGCCTGATAAAAGCGGATGGCGTCGCCGTATTTGGCCGCCAGCTGCTCGCGTACGTTGCCTTTCGCCCAGGCCTTCAGCAGGTCATCGTCGAGCGGCCTGCCTTCCGAACCGTACATGCCGAAGGTGCGCATTTTGGCGAACAGAAAATCCTGGGATGACTGCACCGGCGTCGATCTCATCTGATTCGCCCGGTTGCGGGCATCGGACAGGCGGCTTTCCGGCAGGGGGTGGGTGAGCAATATTTCCGGCGGCTTCGAGGCGTAGCGTGATTGATCGGCCAGCTTTTGCAGAAAGTTCGGCATGGCCCGCGGGTCGAAGCCGGCGCGCTGTAACACCTGAATGCCGATGCGATCCGCTTCCTGTTCATTGCCCTGGGTAAAGGTGATTATCCCCTGTTGCGCCCCGGCCATGGTTCCGCTCAGCGCCGCCATCCCCAGCTGCGGGTTGGCCATCGCCAGCAAAATGGAACCCAGGGCGCCGACCCAGGTCAGCGGCGCGCTGCGCTGCTGCGACTCCATGGCGCGCGCCAGATGGCGCTGCGTAACGTGCGAAATTTCATGCGCCAATACCGAAGCCAGCTCGCTTTCGTTGTCCGCATAGCGAAAGAGCGACGAGTGGATCACCACGTTGCCGCCGAAAAAGGCGAAGGCGTTGATATCATCGTTGCGGATCAGGAAAAAGCGGAAAGGGGTGCGCACCGAATCGGCCTGCTTGACCAGCCGATTGCCTAATTGGTTGATGTAGTTGGATAACAGCGGATCGTTAATCAGCGGGGCGCCGGCGCGTAATTGACGGACGTAAAAATCGCCCATCGCCAGTTCCTGATTGATGCTCAGCGTGCCGCCGGCGGTGGTGCCGATATCCGGCAGCCGATCCTGGATCTCGGCCTGAACGGGAAGCATATTACCGGTCATCATCGCCCCGAGTAGGACGGAAACGACCGTTTTTCTTAACCGGTTAGACATAATGAGAAGCAACCTTATCAACAGCCAATATTGCAGCGCTTTGCCAACCATCTTAGCCAGCCATGGCGCACAAAGAAATATTTATCCGGGAAAATCGTGGGCAACGCGTTACGGGTTCCAGAGTGGAAAAGCGGAGATGAAGCCTACGCTAGGCATTTTTTAACGCTTCCAGACGATTTAACCAGTACTCAAAATGGGGACAGGCTCGACGCATAGAGTCTAAACCAATATCTGCGGCAATCAGCGGGCCGTGCAATGTTTTTTGATATTCAGGCACTACGGATAAAATACGTTTTGAAGGAGACGTATGGGGACTGTTGTGAATCTCTTCCGGGGAAGGAAATTTCGCTCTGATTTGTTGTAGTTTCTCAATAGGGCGCTTGTCAGCCAGCCAATCGGCAAATTTGTCAGGTTCACAAAACAGCAGGGCTTCAAATTCATGCAGTAAAAAATTGGCGATAAAGTTAGGTTGCGAAATGTCCGCCTGAAAGGCCTGCTCCAGTTCTAAAATCCACCTATGAACATCACTATTGGCCGGTTTGCCGTGAGCTAAACCCGGAAAGTCGGCTGGTAAACCATAGTAATCGATCAACGTGGTTACCCAGGCTTTTTTATCTGTTTTGCAAAGGCGAATGACCTGATTTTTGACTTTCCCGTAGCTGACGATACCGCCTTTATAGCCGCGACTTGTTTGCGCTAAAATTGGATTAAGATAAAGCCCATGACGTATAAAGTAGGGTGCGAGCGTATCGCGTACAAAGGTTTCTTCCGTTTGGCCTTCAACAAAAACGTTTATCCTTGTCATCGCTGCGGCCTCCCGCCAAGCAGGTTTTTCTTCCACAGCTCACCTAAACTGTAATCTTCAAGCCATTCATGCAGGCTATCTTGTTCCAGGCGTTTAAATGTCGATTCACCATGATGCTTATCGACAACGATTAAATCTTCGGCTTCAAATTCATTAACCAGTTCCACTGACTGCGTTGAAACGATTAATTGATGCTGTTTGCTGGCACTTTTTATTAACGCGGCCAGGACGCTGATGGCATAAGGATGCAGACCCAATTCAGGCTCATCAATGATGATGGCGCTGGGCATATATTCTTCGGGTTGCAGTAATACGGTGGCTAGCAGAATGAACCGCAAGGTGCCATCGGAAAGCTCGCTGGCTTTGAAAGGGACATCTTGTTCTTTTTCAACCCATTCCAACTGGATGCTGTCTGGGTTATCCGGCGTGGGGCGCAGATAGAAATCGCCAAAAAATGGAGCGGCCATTTGGATGGTCTTAATGATACGCTGATAATGGTCGGCATGATTTTTTTGCAAACGGTATAAAAATGCGGCCAGGTTGGCCCCGTCCTCTCTCAGGTAGTCATTATCGTTAATGCGATGAATTTGTTTTACTCTGGCGCTTTCACTGGTGTCATGAAAATGATAGACGCGCCAGCGGCGCATGGCGGGTAACGTATATTTCCTGATACCTGAACGATGTTCTTCCGCCAGCGATTCAAAATGACCTGATTTTACGCCTTTGTCACCACTCATGTTCCACCAGAGCGCTTCCCGTTGAAACATCATACGATTATCGTTAGTGGGTTCTAGCGTGAACTTATAGCCGTTATTGCCAAAGAACAATTCACCTTTTAACGCTTCGGTTTTTTTTCGACCGAAATGCAACAGGACGTCTGGTCCTCCTGCTTTGCTGACCAGCGTTTGCAGACGGTGATCCAGTAAGGTTGCAATGAGGCGAAAGAAACTGATGAAATTGGATTTACCCGCACCGTTGGCCCCAATCAGTACGTTCAGACAACCCATTTGTAGATCACAGCTAGCAATTGATTTATAACCACTAATTATGATGTGGCTCAGGTGGTCGCTATTGGTTACCGTTTTCATAATCTGCGTTAGCTACCTTACTCTTGGTTGGGCCTTGTCATGTTTTTTGGGCTTGACAGATACCATTCAGGGTCGGTGGTATCATCTTAAATGGACGATCGATTAAATTCATTCTAATCGATGTATAAATGCGTGCTTTCTTCCATAAATGAATCAAGAAAATCGATTGGTTTGCAGAACCGGCGCCTTATGCAAGGCGCCGGTATAGCGCCGGAACGGGATCGTTCAGGCGGTTTTCAGGTAGTCCAGCACGATGTCATGGTGGTTGCTGGTTTTGAAATCGTCAAAGACCTTTTCCACCTTGCCGTTTTCATCAATCAGGAAGCTGATGCGGTGAATGCCGTCATAGGTTTTGCCCATAAAGGTTTTTTCGCCCCAGACGCCGAAGGCCTGCGAAACCTGATGATCTTCGTCGGACAGCAGGGTGAAGTTCAATAGCTCTTTTTCGACGAAGCGGGACAGTTTCTCCGGTTTGTCGGTGCTGATCCCCAGAACCTCAACGCCATATTGTTTCAGATCGTCCATGTTATCGCGCAGACCGCAGGCCTGAACGGTACACCCTGGCGTCATGGCTTTGGGGTAGAAATAGACCAACACCTTCTGTCCCTGGAAGTCGGTTAAATTTATCTGCTCGCCGTCCTGGTCGGGCAAGCTAAATTTCGGCGCGATATCACCGGCTTTCAGTGTATTCATCACTACTCTCCGTCTTTTTCTTCATGCTGTGGATAGTTTACGACGCTAATACTGCCTTGCGCGTGCAATTCTGTACATAGCTGATAAAAGGCTGGTTCAATTATTGAACCGCACAGCGTAGCAGGACTGTGCGCGGTGATTTGAATATATAGCTGCGGCGGCTGTCCTCCCTCGGCGGGCCGGGTCTTCGAGACCAGTTCGGCAATGTTCATCTGATGGGAGTCAAATAAATCGGTAAAGCGCTCGATGATGTGCGGCGAATCCGCCACATCCACTTTGACCCAAACGGTGGACGGCATGGGCGGCCGCGCCTGCGATTCCGTGCGTTTCATCACGATCAGCAAATCCATCTCCGCCCCCTTCAGCGGCAGGGTGGATTCAATCTGCGCAATGGCGTTCCAACTGCCGGAAAGCAACATGATAAAGGTAAATTCTTCGCCCAGCATGGCAAGACGGCTATCTTCGATATTACAGCCGCAACTGCTGACGTGGCGGGTGATCGCGTTAACGATGCCTGAACGGTCGGCCCCCACGGCGGTGATAACCAGATAGTGTTCTTGTGGACTCGGCAAAATGATGCTTCCTGTGCGTTTTCCAGAGATATTCACATGGTAACCATAAAAAATTGCCGGGAGCAATTTTTAACGCCGCTCGCGGCGGCCCGAAGGGGGGCGGGCAGGGACAGCCCGCCATAAAAAGCCGGGAGCAATTTTTAACGCCGCTTGCGGCGGCCCGAAGGGTGGCGGGCAGGGACAGCCCGCCATAAAAAGCCGGGAGCAATTTTTAACGCCGCTCGCGGCGGCCCGCCATAAAAAACTCAGAAGCGTTGTTAATGCTGCTGGCGGTATCATAAAAAAACCTGTGCCAGACGCCTACAATGCCGTTGCGCGCTTGCTTTTGCATAGAACTCAAAAGTACCATGAGGCACTTGTTTGTGGAGGGGACGGCCAATGTTTACGGGAAGTATTGTTGCGCTGGTTACGCCGATGGACGCCAAAGGCGCCGTCGACCGCGCCAGCCTGAAAAAACTGATTGATTATCATGTCGCCAGCGGCACATCGGCGATTGTCTCTGTGGGAACGACGGGGGAGTCCGCCACGCTGAGCCACGAGGAACATGGCGACGTGGTGATGAGCACGCTGGAACTGAGCGACGGCCGCATCCCGGTGATCGCCGGAACCGGCGCCAACGCCACCGCGGAAGCCGTTTCGCTGACCAAGCGCTTTCACGGCACCGGGGTCGCCGGCTGCCTGTCGGTCACGCCGTACTACAATCGGCCGACGCAAGAAGGGCTGTATCAGCACTTCAAAGCCATCGCCGAACATACCGACCTGCCGCAAATCCTGTATAACGTTCCCTCCCGCACCGGTTGCGACCTGCTGCCGGAAACCGTGGCGCGATTGTCCGAAATTAAAAATATTGTCGCGATTAAAGAGGCGACGGGGAACTTAAGCCGGGTAAGTCAGATCCAAGAGCTGGTTAGTGAAGACTTCATCCTGCTGAGCGGCAATGACGATATCGGACTGGACTTTATGCAGCTCGGCGGTAAAGGGGTGATTTCCGTGACGGCGAACGTCGCCGCGCGTGAAATGGCGGAGCTTTGCCGGCTGGCGGCGCAGGGCAACTTTGTTGAAGCGCGCCGTTTAAATCAGCGCCTGATGCCGTTGCATCAGAAATTATTTATTGAACCCAATCCGATCCCGGTGAAGTGGGCCTGTAAGGAATTGGGACTTGTGGCGACCGATACGCTTCGCCTGCCCATGACGCCGCTGACTGATTCAGGTCGCACGGCGGTGGCGCGCGCATTGAAGCATGCGGGTTTGCTGTAACCGTTAGGGAGATTGAATGACTGATTCACTGCAAAAGTCGATGGTGGCGAAAGTTGTCGGCGTATCATTAGTGATGCTGTTGGCGGCTTGTTCCAGCGACCAGCGCTACAAGCGGCAGGTTAGCGGCGATGAATCCTATCTGCAGACGCCGACGCAAAAAGCGCTGAACACGCCGGCCGGTATGATTTTACCGTTGCAGAACGGAGAATATGACATCCCGCCGGTAACGCAGAAGGGCGCGGTAGGCAAAGAACTGGATATTCGTCCGCCGGTGCAGCCGTTGGCTTTGCTGAGTGGTTCGCGCACCCAGATCTCGGGGGATACGGCAACGCTGTTATTGGAAAACAGCGCGCAAAACAGCCAGCTTTGGTCCCAGGTGGTGCGTATTCTACAGGATAAGAATTTCACCATCGCCAGCCGCCAGGACGCTCAGCAGACGCTGACCACGGACTGGATCACCTGGACGCGCCAGGATGAAGATGTGCAATATCAGGGCCGCTATCAGATAACCGTTCAGCAGCAAGGGTATCAGATAGCGCTGGTGGTTAAACTGCTGGCATTGCAGCAGCAGAACACTCCGGTCGCCGAGCCGGCGCAAATCCAACGCTACGCGGGCTTGATGCTGAATACCATCAGCGAGTCGTTGGACAGCCAGGCCACCGCGCGTGAAAACGCGCTGGCGCAGCGAACCAGCGGTACGCTGGACGTGCAGAGCGGAGCGGACGATACCGGCCTGCCGCTGCTGGTGGTGCGCGGGCCTTATACCCTGGTATGGGATCGTTTGCCGGCGGCCCTGGACAGCATCGGGATGAAGGTTAGCGATCGCAGCCGTCCTCAGGGCTCGGTTTCCGTCACCTACAGGGCGCCGGGCAGCAGCGCCTGGGAGGCGTTAGGGGCGAAAGATCCCGAACTGCCCAACGGCGATTACAAATTGCAGGTCGGCGATCTCGGTAACCGCAGCAGTCTGCAGTTTATCGACTCCAAAGGACATACGCTGAGTCAGTCGCAAAATGACGCGCTGGTGGCGGTATTCCAGGCGGCATTCAGTAAGTAACTCGCAAGGGTCGGATTATCCGGCCCTTCTTCATTAAACAATCTAGGCGTTAAATTTTCGGGCCCGGTGCGCCTGGCCCTCACTGTGTGGAGTAATAAAGATGCAAAAGCTAGCTGAGTTGTATCGTGGGAAGGCGAAAACCGTCTACACCACCGAAGATCCTGACCTGCTGGTGCTGGAGTTTCGCAATGATACGTCAGCAGGGGATGGCGCTCGCATTGAGCAGTTTGATCGGAAAGGGATGGTGAACAACAAGTTCAACCATTTCATTATGAGCAAACTGGAGCAAGCCGGGATCCCGACGCAAATGGTGAGCCTGCTTTCCGATACCGAAGTGCTGGTGAAAAAGCTGGATATGGTGCCGGTGGAGTGCGTGGTGCGTAACCGCGCCGCCGGGTCGCTGGTAAAACGTCTGGGCGTTGAAGAGGGTATCGAACTGAACCCGCCGCTGTTTGACCTGTTCCTGAAAAACGACGCCCTTCACGACCCCATGGTGAACGAGTCTTACTGCAAAACCTTTGGCTGGGTGAGCGAAGAGAACCTGGCGCGCATGAAGGAACTGAGTTACCAGGCGAATGAGGTGCTGAGCAAACTGTTCGGCGACGCCGGCCTGATTCTGGTGGACTTCAAACTGGAGTTCGGCTTGTTTAAAGGCGAAGTGGTGCTGGGCGATGAGTTCTCTCCGGACGGCAGCCGCCTGTGGGATAAGGACACGCTGAACAAAATGGACAAAGACCGCTTCCGCCAGAGCCTCGGCGGCCTGATTGAAGCCTATGAAGAAGTCGCCCACCGTATCGGCGTAAAATTGGACTAGCTGCGCAATCGTTTCCGTTCCGGGTTGTCGGATGCCGGGCAGGTCTGACAACCTTACTGAACGTTTGGCCTTTCATCCTGCGCCGCCTATTGATTAGTGCTATTATTGCCCGCCTTGGCGCAAGCCGCTCATTCATCATTTTCTTTTCTGTTATGCGGGCAAGGATTTTTCATGGCCTATTTTGATCCAACGCTGTTGATCCTGCTGGTGCTGGCCGGACTGGGTATTATCAGTCACAACATGACCGTTACGCTGGCTATTCTGATTTTATTGGCCGTTCGCATTACCCCGCTGAATAACTATTTCCCGTGGATAGAAAAATACGGTCTGACGATTGGGATTGTCATTCTCACCATTGGCGTGATGACGCCGATTGCCAGCGGGAAAATCACCGCGGCGGACGTCATTAACTCTTTTCTGAGCTGGAAATCGCTGCTGGCCATTGTTATCGGCGTCGTCGTGTCCTGGCTGGGGGGACGAGGCGTTTCCCTGATGAGCAGCCAACCCTCGGTGGTCGCCGGACTGCTGGTCGGTACGGTTCTGGGCGTGGCGTTGTTCCGCGGCGTGCCTGTCGGGCCGTTGATTGCCGCCGGCATCCTCTCTTTACTGATCGGCAAAACCTGATCGTTTTTGCCATGAAAGACTTCTTCTCCGATTTCGTCAACGGCCAGCGCCGACAGCGGCGCAGCCGCGTGCGGCGCCTGATGGTGCTGAGCGGGGAGCCTGGCTGGTGTGAAATCCAGGCGTTGACGCTGCGCGGTCAAATGGACGGCGACTGGCTGTGGATCGGTTCGCCTGCGCCGCCAGGCGTGACGTCATTAGCCGCCGCCAAGGTGCGTACCTTGCTCGGGCGGGAGTTCACCCATGCGATATTTGATGCCCGCCGGGGGCTGGACGTGGAAGCCTGGGCGATGCTCTCGGGCACGCTGCGCGCCGGAAGCTGGCTGATCCTGCTGGCGCCGGAATGGCAATCGTGGGTGAATCAGCCGGATGAAGACAGCCTGCGCTGGAGTGAACGGCCCCAGCCGATCCCCACGCCCCATTTTGTCCGCCATCTTCAACGGCATTTGCTGGCGGACGATGAAGTCGCCGTCTGGCGTCAGGGCGAGACGCCGGCAATCAGCCCGCTGCGTTCGCGGCCTGAGCGCCAGCCCGCCGACGGCGAGCCGACGGTTCGGCAACGGCATATCTTACAGCAGCTCGACGCGGCGTCGCCGGGCGCCTATGTGGTCACTGCGCCGCGCGGCCGGGGCAAGTCGGCGCTGGCGGGCATGTTGACCCGAGGCTGCGCGGGAGCGTGCTGGGCTACCGCGCCTTCCCGCACGGCCACCGACGTACTGCAACGGCATGCCCGCGACGATACCCGCTTCTGGGCGCCCGATGCGCTGCTGGAGCATTGCCGCCGCAATCCGCGGCCCGCGGTTGATTGGTTATTGATCGATGAAGCGGCGGCGATCCCTTCTTCGGTACTGACGGCGCTGCTGCCCTATTTCCCGCGTATTTTGATGACCACCACCGTGCAGGGATATGAAGGCACCGGGCGCGGTTTTCTGCTCAAGTTTTGCGCCTCGCTGCCGCAATGCCGGGTTTTTACCCTTAATGAGCCGCTACGCTGGGCTGACGACGATCCGCTGGAGCGCGTGCTGGATAATGCGCTGCTGTTTGCGGAACCCGGCCTGACAGAGAACGTTGGCCAGCCGGCGCCGTCAGGCTCCGCCCCCGAGCCGCGTGAAGAAAGCGCCGCCGACTGGCTGCGGCGGCCGCAGCGCTTACAGCAATGCTATGCGTTGTTATGCAGCGCGCACTACCGCACCTCGCCCCTTGATTTACGCCGTCTGCTGGATGCGCCCGGCATGCATATCTACAGCGCTAATATCTCCGACGAGCCGTGCGGCGTGCTGTGGATGGTGGATGAAGGGGGCTTATCCCGCGAACTGGCGCATCAGATCTGGGCCGGGCGGCGCCGTCCGCGCGGCAATCTGGTGGCGCAGTCGCTGGCCGCGCACGGCGGACAATGGAGCGCGCCGACGCTGCGCTCGCGCCGCGTCAGCCGTATCGCCGTGGCGGCCGCCTGGCGGCGCCAGGGCATCGGCCGGGCGCTGGTCGACCATCAACGGCGCGCGGCGCACTCTCAGGGATTGGATTATCTGTCGGTCAGCTTCGGCTACCAGCCGGATCTGTGGGCTTTCTGGCGTTCATGCGGTTTTCAACTGGCGCGGATCGGCAGCCATCTTGAAGCCAGCAGCGGCTGTTACAGCGCCATGGCGTTATTGCCCCTGAGCGCCGCAGGCCGTTTACTGGTCGGGCAGGCCACCCGGCAGCTGGCGCGGGATTGGTTCTGGCTGCGCCGTCTTATTCCGCTGGAGTTGCCTGTAGCGTTGAACGACGCCAGCGAACTGGAACAGGAAGACTGGCGCGCGCTGGCGGGGTTTGCGTTCGCCAGCCGGCCGATGGAGGCGAGTTTCGCCGCGCTGTCCCGGCTGGTTTTCCGTTCCCCGCTGGCATTGCCGGCATTGCGTTTGCTGGTGGAACAAGCGACCGATCCGGCATCGGCGGCGAAAATCCTCGGTCTGGCGGGAAAAAAGGCGCTATTGCAACGGTGGCGCGAGGAGACCGCGGCGGCATTGCATGACGAAGATCCGCTCGCCAGCCTGCATTGGCGCAACTGGGCGCAGGCGGGCGATGGCGTTGCATTCCCCGCGGGGGAGTAAGCATCGGCGTGATTCACTCCAGCGGCGCGCGAAAGCGCGGCGCGTTATGGAGCAGCGACCACCATTGTTCCTCCAGCGGCGCCCTGAGCGTCGCCAGATGTGACGGGTAGTGGCGATAGAACGCCTCTTCTTTGGCGGAAAATTGCGGATTCTCCTCCAGCCACCGGGCGCGTAATTCGACGATTTGCTTATCCGTCAGCTGGTTTCCTCCAGCGGCGGCTTCCCGTGCTTTGAACCATGCGACGCGTTGCGCGGGGATTGCCCGCTCCGCATGGCTCCAGCCCGCCTGAATTTGCACCAGCTGCGCCAGCGCAAAGCCGAGCTGTATGGCGATGGCGCGCCAGCTTTGGGCGTCGGCGGCATCCGGCGACGGAGAAAGCAGGGCGAGCAGGGCGGCGATATATTTTTCCAGTTCCTGCCCGCTATCGGCGTTTTGCAGCAATGCCGTCGCCTGCTGATGCAGCGCCGCCCAGGCGGTTTCCTCCGCCGGCGCGCCGGCAAGGTGCCGGCCGGCGTGCTCCAGCCACTGACGGCGCAAATCATCCAGCGCCGGTTCCGCCAGCCACTCCGTCCACGGATAAAAACTGTCGCCCAGCCACATGTGCAGCCAGCGTAACGGCACATCCCCGACGTCCTTGCCGGGAAGCAGGGCGTTCGCCAGCGCATCCACCTGCGCCGGCGTGGCGGCGGGTAGATTCTCCAGCAGACAGGCGATGGCGGCGGGCAGGCCGGTAACCCGTTCGAAGACTTCAATCTGCGCGCTGTGCGCCAGCGCCGCCGAGGTCGTGCCTTTATTATCCAGCCAGTAGGGGGAGAATGCCTTTTCGATGCGGCCCTCCGCGGCATGCCGCCGCAGGCGCTGAAACAGGAATTCGTGCAGCGACGGGTCGCCGTAGAATGCTCCCCAGCGCAGGGAGGCATTGGCGGTCGGCGGCGCGTGCTGCTCCAGGGCGATCTGGTGTGACGCCAGCCATCCCCGCAGTTGAGCCAGGGTTTTCATGCCGATTTGCCGCGAGACTTCCTCGCCGTTGCGGAATAGCAGCAGGGTGGGAATGCTGCGCACGCCGAAACGCCGCATCACCGCCGGGTATTGTTCGACGTCCAGTTTCGCCACGGTCAGCTGCTGGTCGGCATTTTCGGCCAGCGTCTCCAGCAGCGGCGCCAGCGCTTTGCAGGGCTGGCACCAGGGCGCCCACAGATCGAGCAAGATCGGCGTGTCGCTATTATTGAGCAAGGTCTCCAGCGAGGCGTCGCTGGCGGTGATAATGACGTCGGACATGGTATCTCCATACAGAAAAAAAGCTAAAAGCGCTGGCGCCGCGCGGGCATTATTGCGAACCGCCCACCGTCATATTGTCGATGCGCAGCGTCGGCTGGCCGACGCTGACCGGCAAGGTCTGGCCCTCCTTGCTGCAGGTGATATTGCCCTCGTCCAACGCCAGATTATTGCCGACCATCGAAACGTGCAGCAGCGCCTCCGGTCCGTGGCCGATCAGCGTCGCCCCCTTCACCGGGCGGGTGATTTTCCCATTTTCAATCAGATAGGCTTCCGTGGTTGCAAACACATACTTACCGCTGCTGATATCGACCTGTCCGCCGCCAAAGCCGGCGGCATACAGCCCGTTTTTTACCGAGGCGATAATCTCGTCGGCGGGATACTGTCCCGCCAGCATATAGGTGTTGGTCATGCGCGGCAGCGGCAGCGAGGCGTAGGAGGCCCGGCGGGCGTTGCCCGTCAGCGCGGCGTTCATCAGCCGGGCATTCAGGCTGTCCTGCAGGTAGCCGCGCAGCAGGCCGTCTTCAATCAGCGTGGTGGTCTGGGTGGGGGTGCCTTCGTCATCCACATGGAGCGAACCGCGGCGTGAGGCCAGCGTACCGTCATCCACCACGGTAATGCCTTTGGCCGCAACGCGTTCTCCCAGCAGGTTGGAAAAGGCCGAGCTGCCTTTACGGTTGAAATCCCCCTCCAGTCCGTGGCCGATGGCTTCATGCAGCAGGATGCCGGGAGAGCCGGCCCCCAGCACCACGCTGTAGGTTCCCGCGGGGGCGGGAGCGGCGTCCAGATTATTCAGCGCCTGATCGACGGCCTGGCGTACCCACTGCGCCACGCTTGCGTCGTCGAAGAAACGGTAGTCGAGGCGTCGGCCCCCGCCGCTGGAGCCGGTTTCTCTGCGACCCTGCTGTTCCACCACCACGCTGATAAACAGATTGACCAGCGGACGCGCATCGGCGGCTAGCTTGCCGTCGTGGCGGGCGATAATCACGGTTTCGTGCGCGGCGTTAAGATACGCGGAGACCTGCGTCACGCGCGGATCGCGGGCTCTGGCCTGACGATCGATGGAGGTCAGCAGCCGGTGCTTTTGCCGTTCGGTGAGGGAGGTCAGCGGATTATCCGCCGGATAAAGCGGCGCGGCGCCGTATGTTAGCGTCGCGGGTAGCGCAACGCTGGCGTGTTGCCCCTGACGGGTAATGTCTCTGACCGTATCGGCCGCCTGCAACAAGGCGCCGGCGGAAATATCATTGCTATAGGAGAAAGCGGTTTTTTCGCCGCTGACGGCGCGAACGCCCACGCCGCGATCGCGGCTGAAACCGGTCGGACGGACAATGCCGTTTTCCAATTGCCAGCTCTCCTGCTGGCGGCTCTGGAAATAGAGATCCGCGTAGTCCACCCGGCGCTGCATAATATGGCTCAAGGCGAGGCTGAGCGTGGTTGTCTCCAGTGAAAACTCGCTTAGCGCGGGAGAAAGCGAAGCATCCGTAGCGGGCATTACCATTTTGATTATCCTGTTGCTGTAAAGGGCGGAAATTACCGGCCGGCGATCTGCATCTCTGCAATCAGCAGCGATCCGCACGTCAGATAGCCCTGGGTGTGCGCATCGGCGCCCAGCGCGACGCACTGCCGCAGCATGGTTTTTAGGTTGCCGGCGATGGTGATCTCCTCCACCGGGTACTGAATTTCGCCGTTTTCCACCCAGAAGCCGGATACCCCTTGCGAGTAGTCGCCGGTCATCGGATTCAGGCCCTGTCCCAGCAGCGTGGTGACCAGTAGCCCGTTATGCATGTTGCGCAGCAGGCCGGGCAGGGTATCGTCGGGGCGGCTCAGGCTGCTGGCGACGGTGAGGTTGCAGGCGCCGCCGGCGTTGCCGGTGGTGACCAGCCCCAGCCGACGCGCGCTATAGCTGGAGAGAAAGTAGCCCTGGGCCACGCCGTCCTCAATCACATGGCGCGCCGAGGCCGCCACGCCTTCCGCGTCGAAACGGGCGCTGGCCGGCGCGCCGGGAATAAAGGGGTCTTCATACAGGCTCAGATGGGGGGCGATAATGCTTTCCCCCGCGCACAGCCCCAAAAAGGAGGCGGAGCGGTACAGCGATCCGCCGCTCAGCGCGTTAACCAGATGATGAATCAGACTGTGCGCCGCCGGCGCTTCAAACAGCACCGGGCAGCGCCGGGTGGCGAGTTTTTGCGCCCCCAACTGCGCCAGCGCCCGCTCGGCGGCGATACGACCGATGGTTTCCGGCTGGACCAGTTGCGCCGGGGCGCGTCGGGTCAGGCTCCAGTGGCCCCGTTGCCGCTGGCCGGCGTTGCGCGCCAGCGCCTGGCTCCACAGCGTATGGCTGGAGGTGGGGTAACCCGCGCAGAATCCGCTGGAGTTGGCCAGAATAAATTGCCCCTGATACGACGCGATCGCCGCGCTTTCGCTGTGACAGCGTTGGGGATCGGCTTCATTGGCCGCCTGTTCGGCCCGCAGCGCCAGTGCCAGCGCCTGTTCGACGCTCAGCGTTTCGGCGTCATACAGCTCGAGATCGCGGATATCGCTCGCCAGACGGCGTTGGTCCGGCAGTCCGCCGCAGGGATCTTCATCGCCATATTTCGCCAGCGTACAGGCGGACTCCACGGCTTCCCGCAGCGCATCCGGGCTGAACTGGGTAGACGAGACGGAGCCTGAACGCTGGCCGAAGTAGACGGTGACCGACAGATGCCGGCCGTGATTTTGCGTCAGGGTGTCGATATCGCCGTTTCTGACTCTGATATTGCGTCGGTTGCCCAGGGACACGTTGACCGCGGCTTGCGTCGCGCCTTGGGCGCCGGCCAGGGTCAGAACCTGCTCGGCCACTGATTGCAGCGCGTCGCTCTGAGGGGCATCAACCGTGGGCGTTGGGTGAAGAGAAAACATCGTTCGATATCCGCATAAGACAGGGTTCTAACGGGTATGTGCAATCCGGCGGATAAAGTGTCACCCGCGGATGGGGTTTTCTTTGCCGGCGGGGTGGAAGAAAGCACGGAGAGCTAAAAGTGGGAGGTTTTCGCGGGGAGACTACCTCGCCCCAGCGATGTCTGTCGCTACCCCTCCCGGCCTCCCCCTTGTCACTGTCTCTTATACACAAATCCAAGGAACCTCTAGAGGCCATGTGTATTCTGGTCTTTGGTTCATTCTTGGTTCTTTGTTTTTTGCTTTTCGTCAGCGACGTGATTTCAGCCACAGCCCGGGTCCGGAGGGTGGTGGCGCTTGAACCACCCTGCGTCGGGCGCGTGCTGCGATATAGCAGAGAAATGACGGCCTTCTAGCGCACGAAATAGCGCTGAACTTACATATACCGTTAACAGTATATATGTGACTAAGAGACAGCCCTTGTCAGGGTGAGGAGCTAAACTCCCTCCCCTGCGAAGGGGAGGGTTGGGGTGGGGTCAGAAAGCTCAGGGATTTTTAACCGGCTGCAACACAAAATCAATTTTGCTCAGGCCGCGCTGCTGGGCGCTGGTCATCACGTAGGCCACCCGGCCGTACTCCACCGCCTGGTCGGCGGACAGCCGGATATTGGGACGGATTTCCTCCGCGGCGGCGCTGTCCAGCCGCTCGGCGAGCTGGGCGTCGTCCACGGCTTCCTTATTCCAGTTGATCTGCCCGCTGGCGGTAATCGCGATATCCACCGCCTGCGGATCCTTCTTGATTTTCTCCACGTTGGCCCGCGGCAATTCCACTTTTACCGCGTGATTGATCACCGGCAGGGTAATCATAAACACAATCAGCAGCACCAGCATCACGTCGATAAACGGCGTCATATTGATGTCGTTAAGCAGCGCGTCGTCCTGATTTTCAAACGGAGATGACATACTCATGGCGATTTTCCTCGTCAGGCGGAGCGTTCAACCGCGACCGGGCGTTCCTGACCGTCCGACGTATGAGCGTCGGCGCTCGTCGTGTCGACGCGGGCGCCGGTAAGCAAATAGGCGTGGAGATCGTGGGCGAACCGATTCATGGCGTGCAGCACCACGCGGTTGCGGCGGTTGATGGCGTTAAACCCCAATACGGCGGGGATGGCGACAAACAGGCCGAAGGCGGTCATGATCAGCGCTTCGCCCACCGGGCCCGCCACCTGCGCCAGGTCGGGCTGGCCGATGGAGCTGATGGTTTGCAGCGCATGGAAGATCCCCCATACCGTCCCCAGCAGGCCGATAAACGGCGCCGTGCTGCCGATGGACGCCAGCGTGCCCAATCCCGACTGCAGCTTCCCGGCGTTGGCGTCCAGCGTATTGCTCAATCCCCGAACCAGCCAGTCGCTGAGATCGACGTGGCCGCCGAGCGTCGAAGAGAACTTGTGCGGGTGCTTCAGCAGGGCGTGTCCCTCGATAACCAGGTCGCGAAACGGGTTAAAGCCGGCGCGGCCGAACGGTTCCAGGCTCTCCTGCAACGTCGACGCCTGCCAGAAGGCATGCCTGCTGTAATTCACGCTTTTGTTCAGCGCCAGTAATTGCAGCGCCTTCAGCAGCATCACGGTCCAGGAAAGCAGGGACATCGCCAGCAGGATAATCGCCACGGAGTGGGTTACCGCATCGCCCTGTTGCCAAAAATGGTAAATATCTAACGTGTTCATGTGTTACCTCTTATAAATAACCCTGTTCAGACGCCGCCGGGCGGAGGGCGAACGTTTTGCCGCCGGCGTGCGTCTGTCTGTTGACTGTTAACGCGATAGCTTGAAATTCACCGGCTGCAGCGTCATCACGCTAATCGCCTGGCCGTTTTCGCGGTACGGGGTACAGCGCGCCTGCGCCACCGCGGACATCGCCGCCTGATCCAGCGCCTCATATCCGCTGCCGCGGGCGATTTCATGTTTTAATAAACGGCCTTCCGGACCGATCACCAGACGAATCAGCACTTCTCCTTCCTGTTGCAGACGCCGGGCGCGGCGCGGGTATTCCGGCTGCGGTACGGCGCATCCCACCGAGGCGACATTTTTGGGTATCGCCCCCGGGTTGTTCTGCATCATATTGCCTCTGCTATTGCCGGGCGTCAGCTCGGTGGCGGTCGCCGGTGAGGCCGACGCCGGCGCCGACGGCCGCTCGATAGGGGCGACCGGCTGCGGTGGCGTAACGGTTTTCGGCTGTACCGGTCGCGGTTTTACCTGCGGTTTGGGCGGCGTTTTTTTTACTTCGCGCTTAACCGGCGGCGGCAAGGGGTCGGGAGGCGCAGTCTGTTTTTCCACGATGAGCGCAATCTCGCGTTCGCCCTGATCCGACGTCAGCACCGGCGGTTCGGGTTCTATTTCAGCTACCGGTTCCGGCTCCGGTTCTTCAACCATGGTGGCCTGAATGGTGACGCTTTCCGCGGGATTAACCAGATTGAGCGGCGTATATTCCGTGGTCCGGGTAATAAGCAACGCCACCGCCGCCGTATGCAGCAATACCACCGCCAGGAAACTGATGACGGTTTTTCTGCCTTCTCCCCGGAGCGGCGTCTTTATGCCGTGGTGTGGCGCGGGCTTGTCGTATTGCCATGAGGGGTGGCCGGCCCCGACGCGCTGTTTCAATAATGCCTGTTGCACCTACTACCCCTGCTGTCGCTGCTCTGTCGGTGATCGATTAAGCGAGAACGTTATGCCCTCTATCAGTTATGTGCGGCGAAATGGAAAAAGTGTCACCCGCGGACGTGAATTTTTTCTCCGCCCTACCGTCACAGGCTGGCGGCGCGAATATGTATCCAGTAATCGGTGGTGTGCACGATGGCGATAGGCATGGTTTGCGCCAGTGAGTCCAGCGTGTAGTTGACGTCGTCCAGCGGGAAGTTTCCGCTGACGCGCAAATCGGCGACGGCGGGGTCCAGGCGGATCACGCCGGGCGTGTAGTCGCGTAGTGAACGGACGACGGAAGCCAGCGAACGATCGCGAACTTCCAGCCGGCCATGCAGCCAGGCGGTTTCCGCTTCCGGGGTGATGGCGGTGTTATAGAGCGTGGTGTTATCGAACCAGACGCCGTGCCCGGCGTTAATCCGTACGCTTTGGCCGAGCCGGTTGGTGATCTTGGCGATGTTGTCCAGCACCCCGACGTGTACGCCGCCGTCCTCATAGCGCACGTTGACGTTGGCCTGCAACGCCACGATGTCGCCCATGGTGGTGGAAATCATAAACGGACGTTGGGGGTCCTGAGCGATATTGGCCAGCATGCCGCCGCTGTGCAGCGCAATCCGCCGCACCGCGGCTTCGGGGCGCACATTGATATCCACGGCGGTGCGGGCGTTCAGGGTCAGCGTGCTGCCGTCGTTCAGCGGAATGACTTTCCGCTGCGCGGTGGCGGTTTTCGCATCGGACAATAGCGGCGACAGCGGATAGTGCTGGTTTAACAGCAGGCTGCTCAGGGTGACGATGGAAAACATTCCCAGACCGTATTGCAGCACTTTGCGGCGGCCGGAGGGCGCCAGCAACGCCTGGCGGATCGGTTCATGGGGAAGCGCCTGAAGCAGCGGCTGGAACTGTCCCAGCGTCTGTTCGATACGCTGGCAGGCGTGCTCATGCCGCGCATTTTCCCGCCGCCAGCGCTGATAGTCGTCATAGTCGGTCTGGGTGGCTTCGCCCGAGCGCAACAGCACCATCCATTCGATCGCCTGCTGGGCGATCGGGTCATTGATATGTTGTCTGGCCATGATGCTCATCGCTTAATTCCCGTCGTCCTGCGTCGCCAGATAGCAGTTGGTCAGCGCTTTGGCGATATATTTTCTGACCATGCTGACGGAAACCCCCAGCTTTGCGGCTATCTCGGCGTACGTCATGCCGTCCAGCTGGCTGTAGAGAAAGGCCTGTCTTGCCTTGATGGACAACCCTTCCAGCGCCTGGTCGATGGTGAGCAGCGCCTCCATCAGCAACTGCTGTTCTTCCGGGGAGGGATGGTGAAGCTCCGGCTTATTGACCAGGGCGGCGAAATAGGCTTTTTCCAGATCGCGCTTGCGCCAGTTTTCATACAGCACGCGTTTGGCCAGGGTGGTCAGCATGGCGCGCGGCTCTTGCACGCTGGCCAGATCGGGCAGCGAAGCCAGCCTTAAAAACGCCTCCGAGGCAACGTCTTCCGCTTCGCAGCCATAGGCGATACGACGGCGGAGCCGGTCGGTAAGCCAACGATAATCGCTGCGAAAAATCAACGAAAGTAAATCAGGTTTTTTACCAGCCTCAGTGAACATGGGCATCCTCAAGCGCGTGGACCATAACCAAAAGCAATTCTGTTTGAGCCGGGATACCCCAAGAGCACAAAACAAAGAACCAGGCATTTTGTAAGGAATGCAAAGATTCTGTCCGCTTT
Source organism: Brenneria corticis (assembly GCF_003115855.1). Classification (GTDB taxonomy): domain Bacteria; phylum Pseudomonadota; class Gammaproteobacteria; order Enterobacterales; family Enterobacteriaceae; genus Brenneria; species Brenneria corticis. The sequence continues at coordinate 262,498 of NZ_KZ819073.1, forward strand.
TTGTAAGGCAAAACGACAGCGAGTTAAACGACGATTTTCTTATATGTTTATTTATAATTGTTATTTTGATAATCGAACGATTAAGAAAAATACACTGTTCATCTTGTTATTAGTTACCGCGCCGCTGGCGAATGTCGGGTCGATAACGACCAGAATTTACCGCAATATGAAAATAAAAATAATGGGAATCAAATAAATAATAAATGAATAATATCTTATGCCAAAAAATCTTTATTTTTATTGTCGCTTTTTCCCCGTCATTGCACAAAACAGATGAAGACCAAAAAAAACATGCGGTAGCTAGCAACTGTAACAATTGACGAGGATTAACATGAGCAAGCAGCAAAACTATTTCAATACATCGGGGCTGGGCTTTAAGAAACGCCTATTCTTCACCAGACTGTTTACCATTAATGCCGCCACCGCATTGATATTAAGTACCGCGGCGGTTCCCATAACGGCGCAGGCCGCGGACGAAGCCATCACGTTTTCCATCCCGGCGGGGGATTTACAGAAAGGGCTGTTGGCCGTCGCCAATCAAAGCAATCAGACCATCTCTTTTAATCCGGCGCTGGTGACGAATTATCAGGCCCCCGCGCTGAACGGCCGCTATACCACGCGTCAGGCGATATTACGCCTGTTGCAGGGCAGCCCGCTGTTATTGACCTCCACGGATAACGGCACGCTGACCATCGTTTCGTCGCAGGGCAACAGCGTTGCGGCGGCCCGGGCAAATGATAAAACCTTGCCGGCCATTACCGTGACCGGCGCCGGCGAGGATGAATTGGTCCTTAATCCCGGCGACTCCTCTTCCGCGCTGCGTATCAATACGCCGTTGCAGCAGACGGCGCAGTCGGTGCAGGTGATCAGCAGCAAGCTGATCAATGACCGCCAGGCCACCTCGCTGGAGGATGCGCTGAAAAACTCCGCCGGCGTTAATGCGATTCGCAATAACCGCGGAACGCTGACCTACTGGATGCGCGGCTACGGTGTGACCTCCGGCCTGACGGACGGGGTGGCCGGCTCCAGCAACGCGGGAGTGGGGCAGGGCACGTCCATTGAGGGCGTCGAGCGTATCGAGGTGCTGAAAGGACCGCAGTCCGTGCTGTCGGGCAGCAGTTCGCCCGCCGGGACCATCAACCTGGTGCGCAAGAAGCCGGTTACCGAGCCGCTGCGCCGGGTGAAAGTGGAGGCGGCGCGCTACGGGGAGTTCAAGACGGCTCTCGATCTGGGGGGCGCGCTCACCGACGATAAGGCCTTTAGCTATCGCCTTAATGCGTCCACCATGAAATCCAATTCCGCTTTCCCGGACTTTAACGGCAGTCATGGCGACTATCTGGCTCCGGCGCTGGCGTGGCAAGGGGATTCGACGCGCATTCTTATCGGCGCCGAAGTCAATAAGGAGAGAATCTCCGGCCCGGCCGGCACTTTCTACAGCAACGGAAAGGTGCAGAAACTGCCGGTATATCGTCTGGGCGATAAGGACGACCACTTCAGGATCAAAACCACCAACGCCTATTACGACTTGCAGCAGGATCTGTTCGGTAGCTGGACGTTTAACAGCAAGGCCAATTTCCAGAGCACCTCCGGCCAGGCGAAAATGAATGAAACGCTGATCATCGAGTCCAACGGCGACAAACTCAGCCACCCTCTGGCCAATAAGTACACCGACCAGTCCTGGAACCTGCAAAACGACTTCCGCGGCGTGATCGAAACCGGTCCGGTGAAGCAGACGCTGTTGATCGGACACGACTATCAGTATGAGCGCTATAACAGCTACGACGGCCGGTTTATCCTGTTAAGCAACGGCAACGTCTTCGACCCGGGGTCACTGGTGTACGACGGCATCGGCGAACCGGACTCGCGGACCAGCCGCAGCAAGATGATCCAGAGCGGGATACTGTTGCAGGACTCGATCGATTTATGGGATCGGCTGCACGTTCAGGTCTCCTTAAAACGTTCCAGCTGGAATAACACCTACCTGACCACCAGCGGCGTGGTCAGCTACACCACCGACAAATGGATCCCCAACTACGGCGTCAGCTTCGATATCACACCGGATGTGACGGTGTACGCCAACTATCTCAACAGCTTCAGCGGCAACGCGCAGGTTAACCGTCAGACCGGGGAAGTTCTGCCGCCGGCCACCGGCAAGTCGAAGGAGATCGGGCTGAAGGTAAACCTGCTGGACGATAACCTGACGCTGACCACCGCGCTGTTCGACATCCGCCAGAATAACGTGGTTGTTTTCAACAACGGGATCGCGGTCGGGGCCGAGGGGCGGGAAAGCAAGGGTTTCGATATCGACCTGAACGGCACTCTGCTGCCGGGCTGGGAACTGAGCGCCAGCTACACCTATTCGGAAAAGAAAACGCCGGACAGCAGCTTCTGGAATACCTTCAACGATACGCCGCGCCATACCGGCAATCTGTGGACCTCCTATGAGATCCAGAACGGCCTGCTGCAGGGGGCGGGGGCATCCGTCGGCATCAGCGGCACTTCGAAAACTTCCAGAAACGGCACCAGAAATAACTATTTCACCATCGGCAGCCAGGCGCAGACCGACGTGGCGGTATTTTATCGTCAGCCCGACTGGTCGCTGCGGCTCGGGGTGGATAACGTCTTCGATCGCGATCTCTATTACTCCACCTCCACCGATAGCTATGTGGGGGTGAAGGAAGGACGAACCTGGCGCCTGACCGGCACCTACTCGTTCTGATCGCCGAGCAGGGCTGCCGACAATCCCACTTCGGAATAGTCATCCCCGCGCAGGCGGGGATCTACTTTCAGGTAGTGCGTCGATATCAGGAAGATTTCTCCTCGCGAAAGCGGGGACCTACAGGAATGACGGATTGGGATTCGCTATTACGTATGGCATTAATTAAAAAGCCATGTCGCCGCGGGCGGCTACATCAGGCGCGTCGGCGGATTTTTGACCGACGCGCGATCGGATACGGGTATCAAAGTCATTGAAACAACGTGATGAAAGTCATCTGCGGCCGGGCATCTGGCAGATTTTGCTGCCCTACTGGCGCTCACCGGACAACTATCTGGCGCTGATTTTGCTGGCGGTAATCATCGCCATCACGCTGGGCAACGCCTACCTCCACGTGGAAGTAAACCGTATCACCGGCAGATTCACCGATGCGCTGATAGCGCTGGACTGGCAGCAGATAAAGCCGCTGTTCGTGCTCAATTTCATTTTCGGGCTGGGGGTGATGCTGCTGCCGGAAATCGGCGTCATCTTTAATCACTATCTGGCATTGCGCTGGCGCACCTGGCTAACCTTACGCTATCTCCGGCGCTGGACGGGAACGCCGGCGTATTACCGGCTGGAGCGGGACGGCATGCTGACCAATACCGATCAGCGTATCGCCGACGACGTCAGCGAACTGGTGGGGGCGTCGCTTAATTTTTTCCTCAGCCTGGTATCGGTGGTTATCAATACGGTGACCTATACCGTACTGCTGTGGTCGGTGGCCGGCACCCTGCGCTTTAGCGCGCTGGGCGTCGAATGGGCCATCTCCGGCCATATGGTTTATACCGCGTTTATCTGCGCCTTTCTGCAACTGTATATTTCCCACTGGCTGGGCAAGTCGTTGATTGGTTTGAATATGCAGCAACAGAACGCCGAGGGCGACTTCCGTTTTCTGGCGATGCAGGTAAGGGAAAACGCGGAGCAGATCGCCTTTTATCAGGGCGGCGTGCGGGAAGGGCAGCGTCTGGCGCGGCGTTTCCATCTGCTGCGGGAAAACGCGCTGGCCATTATCCGCCGCAGCTTCAAGGTGTCGCTGGGGCAGGGCACCTTTTCCCATTTCGTTTCGCCGTTGCCGACGCTGCTGGCGCTGCCGCAGCTGCTGCGCGGCGAGATCAGCTTCGGCGATCTGACGCGCATCCAGATGGCCTACGGCTCCCTGCGCGCCACGCTGAGCTATTTTATGCAGGCCTATGAAGCCTTTACCCGCTGGCTGGCGCTGACCAACCGGCTGCGCGATCTGGAACAGGCGCTGAATAAATCCGACCGCGCGCCATCGGATATTCGTCTGCGGGAGAGCGACGCGCCGGGGTTCGACTGCCGGCGGCTGCGCCTGACCACCCCTGAAGGCAGGGAACTGACCACGGTGGAGCGATGGCGGGTATTGCCCGGCGAACGCTGGCTGATTGACGGCCCCTCGGGCGTGGGAAAAAGCACCCTGCTGCGGGCCTGCGCCGGGCTGTGGTCGTACGGCGAGGGCGAGATCGTCCGTTCGGCCGCCGGCCGTTTCCTGTTCCTGCCGCAGAAAAGCTATATCCCGAGCGGTACGCTGAAAGCGGCGCTCTGTTATCCCCATGACGAAGCCGATTTTAGCGATGAGCAGTGCCGGCAGGCGCTGACGCAGAGCTGTTTGCCGCAGGCGATCGCCCTGTTAAGCGCCAGCGATCGCTGGCAACAGCGGCTATCCGGCGGCGAACAGCAGCGGCTGGCGCTGGCCAGAGCGCTGTTGCATCGGCCGGACTTTATTTTTCTGGATGAGGCGACCAGCGCGCTTGATGCGGAGACCGAACGGCTGGTTTATCAGGCGCTGCTGGCCGGTCTGCCGGGCAGCGCTATCGTCAGCGTGGCGCACCGCGACGTGTTGGCGGCCTTTCATTCCCATCGGTTGCATTTGACATCCGGCATGGTTACACGGCAAGAACAGGATGAGGTAGAGCGTGATAGGAGCGAACCGTTACCTGAAGGGGAGGCGCATCGGGACGATCGTCGCCCTGATGGGATTGGCGATATCTGCCGCAGCGAATGACGCGGCGCCCGGCCCGGAAGATTATCGGCGCGCGCAGGGGCTGGCGGAACATTACCGCCAACTGGTGCACCATTATCCGGGGCGGATGAGCTGGCAGTCCGATAGTCAGGGATTGTTTTATCGCCGCAGCGTGGCGGCCGGCAACGGGCGGCCCGCCGGGCATGAGTTTATGTGGGTGGATGTGGCGAACCTGCGGCAGCGTCCGGCTTTCGATCATCCTCGTCTGGCGCGGGCCTTGAGTCCGCTGCTGGCGACGCCGGTGACCGCCACCTCGTTGCCTTTGGCGCAGGTGGACTATTCGGCGGCGGAAAATGCGCTGTTTATCCCTCAGGGAAGGCGATTGCTGCGCTGCGATCTGGATCATTACCGCTGCGGCGTGCAGGCGGATCTGTCCGCTCCCCGGGTCGAAAAGTACGTCAGGCCCGACCCGCGGGGACAGATCTCGCCCGACGGCGAGTGGCAGGCATTGATTGAGGATCACAATCTGGTATTGATTGCCAGAGCGCGCGGTCTGCGGATATCGCTCACTCGCGACGGTACGGCGCAAGAGGGCTATGCGCAGGAGACGCTGAGCTGGTCGCCGGATAGCTCAAAGCTGGCGCTGTACCGCATTCGACGGGCGGAAAAACGCCGGGTGCATTACGTTGAATCTGCGCCCGCCGATCAGGTGCAGCCCAAATATCGTTCCATTTCCTATCCCAAGCCCGGCGATGCGCTGGATATTCCCCAGCCGGTGCTGGTGGATATTGCCTCGCGCAGCATAACGCCCGTCGATCCGGCGCTGTTCCCGCAGCCTTTTATGCTCACCTCGCCGGCGTGGCGGCAGGACAGCCGGGCGTTTACCTTCGAATACAACCAGCGCGGGCATCAGCTATACCGGGTTATTGAAGTGGAGGCCGAAACGGGGAAAGCCCGCCCGCTTATCGATGAAACTTCGGAAACCTTTATTGATTACGCGGAGCTGACCGGTCTGGCGACCGGCAGCGGTAAGCGTTTTCGCCGTGATTTATCAGACGGTAAAGAGATTATCTGGGCGTCTGAACGCAGCGGATGGCAGCATCTTTATTTATATGACGGGGTGACGGGGAAAGTGAAAAACCCCATCACCCAGGGCGACTGGGTGGTGCGCGCCGTCCACTGGGTGGATGAAAAGCAGCGGGTGATTTACTTCAGCGCGTCGGGCATGACGCAAGATGACGATCCCTACTATATGTACGGCTACAAAATCGGCTTCGACGGCAGCGGGCTGACCAGGCTGAGCGCGGAAACGGCGAATCACACGCTGAACTTCTCGCCTGACGGCAAGTTTTATGTCGATACCTATTCCCGCTACGATCTTCCGCCGGTCACCGTGCTCTACCGCAGCGCCGATAATCGCCGGCTTATGGAGGTGAACCGCGCCGATATCGGCCGTCTGAAAATGGCGGGCTGGCGTCCGCCCATTCCGTTCCGGGCGGCGGGGCGGGATGGCGAAACGGCGATTTGGGGATTGATTTATCCGCCGCGTTATCTTAAAGCCGCCAATAAATATCCGGTGGTGGAGAGTATCTATGCCGGACCGCACGGTTCCTTTGTGCCCAAGGATTTCTCCTTTCTCCCGGAGCCGTTGACCGAGTTGGGGTTTGCGGTGGCGAAAATCGACGGCATGGGCACCAATAACCGTTCGCGCGCCTTTCATGATGTGGCCTGGCGCAATCTGCAAGACGCGGGATTTCCCGACCGTATTTTGTGGCATCGAGCGGCGGCGCAACGCCTGCCCTGGTACGATATTTCCCGCGGCGTGGGGATTATCGGCGTATCCGCCGGCGGTCAGAGCGCCATGGCCGCGCTGCTGTTTCATCCCGAATTCTATAAGGTGGCGGTAGCCGACTCCGGCAGCCATGATAACCGGATGGATAAAAACTGGTGGAACGAGCAGTGGATGGGCTGGCCGCTGGGGCCGTGGTATGCGGCGGCGTCCAATGTTGAAAACGCCTGGCGCCTACAGGGCAAGCTGCTGCTGATGGTGGGGGAGCTGGATGATAACGTCGACCCGTCTAGCACCTTGCAGGTGGCGGACCGGTTGATTAAAGCCGGTAAGGAGTTCGATCTGTTCTACGTGCCGGGCGGCGGTCACGGCGTCAGCGGCGGCGCCTACGGGCAGCGCAAGGCGCTGGATTTTTTCGTGCGCCATCTGGCGGGCCGCAAAACGCCGGACTGGAATGTTCCTCGGAAGGCGCCTGCGGCGCCTGGGGCTGTGGCTCATTAGGCGATTTGCACCGGCAATGTTTACTCACTGTGGGGCTTTTTTGAGGGAATATTCAACGACGGAGAATATTTCGTGCGCTAGAAGACCGTCATTTCTCTGCTATGTCGCAGAAATAGACTGGGGTTAGTGCGCACGAAACCCTCACTGCGCTTACAGACATTTCTTTCCCAGATTTGCGGGGGATTCCTCAGCATTAAGGGGGAATATTAGCGTGACGGCGTTGCCGGCGAATTGCACCGGCAACGTTTACTCACTGTGGGGGCTTTCTTGAAATTGGCATAGCCAACATCACCGGTTCGGTTGTACCGGCCGTTTTTTCAACGTCGTCAGGGCGATCGCGACGCCTGCCAGGGTAATGCCGCCGACGATGATGGCTTTTAGGTAAACCGGGGACTCATTGAATAGGGTGGCGGTAAGGGTGGTGCCGATAAAGGATGAAATGACGAAGGCGACGGCCACATATAAACTGGACTTATCGATCTCTCTTTTAAAGATAAATTTTATAACGGCGAAAATAATGATGATGCCCGCCAGCGAACCAATAATTTGCGCGGCGATGGCATACTGATTGGCGTTAGATGCAAGGTATATAACCGTTAAAACGATAACGGCGGCAACGATGATTAACGGTATGGTTTTTTTCATGGCTCGATTCCCTTTTTCAGCTGCGCACGGTATTTCCCTGGTGCAATGGGATAATGATTTTTAATGCCTGAAACAGCTGTATTTCTATCATATCGGCGAAAGGTAAACTATTTCATCCGGCAAAATAAAACGTCTTAGAATATATAAAAAGATGATATGCCCAATAAAGCGGACCCCCCGTAGCGGGATAAAAAACACGCGAGGGAAAATATTATCTCCCCGCGTGCGTTACTCCCGTCGGCGTCTGCGCTATCAGAAGGAGACGTCGACGCCGCCGCGCAGCACTTCCTCGTTGCCGCGATCGGCGAAGTGTTTATCGGCGCGCAGGAAGATGCGCGCATCCGCGGCTTTGCCCACGTCCAGCCTGACGCCCGCCCACTGGGAGTCTTTGTCCAGACGCATGCCCGGAATATCAAGGCGTTCGCCCTCACGGCCCAGGCCGCTCCAGCGGGCGGTCACGTCCAGCGACGGGTTGGTGAAGGCGTGCTGATATTCGCCGTTGACGCTCAAGGCGCTCCACCATCCCCGATTCCATTGCTGTTGGGCGCGCAGGTTAATCCCGGTCAGGCCCACGGTGCGGGAATAGTCGTTGCCTTCTCCGGTCAGGCCGAATTCGCTGCCGCTATCGGTAAAGCCGCCGGTGGAAAGGTAGCTGTATTTTACGCCGGCATAGGGCTGCACGCTGAAGACATCGTTAAGCGCCAACTCATAGCCGGTTTTGAGCAGACCCTGCCAGCCATCGCTTGTCGTGCTGCTGGACACCGCCTGAACGTCGTCCAGCAGAATGGAGCGTTGTAACTTGTCGCGACCGCGCTGATAGCTCAGGTTCCCCTGAACGTACCATTCGGGGCTGAGCTGGTAGCGGGCATAGGTCATCACCCCGTGCAACTCGTTCTCGCTGCTGCCGCCGCTGCCGGCATACTCGGCCTTGATGCGGCTGTTGGTATAGGCGATCCCGGCGCGCAGCCCCGGCGTGTCGAAGTCGCTATCCGTACCGATGGCCGTCAGGTTGATATCGTAGCTGCTGCCCAGATAGCCGGACTGGTTCAGGTCGCCGCGCAGTTTGCCGGTTTCGATCCACAGTCCATAGTTTTTTCCGTTCCCCAGTTGGTCCAGCCGGTTGTTCAGCAGCTGATTCTGGTAATCCAGGCTGTTGAACAGGATGGCGTTGCTGGAGGCGTGGGCCTGCCCGGAGAGCGAATCCAACGAGGCCGCCGCCGCGCTGGCGGTCGCCAACTGTTGGAACGCGGCCGCTTTGGCCAGCAGGGCGGACTGCTGCTCGGTGGTCGAGTCGGCGCCGGCCCAGCGGTCGGCGACCTGCAGGGCGGACTCCACGTTGGCGGCGGTCTGCAACAGCGCCGCGCCTTGTAATCCGCTGTCGGCGACGGCCTCAACGGTATTGACGCGGCTGAAGGCGCCGGTGACGTCATTGGCGCCGTAGGTCAGATTTCCGGTCAGGAACAGGCCGAGATCGGTGGCCGCGAAGCTACCGCTGATCCCCTGATTGCTATGCAGCAAGGTTTCCTGGGCCTCAACGATATAGGTACTGCTGGGTAAGCCGACGCGTAACGTGCCGTCCAGCGTCGCGCTGCCCTCAACGGTGAACGGATTGGACAGGGTTACGCTAAGCAGGCCGTCGCTGCCCTGGGTATAATTGCCGGCGACGGTCAGACCGCCTTCCGCGGTGGTGGCGACGATCCCCGTATTACTGACGTTGCCGCCGATGCGGCCTTTACCCGCCAGCGTTCCGCTTCCCGATACCGTTGCGTTGCCGGCGATGGAACCGTCGACGTACAGGCTATTGGAGGTGATTCGCGTGTCGCCTTTATAGGTGTTGTCGCCGGTAAGGCGCAGGATGCCGCCGGCGTTGTCGGCGCCGTTAACCACCAGGCCGTAATCGCCGCTGATATCATTGGAGAAAGTATAGTCGCCGGCGGTCAGACGGGCGGTAAAATCGTCGGCATAAAACATCGCCGGTCCTTTCTGCGCCTTTTCCACGTTCAGATCGCCCCAGCCGAAGGTATCGTTGAAGGGGCGGCCGTTGGCCGTGTCGGCAACCTGAATTTCACCGCTATGGAAAATGATTTCCTTAACGGTGCCGTCCTCATTATAGACAGTCTCATAATATGCCAGATCCGCATCGTACCCCGTATAGGCGTCGGTGCGGTAGGTGGCGGTGGTAAGCAGCGTTTGCTGCAGGTTATAGCCGGTCATCCATGGGAAAGCGGTCTTGACCAGCGCGGCGCCTCCCGCCACGCGCGGCGCGGAATAAGAGGTGCCGTACGAGGTTACGGACTCCCATTCGCCATCCGCCGAACTGCTCTGGCTGGGGTATTTTGTGGAGCCGAGCGCGCTCATGCAGTACGCGGCGGCGGCGCCGCAGGCGTCAAAGCCCCACAGCTCCGGGGGACGATCGGGAACGGGAACCAGATAGCCTTCGACGAATCCGGTCACCGCCAGGACGCCTTTCTGCAGTTCCGGTTCGTTGAATATCGCGGGGATCAGCGTATCGGGCGCTGGCGCGGAGGTGTTCTCATTGCCGGTCGACATGATGGCCAGCGCTTCGGCGCTGACGATCTCGCGCAGTGAGTTGCGCAATAGCTGATAGGCGTATCGCTGGCTGGCGTTTGACAGCGCTTCGGGCGTGGTCAGGCGTTCGGTCATGCCATAGGACATGTTGATGATTTTGACGTCGTTATCCAACAGCCAACTGACGGCTTTGGTGGAAGTGAGAACATCGAAATTATTGTCTTTCGATGCCTGGGCGATATACAGCAGGCTGTCAGGCGCCACGCCGGCGGACCATTGCCGCCACTCCTTTCCGGCCAGCACCATGGCCACCGTGGTTCCGTGTCCGTCGTCGCCCGCGTTATCGTTTAAGGTGCTGCTTCCGCCGACAAAGGAAGCAAAACCGCCGATATTGTCGTAGTTGATATAGGAGCGATCCGGGGAAAGCCCGGAGTCGATAATGCCTACTTTGGCTCGCGCGTCGGCGGGTTCCGTCGGCGTCTCCGGATCGGTCGGATTGGTCGGCGTTTCGGGTTCGATCGGCGTGGTGGGGGTTTCCGGCGCCGGCGTCACGCTGGAGGAACCGCCGCCTCCGCCTCCTCCGCCGCTGCACCCTGCCAGTAGTAAAGCCAGGCTGATATTGGCTGCCAGCATGGATTGCCTGAAGGCGCGTTTTTTCGGTGATAATAAGGACGTTGTTATCGCCATTTTATTTTTCCTGCATGTATTTGGGACGTCGAGCCGCCTCCCGGAAAAATTGGGATTTGGAGAAAGTGCGTTATCCGTTAATAAGGCGAGTGAATCTAACGAATAAAAGTCGCCTCCTGTTACGCATTGAATAAAAGGTTTATTGCCTCTTCACTAATCTCTGTGCAATAACCGGGGCAAAGTGACACCGCTCGGCGGCTTTTATTATTTTTTTCCGGCGCGGCGCGTGGAAAGCGCAGGCGCCGTCGTCCGTCCGCTTGCTGCAAAAAAATGAACATCTTGTTCAGGAATTCCCGATTTCACCGGCAATAACGCGGCGTATAGGGGTTCTCAATGGTTATTGAGGAACTGGCCGCGGGAATGCCGGGTCGGTTGTTTACAGGAGAAACAGAATGAATCAGCAGGATATCCTGGTACAAAACCCCGCCGCGCAGCGTTTTCAGCAGTTGGGAACGGCTTTCTCGCTGGATATAGCGCCGGGCGCAGGACATGGCATTGATGAACGCATGCTGAATCATGCGCTGGCGCGTCATCGTCAATCCGAGGCGTAAGCGTGGGGGCGGTAAGGCGCCAGGGTCAGACGGGATATCGCCTGACCCCGGCGTGAACGGAATGGGGAATCAGATACGTTCAATAATCATGGCGATGCCTTGCCCGCCGCCGATGCACAGCGTGGCCAGTCCCAGCGTTTTATCATGGCCGCGCAGGGCATGAACCAGGGTGACCAGAATACGCGCGCCGCTGGCGCCTATAGGGTGACCCAGCGCAATGGCGCCGCCATTGACGTTCACTTTGTCAGGATCGAGCCGCAACTCTCGCTGTACCGCCAGATATTGCGCGGCAAAGGCTTCATTGGCTTCGATTAAATCGATATCGCCCATGGTTAATCCCGCTTTGCCGAGCGCTTTTTGCGTCGCCGGGATCGGTCCCAGCCCCATGACTTCGCTCGGCACGCCGGCGGAAGCCCAGCTGCGGATGCGCGCCAGCGGCTGAATGCCTTGCTTTCTCGCCGTTGATTCGCGCATCAGCACCAGCGCGGCGGCGGCGTCGTTAATCCCGGAGGCATTCCCTGCGGTGACGGTGCCGTCGGCGGAGAAGGCCGGACGGAGCTTGGCCAGTGATTCCAGCGTCGTATCGGCGCGCGGGAATTCGTCCTGGGCAAAAATACGGGTTTCTTTTTTACCGCGCAGGGATATTGGGGTGATTTCGGCCTTGAAGCGACCGCTTTCAATCGCTGCAACCGCTTTTTGCTGCGATGCCAGCGCCACCCGATCCTGCTCTTCTCGCGTCAGATGGTAGCGTGCGGCGATATTTTCCGCCGTGGTGCCCATATGGTAGTCATTAAAGGCGCACCACAGGCCGTCCTGAATCATGATGTCCACCAGCTTGCCGTGCCCCATGCGGTAGCCGTGGCGCGCTTTGTCCAGCAAGAAAGGGGCGGCGCTCATGTTTTCCATGCCGCCGGCGACGCACGCCTGATTATCGCCGGACAGAATGGACTGCGCGCCGAGAGCGACGGCTTTCAGGCCGGAGCCGCATACCTTGCTGACGGTGAACGACGGGGTTTCAATCCCGATGCCGGCGGCGATGCTGGCCTGATGCGCCGGATTTTGCCCCAGCCCGGCCTGGAGCACGTTTCCCAGAATCACTTCATCAATGGTCAGATCGTCCGGCAACGTCGACAGACAATCACCAATGGTGGCGGCGGCCATATCAATGGCGGAGGTGTTGGCCAGGCTGCCGCCGAACTTGCCGATGGCGGTTCTTTTGGCGTTAACAATAACAACGGAATCGTTCATGGTCGCCCCGGTTAATTTATTTTCATGGGTTGTAAGTCGGCGGAGACAATGAAGTTTGCCTCGGTTTTCTGGCGTAACGCCTGCACGGTGATGTCAGGGCTGATTTCACTCAGCACCATTTGCCGATCGACAAAATGAAATACCGCCAGTTCGGTCACCACCATGCTGACTTTATTGACCGCGGTGAGCGGGTAGGTACAGCGGCGCAACAATTTGGCGTCGCCGTTTTTGGCGCAGTGCTCCAGGGCGATAATCACTTTCTTCGCCCCTACCACCAGGTCCATGGCGCCGCCCATTCCGGGCACCATTTTCCCCGGCACCATCCAGTTGGCCAGGCTGCCCTGTTCGTCGACCTGCAAGCCGCCCAGTACGCAGACGTCGACGTGGCCGCCGCGAATCAGGGCGAAGGAGAAGGCGCTATCGAACATCGCGGCGCCCGGCACCATGCCGCAGGGCTGTCCGCCGGCGTTGACCAGATTCACGTCCGGTTCGGTCATCGCGCCCAGTCCCAGAAAGCCGTTTTCCGACTGAAAGGTGACCTCAATTCCCTCAGGCAGGTAATTCGCCACTTTGGTCGGCAACCCAATGCCTAAATTAACCACGTCGCCATTTTTCAGTTCTCTTGCCACCCGGCGGGCGATGAATTCTTTAGCATCCATTATTTCTCTCCCAGATAAAGGTGATCGACCAGGGCGGCGGGGGTGACGATAGATTCCGGCGCCAGTTGTCCGAGCGGAACAATCTGTTCGCACTGGGCGACGACGCGATCGGCGGCAAGGGCAATCAGCGGGTTGAAATTACGCGCGGTGAGGTTATAAACCAGATTTCCGCTGGCGTCGGCGATACTGGCCTGTAATAGGGCTAAATCCGCTTTAAGCGGTAGCTCTAATAAATAGGTAATATTATCGAGGGTTATTTTCTGTTTATTGTCTTCGACAACGGTGCCGACGCCGGTCGGGGTTAAAAAACCGCCGAGACCCGCTCCGCCGCTGCGGATGCGCTCGGCCAGCGTGCCTTGCGGCACCAGTTCAACCTCCATTTCGCCGGCGATCATTCGGCGGCCGGTTTCCGGGTTGGTGCCGATATGCGAGGCGATGACTTTTTTGACCTGGCCGTTGGCAATTAACGGGCCGACGCCGGTATCGATAAAACCGGTGTCATTGCCGATAATGGTTAAATCAGCGACGCCGGATTTAATAATTTCATCCACCAATAGTTTCGGTGTCCCGACGCCCATAAAACCACCGAACATAATCGTCATTCCGTCATATAAAAATGAGCGGAAATGGTCGGCATCAATGATTTTGTTATTCATTGTATTAACACTCCATGAAAATGGCCGCGGACGGCCACGGCGGGTAATTTATTGCCCGCCGGGAAGCTGGTAGGCGTGACGATTAAATATCCATATCCAATATTGCCGAGCTTAATCCTTTACCGTGCATATCCAGCGCCAGCGAACGGGTAACGCCGCCGCCCAACGCGCCGTACATCACAAAATTCAGCGCGCCGATAGCCGGTAATTCATAGCGCACCACCTCGCCGGTGACGATATCGGCAAACCAGGCTTTGACTTTTTCCGCGGTGATGGTTTCTTTCAGCAAGGAATAATCTTCCGCACGATAGGCAATCAGGGAAATATTGGAGGTATTTCCTTTATCCCCGGTGCGGGAATGAGCAATCTCACGAAGTTTCATTATTTAATCTCCAGATAGGCGACGGCGGGCGTGACGCTGTCGCGGGGCAGCAGGGTGGAATCCATCGCCAGAATTTCTTTGACGGCTTTGTTGACGCCGCCGCCGCCGGCGGGACCGTTGGTGTAGAGCGTTTCCACTTCATTACCGATCTTGACCGCCTGCGATCTGGCGCTGCAACGCGCCGCGACGCGCACGCGCACTTCATAGGGCTGGCTCTGCTGCGAGCGCTGCGGGCCGTGCAGGGAATCGACGCCGATCAGGTCGTAGCGGACTTCCTGCGGGGTTAGCTGACACAGGGCGAAACGTTGTTTAACGATCTCCAGCGCCAGGCGTGCGCGGGCAACCGCGCCGGGGCCGGCGTAGGAGATTTCGCCTTCGCCGATAAAACCGTCCTGATAACCGACGGAGACTTTCAGGGTGTCGGTTTTTGCGCTTCCGGACGCCCCGGCGACGCGTACGCGGTCTTCGCCTTCCTGGGTGAAGGTCACGCGGCTGAAGTCGGCGATTACGTCGGGGGTGATGTAGCGGTCCGGGCGGTGGATTTCATACAGCAGCTGTTCTTTACAGGTATCGACGCTGACGCGTCCGCCGGATCCGTCGACCTTGGTGATCACAGCGTTGCCGTCCTCAGTGACTTCGGCGAGAGGAAAACCGAGGCGCGCCAGGTGCGGAACGTCCTTGAAGCCGGGATCGGCGTAATAGCCGCCGGTGATCTGGCCTGCGCACTCCAGCAGGTGGCCGATGCAGGTGCCTTTGCCCAATCGTTCCCAGTCGTCCGCCGCCCAGTTGAATTCATACATCATGGCGGAGAGAAACAGGGAGGGGTCGGAAACGCGTCCGGCGATGATGATATCCGCCCCCTGACGCAGCGCTTCAACCAGCGCGTCCGCCCCCAGGTATGCGTTGGCGGAAATAATATCCTTGCCGCAGGAGGAGATGGGCTTGCCGATTTCGTCCAGACGGGCATCGTGGGTAATCAGCGTCGCATGCGCGTCGTCGCCGGTGACGACGGCGATTTTCAGGCGTTTCGCCCCCAGCGCTTTGGCGATCTCCAGCACGCGCTGTCCCGCCGCAACCGGGTTGGCCGACCCCATGTTGGTGATGATTTTAATGCCTTTCTCCAGGCAGATGGGCAATACGGCGTGCATTCTTTCCGCCAGCAGCTCGTTATAGCCTTTCTCGGGATCCTGCTGTTTCTGTTTTTGGCCGATGGCGATAGTGCGCTCCGCCAGACATTCAAAAACCAGATAGTGAATATCGCCTTTTTGCGCCAGCTCTACCGCCGGTTCGATACGATCGCCGGCGTAGCCGGCCCCGGAGCCAATACGAATTGTCTTCATGGAAATACCTTTTAGTAATCAAGCGAGTTGGTGACCGCCGCTTTTTTCGTCCTGCGGCGGCGAGGTTTCTAAAGCGGAAAGACCCCGAAGATGACGCAGGCGAACGTCATAATGACGCTGGCGGCCCACAGTACCGGGATCGAGAATTTCTGGTGGTCGGCGAGATCCACGCCCGCCAGGCTGACCAGCAGAAACGTCGCCGGCGTCAGCGGGCTGACCGGGAAGCCGGTGGTCATTTGTCCGAGAACGGAGGCCTGAGCGACCTGAATCGGCGGTACGCCCAGCATGTCCACGGTATGGGCGATAACCGGCATAATGCCGAAGTAGTAAGAGTCGGGATCGAACACCAGGCTGAGCGGCATGGAGATCAGGCCGACGATAAACGGGATGTGGCTGGCGAACGACTCGGGCACCACGCTGACGGCGGACAACGACATGGCCTTCAGCATGCCGGTGCCGCTCATGATGCCGGTAAACGCCCCGGCGGCGAACAGTATGCTGGCCATCATCAGCGCCGCCTTGGCGTGGGCGTTGATGCGCTCTTTCTGCATTTCGACGTTCGGATAGTTGAACATCAGCGCCAGCGTCAGGGCGATCATAAAGGCTACGGTCGGGGAGATTTTGGTAAACACCATGGTGCCGATGACGGCAACCACCAGCGCAATATTGACCCAGAACATATGCGGACGACGCAGCGCTTTTTCGGCATCGGTGAGTTCTTTCATATGCTGTACGTCGCCGAGATGATGCGCGCCGCCGGCCAGCGGGTTGCCGGACGCCAGCCCCAGCCGTTTTTCCTCTTTTTTGCCCCAGTAATAGCCCATCAGCACCATAAAGGTCAGACCGCAGAGCTGCGCCGGGATCAGGGGAATAAAGAGATCGTGGGTGGTGGTGTTTAACGCCGCGGCGGCACGGATCATCGGCCCGGTCCACGGCAGGAAGTTGACGCCGGCGCTGAGCGCGGTAATGCCCACCAGAATCCGTTTATCCATACCGAGTTTGTTAAACAGCGGCAGCATGGCCGGTATGGTGATCAGGAATGTCACCGCGCCGTTGCCGTCCAGGTGGGCGATAAGCGCCAGGACGCCGGTGCCGATAATAATTTTGACCGGACTGGTGCCGACAAGGCGTAAAATTCCCCGGATGATGGGATCAAACATGCCGGCGTCGGTAACCACGCCGAAAAAGGCGATGGCGAAGACGAACATCGCCGCCATCGGCGCCAGTTTGGTTATTCCGTCGACCACGTATTTGGCGGTATCGGTACCGCTTCCCGCCGCCAGCGCGCCGATGACCGGAATAACAATTAATGCCACCAGAGGAGACATTCGCTTCGTCATGATGAAAAATAACAGGGTGGCAATAGTCAGCACCCCGATTAGGGCTAGCATAAAGAACTCCTCTCTCTATTTATTATATGTTGCGTATATGTTTTATTTGTTGTGAAATAAAAATCTCAATCAAATGTTATTGCATACGCCAGGTACATAACGCGAAGTGTTTTGTTTTTTTTGTCTGCGTCATTTTTATCACGCCGTCGAATGCAGTACTAACTGATAATCGGAATGGTGTTATTCATAAAGACGATTAATTTATTTTATTTGCCGATTGAATAACTGCCATAGGTTTGATTATTTATTTTTAATATTATGTTTTTAAATGTTATTTTTGTTTTTCTGGTGCGGCAGTGTCGCTTTGGTTTGTGATGCGGATCGGGATTGAATTGTGCGTTGGTAAAATAGAAGGGAAAAGAGAAGATAAATAATTGCGGAGCGGATCATAAAAATAAAAAAATGGTGTTGTTTTACGTTGAGTTTGCCCTTTTTTTACATAACACTCTTTTTTTAATTTTGCATTCAAGGCTGCTTATGAATTTGTCCATAAAACAACTACGGGCATTTATCGCGTTGACGGAAACCGATAATTTCACGCGCGCCGCGCAGAAAATAAATCTTTCCCAGCCGGCGTTTAGCGCGTTAATTGCCAGCCTGGAGGAAGAGGTCGGCTATCGGCTATTCGATCGTGATACGCGTAAGGTGCAATTGAACGCCGGCGGCATTCATTTTATCGATATCGCTCGCCGGCTGATTCAGACCCATGACGACGCCGTGGGGGAAATTAAATCCTATGCTACGGGTTATAAAGGGAAAATTGTGCTGGCGGTGTTGCCGTCAATGGCGGTGGAGTGGCTGCCGCAGGTGCTGGCGCAGTACCATCACGCCTATCCCGACATCAAGGTGGAATTGCTCGATACCCAGTGGGATCGCTGTTTAAAAGCGGTATTGGACGGGCGAGCCGATTTCGCGCTAAGCGCAGGACAGCCGTCGCCGGGAACCTTCAGTTCCAAGATGTTGTTTGCGGATAATTTCTATCTGATTTGCCATCGGGATCATCCGTTGGCCGGGCAGGCGGCCGTGGAAGTGGCGGAAGTGGCGCAACATGCGTTTGTCGGCTTTTGTCAGGGCACCAGCATTCGGCAATATACCGATCAACTGATGGAGCCGCATGGGTTTAACTACGTGCTGGAAGTGCGTCAGCTAACCACGATGATGGGGCTGGTGGCGGCGAATTACGGCGTCAGCATCGTGACCGGTTTGACGCTGTTTCAGTTTCAGCACAAAGACATCGCCATCGTGCCTTTCAGAGATTTGTCGTTGCAGCGGGGGATTTATCTGATCACCGATAAAGAGCGGCAGCTTTCCGTTTGCGCCAAAGAATTCTACGATTTTCTTCAGAAACGGGCGGAAAGCTTTGTGCCTAAAGCCTGAATGGACGCGCGCCGTCCAAGCCGGGCACGGAGCCGTTTTCACGGTTTTTTCTGCGGCCAGTCGTCTTCCTCATCCCATTTATCGTTGTTATCCCGATGCGGGGGAAGTTTCGGCTTGTGGAGCAGAAAGCGTTTGTGGTCGACATTACGCAGTTCTTTAATGCCGTTTAACAACATTCCGAACAGGACAATCAGGATTATCCACCAGTAGTCAGCCAGCCATGCCATGATTAGGCTCCATCAACGTTGTGTATAAAACGGGTAAACAACTGCGGCAGATGTTCGCATAGCCAGTGGTAACCGGCGATCTCCTCACCTTGCCATGCCGATAGAATAATACCGGACGTAAGCTGCTTTTCCACATACTGTGCCAATGGATAATAGCTGATATGCCAGGGTTCCGCTGCGACGCCGCCGAGATCGTGCTCATAAGGGCGATAAAACCCGAATTCGTGCATATGCTCGCTTAGCCAGTCGTTCAGGTCGGCAAAGTAACCGCCCTGCTGGTATTCCCAGGGTTCCAACTGTAGCTTTTGTCCCGCCGGCAGCCGGTCCGGATCATAGATATCCAGATCGCTGCCCCAGTGATGGCGGCTGGCGCCCGGCATGGCCGACCACCTTAAAATCGCCTTGCAGCGATCGCCCTCATCCAGCGATAAGATATCCAGCGGCCGGCCCTGTTTGTCCATCACCGGGCGTTCTCCACTGAATTTGCCGTTCCAGATCAAACGCTGGCGGTTAAAGTCGCGGAAGGTGCTGGCGGGTTGAAGATTGAATCCGTCTTTTTCCGCCGCGCGCTGCAAAGCCTGAAACGCGATGACCGCTTCAGGCTGAAGACGATGATGGCCGCTGAGCGTGACCAGATGACTGTCGTTTTTTCCGGTTAGCATGGCATGAGTAATCATGCGATCAATTGCTCCATAACTCGCTGGTACATGCGGCTTAACAGCTGTAGGTCAGCCGCGCTGACGCACTCGTCCACTTTATGAATGGTGGCGTTGACCGGCCCGAGCTCCACCACCTGGGCGCCCATGCGGGCGATAAAGCGTCCGTCTGAGGTGCCGCCGTTGGTCAGCAGCGCCGGGGTGATTTCGTTGTAATGTTCGACGGCGTTCACCACGGCATCGACCAGTTCGCCCCGTGCGGTCAGGAACGGCTGTCCGGAGAGCCGCCAGTCAATGCTGTAGTTTAGCTGATGGCGGTCCAGTAGTTCCGCCACCCGCTGTTTAATCACTTCATCCGTCAACTCGGTGCTGAAACGGAAATTGAACTGTACGAACAGTTCGCCGGGAATAACGTTGTTACTGCCGGTGCCGGCCTGAATATTGGCGATTTGCAGGCTGGTCGGCGGGAAAAAGTCATTTCCCCGATCCCATTCCGTCGCCGCCAGCTCATTGAGCGCCGGCAGAGCCCGGTGTACCGGGTTGTCGGCAAGATGCGGGTAGGCGACGTGACCCTGAACGCCCTGTACGCGCAGGTCGGCAGTAATGGAGCCGCGGCGGCCGTTTTTCACCACGTCGCCGACGATAGCGGTGCTGGACGGTTCGCCCACCAGGCAATAATCCAGCCGCTCATTGCGCGCCATCAGCGCTTCAACCACTTTAACGGTGCCGTTAACGGCGCTGGCTTCCTCATCCGAGGTGATCAGGAAGGCCAGCCGGCCCTGATGATCGGGATGGGCGGCGACGAAGCGTTCGGCGGCAACCACCATCGCCGCCAGCGAGCCTTTCATATCGGCCGCGCCGCGACCGTAGAGCATGCCGTCGCGAATGGTGGGTTCGAAAGGCGGGTGTTGCCAGCGGCTTTCATCGCCGCTCGGCACCACGTCGGTATGCCCGGCAAAGGCCAGCGTTTTTCCGGCGCCGCGCCATGCCCAGACGTTTTGGGTATCGTCGAAATTCATCGGTTCGATGGTGAAGCCAATGGCTTTCAGGCGTTCGATCAGTAATTCCTGACAGCCTTCATCATTCGGGCTGAGGGAAGGGCGTTTAATCAACTGTTGGGCGAGTTCGATAACCGGGCAAGACACGTTATTTGTTCTCCGCAATAAATTCCTGATAGCTCTCCGCGCTGAAGCCGAGCAGCGCTTTTCCATCGCCTGTCGCCAGCAGCGGCCGCTTGATGACCGCGGGCTGTTCCAGCATCAGGGCGATGGCGGCGGCTTCTCCGTCGGCGGTGTCGCCGCTGATGGCGTTGCGCTGCTGTTCGCTCAGTTTACGCCAGGTGGTGCCGCGCGTGTTGATTAATGGCTGCCAGCCCAGCCGGTCGATAAAGCGCCGCAGCAGCGGTTCGTCGAGACCGTCGGCGCGATAGTCATGAAAGCGGTAATCGATCTGTTGTTCTTCCAGCCAGCGGCGCGCTTTTTTTATGGTATCGCAGTTCTTGATGCCGTACATAGTCAGCGTCATTGTGAGTAAAGTCCTTTCTGCTTATTGAGTTACGTGATGATCATTGAACGGCGCAGCGCGGGGGGATGAGCCTGACATCGTTGATGGACCAGCATGCCGAAAAAAAACGCCGAGATCCACCGTCAACGGAGAAACAGGAATGGGGACTTGCTCGCTTTATATACTTGCAAAAGTATTTCACCTGGTTAAAAAGTGTGCGTATAATGCGCCGCCGTTAATCATCAAGAGGTTCTTATGATAGAAGTAGAAGTCGGTCATTGGAAAGATTTTATCGAAGCAATGTTACGCAGATAATAATTAAAAGTTACATTTTGCATTGTATACCAGGAAGATCTGACGATAAAAGCAGTAGTCCAGCGGCTACTGCTTATTTTTTGCAAAAAAATGAGGAAACCTGAGTAAATAAAAGAGGCTATTATTTTTTGCAGATAACTACGTGATTTTTTTAGTTTAATTGACTGTTATTCCATCCCTAATGCATATCTCGCCGCCGCCAGCGCATGCAAGGTGCTGGTGTCGAAAAGGGGAACGCCGGCATCGTCGGCGCTCAGCAGCAGCGGTATCTCGGTACAGCCGAGAATAATTCCTTCCGCGCCCTGTCGCTCCAGTCCTTTAATGATTTCCCGGTATTTCTGACGCGATCCCGCATCAATTTTCCCCTGACACAGCTCGTCAAAAATAATGCGGTTTACCGTCTCTCTCCCGCTCCGATCGGGGATGATGACCTCTATGCCGTAGCGCCGGCGAATTCTCTTGCGGTAAAAATCCTGCTCCATGGTGTAGCGGGTTCCCAATAGGCCCACTTTTCTTATTCCCTGCCGATGGATGCTTTCACCGGCGGCATCGGCAATGTGTAAAAGGGGAAGTTGGCTGACATGCTCAACGGCATCCGCCACCTTGTGCATGGTGTTGGTGCAGATGACGATAGCTTCCGCCCCCGCGTTTCTTAAATCGACGGCGATATCCGATAACGTCCGCGCGGCCTGCTGCCAATCGCCCTGCGACTGGAATCGTTCTATGTCGTGGAAATCGACGCTGTACAATATGAGCCTGGCAGAATGCAGCCCGCCGAGCCGGTTTTTTACGTATTCATTGATGGTGCGGTAGTAGGGAACCGTTGATTCCCAGCTCATGCCCCCAATAAGGCCCAGTGTCTTCATCGCCGTTTTCCTTGCACGTTGATACCATAAAAAATGGTGGATCAGGGGTAACATACCAAACCAAGATATTAATCTTGTTAAATTTTGTCCGTGTGCTCGTTCGGCATATTTTTTTAGCGATTTTTATCACTTTTTACCCATCTTCAACTGGACAAACGAGCCATCTATTGCTGTACTGTACGCGACACAGATTTTGTGTCTTTCATTCATGTTAAAGGTAAGTTTGATGTCTAAGATTAAAGGTAGCGTTAAGTGGTTTAATGAGTCCAAAGGATTCGGTTTCATTACTCCTGAAGATGGTAGCAAAGATGTATTCGTACATTTCTCTGCCATTCAGAGCAATGGATTCAAAACTCTGGCTGAAGGTCAACGCGTAGAGTTTGAAATCACTAGCGGAGCGAAAGGTCCGTCTGCTGCTAACGTTATCGCTATTTAATTATACCGATTTCTTGAAAAACCCGCCTAATGGCGGGTTTTTTTTATTATGGCAATTAGGGCGTTGCCACCCAGGTGACCAGGGCGAAGCCCAACGCCGTCAGCAACAGCGATCCCACCAGGTTCAGCAGCACGTGCAGGCCGGCCGCCGCCAGATGGCCGCTTTGCAGAAACGTCACCACTTCCGCCGAAAATGTCGAGAAGGTGGTTAATCCGCCGCACAGTCCGGTGGTAATCAGGGTTTTCCAATGCTGATCGAGGTGGGGGTGGCGTGCAAAGTAGGCCAATGCAGCGCCGATGATCAATGCGCCAATCAGGTTGGCGAGCAGGGTGCCTAGCGGCATTGACGGACCGGCGCCGTTAAACCTTATCCCCAACTGCCAGCGCGCCACGCTTCCGATGCCGCCGCCAATAAATACCACCAATAACATACTCAACATAGGCGCCTTCTATCTGATGTTTATCAGGAGTCTACCCCTTCGCGTGGTTCTTTTACAGGTGTCGGCGGTGAAAGCCGGCATGCCGGTTATTTATCGCGGACAACGGACGCAGAGGGAAAGTTTTATTTTGTTACAGATGGCGATTGTGTTGCCGCCGATAAGGTTTTACATAGGGGGTAATGTAATCCGTTCGCTGGTTTATCCGGCATCTGCAATCAGGTAGGTAAGTATGGAAGGTATCAGTATCGCCAAGCTGTTGGTCATCGGTGCATTGATCGTTTTACTGTTCGGAACCAATAAATTGCGCAGCCTGGGGGGCGACTTGGGCGCCGCGATTAAAGGCTTCAAGAAAGCGATGAATGACGATCAATCGTCCAAACCGTCAGCTACTGACGACGCCGCCGCGGCGTTGAACGACACGCACCGTAAAGAGTCGTAATCCGCGGATGAAAAACGGACGGCGCTGGCCGTCCGTTGGTATTACCCACACTAAATCTGTAACCAAATATAAGCCCCTGGCGGCGCTTATTTCACCTCTATCCCTTTCGCCTGCAAATCCGCATGGTAGGAAGAGCGCACGAACGGGCCGCAGGCCGCATGGGTAAAGCCCATCGCCATGGCTTCGGCTTTCATCTCGTCAAACTCGTCCGGGCTGACATAGCGCTGTACCGGCAGGTGATGGCGGCTGGGTTGCAGGTATTGTCCCAGCGTCAGCATGGTGACGCCGTGGCGGCGCAGATCGCGCATGACTTCCACGATCTCGGCGTTGGTTTCGCCAAGGCCGACCATCAGTCCGGATTTTGTCGGGATATCCGGATGGGCGTTTTTGAAGTTTTCCAGCAGCTTCAGCGACCACTCATAGTTGGCGCCGGGGCGGACCTGACGATAAACGCGCGGTACGTTTTCCAGGTTATGGTTGAAAACATCCGGCGGCGTCGCCGTCAGGATATCCAATGCCCGATCCATACGGCCGCGGAAGTCCGGCACCAGGGTTTCGATGCGGATTTGCGGATTTTTGCGGCGAATGGCGCTGATGCAATCGGCGAAATGCTGGGCGCCGCCGTCGCGCAGGTCGTCGCGGTCGACCGAGGTAATCACCACGTAGCGCAGGCCCATATCATGGATGGTTTGCGCCAGCTTTTCCGGTTCATTGGCGTCCGGCGTCAGCGGTCGGCCGTGGGCGACGTCGCAAAACGGGCAGCGTCGGGTGCAAATCGCGCCCAGGATCATAAAGGTGGCGGTGCCGTGGTTAAAACATTCCGCCAGATTCGGGCAGGAGGCTTCTTCGCAAACCGAGTGCAGTCCGTTTTTACGCATCGCGGCCTTGATGCCTTGAATACGGCTGGAGTCAGCGGGCAGTTTGATTCTCATCCATTCTGGCTTGCGTAGCATTTCCTGCCGTTCAGCGACGACGGTACGCACCGGGATTAGCGCCATTTTATCGGCATCGCGGTATTTTACGCCGCGCTCGATCTGAATCGGTTTACTCATGTTCGCGTAAGTTCCAGTTCTGAATATGCTCGTCGTACTTCAAGTCGCAGATGCGTCGGCCTTTCCGCCGCTCGAATTACGTAGAGTATGGCTTTTGAATTTGTTAATGAAATTCAATGAATTAACTGTTTTGTTAAAATTTTTTTTAAAAAACTCTCAAAATTATATCATCTTTGCCGGCGCAGATTCAGCTATTGTGTCGGCAAAATGGAGAAATTATGTAAATAAAATGTGATTAGTGATCATTTTAGCCGACGATTACGGCAACGGCTCGCCATTCTCGGCCAGATCCCAGTTAATCACTTCGCAGTGCCGATAGTCCAATAATTGGCGGAATGATTCGACCAACACCGCAGCCGTATCCTCCAGCGTAACGCCTGGCGCACAGTCGCTTACCTGCGTCATCTGCATGCCGGCATAACCGCAGGGATTGATGCGCTGGAAAGGGGAGAGATCCATGGCGATATTCAGCGCCAGCCCATGAAAGGAACAGCCTCTGCGGATACGCAGTCCCAGCGAGCAGATTTTACGCTCGCCGACATACACGCCCGGCGCGTCGGCGCGGGCGCGGGCCGCGATATCAAAATGGGCCAGCGTGTTCACCACCGTCTGTTCAATCGCGGTGACGAGCTGGCGCACGCCCAATTTGCGCCGTTTTAAATCCACCAGCACGTACATCACCTGCTGACCCGGACCGTGGTAGGTCACCTGGCCGCCTCTGTCGCTCTGTATCACCGGAATATCGCCGGGGGTTAAAACGTGTTCGGCCTTGCCGGCCTGACCCTGCGTGAACACCGGGGGATGCTGCACCAGCCAGATTTCATCCAACGTGTTATCGTCGCGCAGATCGGTGAATTGATGCATCGCCAGCGACATTGGCTGGTAAGGCTGTACGCTGAATTGACGTACTATGATCTTATCCTGTAGCAAGCGTGTCATCTTCAGGTTAAGGAAGGATGGCGCGGATTATAACACCATCCGCACGATTTCAATATTGCCCAGCTCTTCGTACAACGCTTCCACCTGCTCAATATGGGTGGCGTTAATGGTAATGGAAACGGAGTGGTAATTGCCTTTGCTGCTGGGTTTAACCTGCGGCGTGTAATCACCGGGCGCATGACGTTGCACCACTTCAACGACCAGATCGACCAACTCTGGTTTTGCCTGTCCCATCACCTTGTAAGTAAACGGGCAGGGGAATTCAAGCAGTTCGTTTAATTTGGTTTTCATCTGCACTCCAGCATCATTTGGGATGGTATAAATGGCTATATGGGGATGATTTATCCCCATACAAGAGGCATTAGCCGAACCAGCGGTGGAACATCAGTTTGATGTAGTCGACCAGGCGGCTGAAAATACCGCCTTCCTTGACTTCATTCATCACCACCAGCGGGCGCTGGTCGATGGTTTTGCCGTCCAGCTGGAAGTTGATGGAGCCCACCACCTGATTCTTGCCCAGCGGGGCGTGCAGTTCGCCGCTGGTCAGCACGTAGCTGGCTTTCAGATCTTTCATCCGGCCGCGCGGAATGGTCAGGTAAACGTCTTTTTCCACTCCCAGCGCCACGCGGTCGCTGTCGCCAAACCACACCGGCTCCGAGGCGAACTCTTTACCGGTTTTCAGCGGCGCCACGGTTTCAAAGAAGCGGAAGCCCCAGGTCAGCAGCTTTTTGCTTTCGGCTTCGCGTCCTTTAAACGTCCGTCCGCCCATCACCGTTGAAATCAGGCGCATCTGGCCTTCGGTCGCGGAGGCCACCAGGTTATAACCGGCGGCGGACGTATGGCCGGTTTTGATGCCGTCAACGTTCAGGCTGCTGTCCCACAGCAGACCGTTGCGGTTGGTCTGGCGGATATTGTTAAAGGTGAACTCTTTTTCTTTATAGGTGGCGTATTCTTCCGGAACGTCGCGGATTAAAGCCTGGCCGATCAGCGCCATGTCGCGCGCCGAACTGAACTGGCCCGGCGCATCCAGACCGTGTACGGTTTCGAAGTGGGTATTTTGCAGCCCCAGTGCTTTTACGTAGCCGTTCATCAGGTTAACGAACGAATCCTGACTGCCGGCGACATAGTCGGCCATGGCCACGCAGGCATCGTTACCGGATTGCAGAATAATGCCGCGGTTCAACTGGGAAACCGGAACGCGATCGCCCGGCTTGAGAAACATCAGTGAAGAACCCTGAAAAACCGGATTGCCGGTCGCCCAGGCGTCCTTGCTGATGGTGACGATATCGTTAGGGGTGATTTTTCCTGACTTTATCGCCTGGCCGATGACATAGCTGGTCATCATTTTGGTCAGGCTGGCCGGATCGCGGCGTGCATCGGCATTCATTTCCGCCAGCACTTTCCCGGAGTTGTAATCAATCAGGATGTAGGATTCTGCATCAATTTGCGGTACGCCGGGGATCATCGTTTTAAGATTGATGTCATCGGCATAGGCAAAGGAGGTCGCACTAAGGGCGAACAAAGCGCCAAGCACAGTACGTTTAGTAAAACGAGACGTGTTTACAGTATTCATGATTGGAACAACAACATCCGTGGGTATAAGTTAAAAAACGAGCCACACTATAGCAGATGAGAAATAGGCAGGCACCAGACATTACGTTACGCGATTTTGCCAAAAGGACGCTGTGGCTGATGTCACACCCGTCCCTTTATCCGCCGTCGCTTATGGCTACCCATCGCCGTTATTCCGCCACCTGAACCATCGCCCCCGACCAGAGGCGTCTCACCTTGCTAGAGCGCGCCGGGCGCCGCAGTAATAAAGGATTGCTGCTGAGCTTCGACTGACAAACGTTGTTGAAGTTCAGCCGCCTGCTGACGATTCTGGAACGGCCCCAACTGAACGCGGTACAGCCCGCCGCTGCTGGCGACATCGCCGGTTACGTGAAAGCGCTCGCGCAGAGTGCGTAACCACTCCTGAGCCCGCTGCCGATCGCTCAGCGCGCCGACCTGAACCACGTAACGCCCGTCCGACGTTTGGGCGGCGCTTGCCGCCGCGGGCGATGTCGCGCCGGCCGCTGGAGTGGTTTCGATCACCCCGGCCGGCAGCGCGGAAGGCGCGCCGAGGAAACCGCCGACGGATGAAGCGCCGCTTTGCGGCGCGGCGTTATCGGCCGGCGTGCTGGCGGCATTATTGCCGATGTCGGGCGCCGCCGTTGGCGTGCCGAGCGCGCCGGCGCCGAGGCTGGGGCGATCGGGCAGGGCGAAACTCTGTTTGGCGACGCTGGTGCCGACGGTGCCGGGGCCGGAAAGGGTGCCGTCCGGCGCGACGTTGATGAAGTCGACCTTGACCTTGGTGTTGTTGGAGATGTTTAACCGGTCGCCGGCGGCTTTAGACAGATCGATAATCCTGCCCGGCGTGTAGGGGCCGCGATCGTTTACTCTGACCACCAGACGGCGGCCGTTGCTGAGGTTGGTGACGCGAACATAGCTGGGCAGCGGCAGCGTCGGGTGCGCGGCGGTCAAGCCATTGGGGTCGAAGACTTCGCCAATGGCGGTCTGGTTGCCGCTGGCCTCCTCGCCGTACCAGGTCGCCAGGCCGGTTTCACTGAAGTTTTGCGGGTTTTTTATCACCCTGTAGGTCTTGCCTTTGACGGCGTAGTCTTGCAGCGTGCCCTGATTATAGGGCTCATAGCGCGGCTCTACCCCGCCAATCTCATCAACCGGGCCGCTATATACGCTCGCCGCGGGCGGCGCCGGCTGCTGTTCCGTGACGGTACAGGCTGAAAGCACCAGGCTAACGGCGCCGATCCAAAGCCAATCCTTACGCATTGCTCACCTCGGTTTATAAGTTTTTGGATAGCATCTTGCGGTGAGTATGTATCGACATAACGATACCGA
Organism: Brenneria corticis; assembly: GCF_003115855.1. Taxonomy (GTDB): domain Bacteria; phylum Pseudomonadota; class Gammaproteobacteria; order Enterobacterales; family Enterobacteriaceae; genus Brenneria; species Brenneria corticis. The sequence continues at coordinate 290,762 of NZ_KZ819073.1, forward strand.
ATCCCGCCATCAGGACGATAAGGGCCGAGCCGCCGTAGCTGACCAGCGGCAGCGGCACGCCGACAACCGGCAGAATACCGCTGACCATCCCGATATTAACGAAAACGTAGACGAACAGAATCAGCATCAGTCCGCCGACCATTACCCGCCCGAATGATGTCTGCGCGTTGGCGGCGATGACCAGACCGCGCATAATCAGAAACAGATACATCGCCAGCAGAACCAGCACGCCGATTAATCCCAGCTCTTCCGCCAGCACCGCGAAGATAAAGTCGGTATGACGCTCCGGTAGAAACTCTAGCTGAGATTGCGTGCCGTGCAACCAGCCTTTGCCGGAAAGCCCGCCGGAACCGATGGCGATTTTCGACTGAATAATATGATAGCCCGCCCCCAGCGGATCGCTCTCCGGATCGAGCAGCATCATCACCCGCGCCTGCTGATAGTCGTGCATCAGGAAGAACCACAGAATGGGGATAAAGGCGGCCAGCAACAGTACCGCGATGCCGATGAGCCGCCAACTCATTCCGGCGAGGAACAGTACAAACAGCCCGGATGCGGCGATAAGGATGGAGGTGCCCAGGTCCGGCTGCGCCGCGACCAGCAGCGTCGGGGTAAAAATAATCACCAGCGCGATGGCGGTATTTTTGAGCGAGGGCGGACACATATCGCGGTTGATAAAACGGGCCACCATCAGCGGAACGGCGATTTTGGCGATTTCGGAGGGCTGGAAGCGCACAAATCCCAGGTCCAGCCAGCGTTGGGCGCCTTTACTGATCTGGCCGAAAATATCCACCAGCATCAACAGGATAACGCAGACAATATACAGATAAGGCGCCCAGCCTTCGTAAACCCGCGGCGGGATTTGCGCCATAATCACCATGACGATCAACCCCAGCACGATCTGCACGATTTTCCGCTCCATCATGCCGATATCCTGCCCGCTGGCGCTCCACATCACCAATAGGCTATAGCCCAGCAAGGCCAGGATGCAGATAAGGAAAGGAAAGTCGATATGGATCTTGGTCCAGATCGAGCCTTTTTGTTGGCTATCCGTCATGAATGTCTGTCACTCGCTTTCGATGCCGGGGGGCGCCGGGGGCGCGCTCGGTAATTCTGTATTGTTATCGCCCAACATGATGTGGTCAAGGATCTGCCGGGTGATGGTGCCGACCGTCGGGCCTGCGCCGCCGTTTTCCAGGATGATCGACATCGCCACCTTGGGACTGCTGTAGGGCGCGAAAGCCACCATCAGCTTATGGTCGCGCAGATGTTCGGCGATCTTGTGCGCGTTGTAGGTTTCATTCTCTTTCAGACCGTAAACCTGCGCGGTGCCGGATTTGGCCGCAATCTTGTAAGGCGCATCGTCAAAGCTTTTATGGGCGGTGCCGTTCGGGCGGTTGGCCACGCCGTACATCCCGTCTTTGGCGATCTCCCAGAATCCGGAATGAATATCGCCAATTTGCTGATGCTCCGTTTGACGGTACGGAATAATCGTCCCGTTCTCTCTGGTGCTGTGGAGCAGATGGGGCGTTTTTACCTGCCCGTCGTTAATCAGGGTGACCAGCGCCTTGTTCATCTGAATCGGCGTCGCCGTCCAATAGCCTTGCCCGATGCCGACCGGAATGGTGTCGCCCTGATACCAGGGTTTCTTAAAGCGCTTGAGTTTCCATTCGCGCGTCGGCATATTGCCGGCGCTCTCTTCGGAGATATCGATACCGCTCTTCTCGCCGTAACCGAATTTACTCATCCATTCGGATAAACGATCGATACCCATGTCATAGGCGACCTGATAGAAAAAGGTATCCGCCGACTCTTCCAGCGACTTGGTCAGATTAAGACGGCCGTGGCCCCATCTTTTCCAGTCGCGAAAACGCTTCTCCGAGCCAGGCAACTGCCACCATCCCGGATCGAACAGGGTGGTGTTGGTGGTGATGACGCCGGCGGTCAGGGCCGAAACGGCGATATAGGGCTTGACGGTCGAGGCCGGCGGATAAATCCCCTGGGTCGCCCGATTGATCAGCGGGCGGTTGGCGTCATTGCGCAGCCGGTTGTACTCTTTGCTGGATATGCCGTCGACGAACAGGTTGGGGTCGTAGCTGGGGGTGGAGACCAGCGCCAGAATGCCGCCGTCGCGCGGGTCGGTGACGATCACCGCCGCGCGGCTGCCTTCCAGCAGTTTTTCGATATAAATCTGCAGGTTCAGGTCGAGCGTCAGATAAATATCTCTTCCCGCCTGCGGCGGCTGTTCGTGGAGCTGGCGGATCACCCGCCCGCGATTATTGACCTCGACTTCTTCATAGCCGGGTTTGCCGTGCAGCAAATCCTCATAATGGCGTTCGATCCCCAATTTGCCGATATCGTGGGTGGCGGCGTAGTCGGCGATTTTCTCTTCTTTGTTCAGCCGTTCGATATCTTTATCGTTAATTTTCGACACATAGCCGATCACGTGGGTCAGTGCGGAGCCGTAAGGGTAATAGCGACGCTGATAGCCTTTGACCTCCACGCCGGGGAAACGGTATTGGTTAACGGCGAAGCGGGCGACCTGCGTATCGTCCAGGCCGGTTTTGACCGGAATAGAGGTAAAGCGGCGCGAGCGCTTGCGCTCTTTTTCAAAGCTTTCCAGATCGTCATCGGTCAGATCGATAATGGGTTTCAGCGCCGTCAGCGTTTCCTGCAGGTTATCCACTTTTTCCGGCACCAGCTCCAGCTGATAGATCGTCCGGTTCAGCGCCAGCGGGATACCGTTGCGGTCGTAGATAATGCCGCGGCTGGGGGCGATAGGCACCAGTTTGATGCGGTTTTCATTGGAGCGGGTGCGGTAGTCATCGAAGCGTAAAATTTGCAGATGATAGAGATTGGCGATCAACACGCCGGAAAGCAGCAAAATGCCCAAAAACGCCACTAAAGCGCGACGCACGAACAGGGCGGACTCGGCCGTATAATCACGAAAGGGTTTGCGTTCTATTTTCATCCTGCGATTTATTTCACGTATTTCATCGTATCGGCTTACTCCCGATGGTAAGGATGATTAGTGGTAATGCTCCAGGCCCGGTACAGGCTTTCCGCCACCAGCACGCGCACCAGCGGATGAGGCAGCGTCAGGGGCGAGAGCGACCAGCTCTGTTCCGCCGCGGCTTTGCACTCCGGCGCCAGTCCTTCCGGGCCGCCGATCAGCAGGCTGACGTCGCGTCCGTCCTGTTTCCAGCGTTCCAACTGCTGCGCCAGCTGCGGCGTTTCCCACTGCGTGCCGGGAATATCCAGCGTAACGATTCGGTTGCCTTTTCCCACGGCCGCCAGCATCTGTTCGCCTTCACGTTCAAGAATGCGTTTGATATCCGCGTTCTTGCCCCGCTTGCCGGCGGGGATTTCCGTCAGCTCGAATGGCATATCCTTGGGAAAGCGGCGCAGGTAATCGGTGAAACCCGTCTGCACCCAGTCAGGCATTTTGGTGCCGACGGCGACCAGTTGCAGTCTCATGCTAGCCCCAAAGCTTTTCCAGTTCGTATAGCTGGCGGCTCTCTTCCTGCATCACATGGACCATCACCTCGCCCAGATCGACCACCACCCAGTCGGCGACGTTTTCGCCTTCCACGCCGAACGGAATCAGTCCGGCGGCGCGCGACGCCTGTACCACATGGTCGGCAATGGAGGCGACGTGGCGGGTGGAGGTGCCGGTACAGATAATCATATAGTCGGTGATGCTGGATTTACCCTGCACGTTCAGCGCAACGATATCCTGACCTTTTAAATCGTCTATCTTGTCAATAACGAAATCTTGGAGTACTTGGCCTTGCAAAGGTTCCCCCTCGGTAGTTTCCATCGGCGGTTGATGGGCGCGTATGGCGCTAAAGATCTAAAAAAGACCGTTTTTCGCTGCCTATTTGCAGATATTAACGGTTTTTGCGGTAATTGAAACCAGCGGCGGAGTATATCACGCGCTTGTGATGAGTGGTATAAAGCTGTGGCTAGCGGTATAGCCCGCGCTCGTCGACGTAGCGCAGCACCGCCGGGGGCAGCAAATCGTCGCAGTCGAGACCCTGTTGCCGCCGTTGGCGTATTTCCGTTGCTGAAATGGTCACCTGCGGGGTATCGGCTAAAAAGATCAGCCCCTGGGGCCGTTGATGCAGGGCGCGGGCGTCCCGCGTCAGGTGGTCGTCCAGCCACTGCTGCAGCGCCGGAGTGGAAAGGGCGGAGCCGTAGCCCGGACGAGCGCAAACCAGCAGGTGGCAGACGCCGAGAATATCTTGCCAGCGGTGCCATTGATGCAGCGTCTGCAGCGAATCCTGGCCGATAATAAACGCCAGCGGCGCGGCGCTTCCCTTTTCGGCGCGCAGCGCTTCCAGCGTATCGATGGTATACGACGGTTGCCGGCGCTGCAGCTCCCGGTCGTCCACGGTGAACAGAGGTTGGTCTTCAATCGCCAGTTGCGCCATTCGCAGCCGCTGTTGCGGGCTGGCTTCGGGCTGCGGCCGATGGGGAGGAACATTATTCGGCAGTAAAACGATGCGCTTTAATCCGACGATTTTCGCCAGCGCGCTAACGGGCCGCAGGTGCCCGTAATGGATGGGATCAAAGGTCCCGCCGAAAAACGCGGTCAGCGTCGCGGGGCCGGCGGGTTTGATGACATCGGTTGGCGTGGTCGAACTAGTCAACATCTAACAGGCTCTCTGGCAGGTTTTTACCGCACAATATCATGGCGAGCGTTTCCAGCTCCGACCAGACGGGCTGACCATAATTCTGTTTCAGGGTAATTTCCAGTTTCGCCAGCAGGCTGATGGCCTGGCGCAGCTGCGCCATGGTTAACCGTTGCAGCACCTGGGTTAACAGGTCGCGGCGATTTTGCCAGACTTTATGCTGATCGAAGAGCGTACGCAACGGCGCGTTGGCCATTTTCCGCTTCAGCGTCAGCAGCAACAGCAGTTCGCGCTGTAGGGTGCGCAGTAGAATGACGGGTTCGCAATCTTCCTGCCTGAGCTGGTGCAGGATATGCCAGGCGCGTTTGCTTTTGCCCGCCAGTAAGGCATCCAGCCAGTGAAACGGAGTAAAGTGCGCGGCGTCGCTGACCGCCTGCTCAACCCGGGGCAGGGTGAGTTTGCCGTCGGGATAAAGCAGCGCCAGCCGTTCCAGCGCCTGGGTTAAGGCCAGCAGGTTGCCCTCATAGCAGTAGCAGATAAGCTGGCCCGCCGGTTCGTCCAGCGTCAGTTTCATCGATTTGGCGCGGTTGGCCACCCAGCGCGGCAGCTGCGCCTGCTCCGGGGTCAGGCAGTTCACATAGGCGCCGTCCTGCGGCAACGCCTTGAACCAGGCGCTGTTTTCCTGCGCCTTGCTCAGCTTGTTGCCGCGCAGCATCAGTAAAATATCGGGGTGCAGCAAACCGGAAAGCTTGACCAGATTTTCTGCCATCGCCGCATTCGGGCCGTTTTCAGGCAATGTCAGCAATAGCGTCTGGCGGGTGGCGAACAGGCTAAGCGCCTGACAGGTGCCGAAGATCGCATCCCAGTCGGTGTGAACATCCAGCGTGAAGCTGAAGTGTTCGCTGAATGCCTGCTGCTGAGCCGCGTGGCGAATAGCGTCCAGGCTTTCCTGCAGCAGCAGGGGGTCGTTACCGCAGATCAGATAACAGGCGCGCAGCCCCTCATGGAGCTGCGCGGCGAGCTGTTCCGGGTAAAGCCGTATCATGGACGCGCGGGCGACGGAGTAACGGCGGTCGCGGTGCTCTGCTGCCGCTCGGCGGCCTCTTTGCCGTTGACGGTAAGCAGTTTACGCACCAACTGCTGCGCCGCCTGCTCGCGCATTTCCTGGCGGATGATATCCTGCTCGGCGTCTTTCGCCAGCGCGGTTAACGGGTTATCGAAGAAGGTGCGGAATACCGTCACGCTAAGCGGATGGATATCTTCATCCGGCATCAGCACCTGCGCTCGGAGCGTCAATACCATTTGGTATTCGGCGGTTTTCCCGTCCTGGAAAATCGAGACGGTATCCTTCGTTTCCGATGTGTTCAGCAGCCGCAATGACGGAATATCCTGCCGGGCGGCGTCATCAACGATTTCCACGTCGCTGAGGCGCAACTGCTCGCGCACCGCGCGGGTTAACGGGCCGTAGGGGTCGCTGCTGTCCAGCACCAGCTTCTGTAGCTGCTCAGGCACCTGTGTGGTGCCGCGCAGATGGTAACCGCAGCCGGCGGTGAGTAACACCGCCAGCCCCAGCAACAACGTGAATAGACGATGTCGCACAGATCCTCCTTGCCTTAACCCACAACCAGGTTAAGCAGTTTGCCAGGGACATAAATCACTTTACGCACAGTGACGCCGTCCAGGTATTTCGCCACCAGAGGTTCCTGGACGGCGCGCTCGCGCACTTGATCCTGACCGGCATCGGCGGCGACGGTGATTTTACCGCGTACCTTGCCGTTAACCTGAATCACCACCAGTTTGGAGTCTTCCACCATGGCGCTTTCATCGGCGACCGGCCACGGCGCGGTATCGATATCGCCTTCGCCCTGCAATGCCTGCCACAGTATAAAGCAAACGTGCGGGGTGAACGGATAAAGCATACGCACCACCGCCAGCAGGGTTTCCTGCGTCAGGGCGCGATCCTGCGCGCTTTCCTGCGGCGTCTTGGCCAGCTTGTTCATCAGCTCCATAATGGCGGCGATGGCGGTGTTAAAGGTCTGGCGACGGCCGATATCATCGGTCACCTTGGCGATGGTTTTATGCAGATCGCGACGCAGCGCTTTCTGATCTTCCGTCAGGGACGCCACATCCAGCGCCGCAACCGGGCCTTTCGCCGTATGGTCGAAGGCCTGCTTCCAGACGCGCTTCAGGAAGCGGTTCGCCCCTTCAACCCCGGACTCCTGCCATTCCAGCGTCATTTCCGCCGGGGAGGCGAACATCATAAACAGACGGACGGTATCCGCGCCATATTTTTCAACCATCACCTGCGGGTCGATGCCGTTGTTCTTGGACTTCGACATTTTACTCATACCCGCATAGACAACTTCGCGGCCTGCGTTGTCGATAGCCTTGACGATGCGGCCTTTCTCATCGCGCTCGACGGTGACGTCCGCCGGGGAAACCCAGATGCGCTCGCCGTTATCGCCGGGGTAATAGAAGGCGTCCGCCAGCACCATGCCCTGGCACAGCAGGCGTTTGGCCGGTTCGTCGGAGTTGACCAGACCGGCGTCGCGCATCAGCTTGTGGAAGAAGCGGAAGTACATCAGGTGCATGATGGCGTGTTCGATGCCGCCGACATACTGATCCACCGGCAGCCAGTAGTTGGCCGCGGCGGGGTCCAGCATGCCCTTGTCGTACTGCGGGCAGGTGTAGCGCGCGTAGTACCAGGACGACTCCATAAAGGTGTCGAAGGTATCGGTTTCACGCAGCGCAGGCCGGCCGTTGACGGTGGTTTTCGCCCACTCGGGGTTGGCTTTCAGCGGGCTGGTGATGCCGTCCATCACCACGTCTTCCGGCAGCACCACCGGCAGTTGATCTTCCGGCGTCGGGATCACGGTGCCGTCTTCCAGCGTAATCATGGGAATGGGCGCGCCCCAGTAGCGCTGACGGGAAACGCCCCAGTCGCGCAGGCGGTAGTTGACTTTACGCTCGCCGATGCCCAGCGCGACCAGCTTATCGGCAATGGCGTTGAAGGCGGTTTCAAAATCCATACCGTCGAACTCGCCGGAGTTGAACAGACGGCCTTTTTCGGTCATCGCCTGCGCCGACAGGTCGGGTTCGCCGCCGTCGCCGTTGAGGATAACCGGTTTAATGGTCAATCCGTATTTAGCGGCGAACTCCCAGTCGCGCTGATCGTGTCCCGGCACCGCCATTACGGCGCCGGTGCCGTAATCCATCAGTACGAAATTCGCCGCCCAGATCGCCACCTTTTCGCCGTTCAGCGGATGAATGGCATACAGTCCGGTGGACATGCCCTTCTTCTCCATGGTGGCCATATCCGCTTCGGCCACTTTGGTATTGCGGCATTCGTCGATAAAGTCGGCCAGCGCCGGGTTATTGGCGGCGGCCTGCTGCGCCAGCGGGTGGCCGGCGGCGACGGCGACGTAGGTCACGCCCATAAAGGTGTCGGGGCGGGTGGTATAGACGCTCAGTTTCTCCTGGCTGTCGGCCACGTCAAAGGTGATTTCAACCCCTTCGGAACGGCCAATCCAGTTGCGCTGCATGGTTTTGACCTGTTCGGGCCAGCTTTCCAGCGTATCCAGATCGTTGAGCAGCTGATCGGCATAGGCGGTGATTTTGATAAACCACTGCGGAATTTCCTTGCGCTCGACTTTGCTGTCGCAGCGCCAGCAGCAGCCGTCGATGACCTGTTCGTTGGCCAGCACGGTCTGATCGTTCGGACACCAGTTCACCGCGGAGGTTTTTTTGTAGACCAGGCCTTTTTCATACAGTTTGGTGAAGAACCACTGTTCCCAGCGATAGTAGTCGGGTTTACAGGTGGCGACTTCGCGATCCCAGTCGTAGCCGAAGCCCAACAGCTTCAACTGGTTTTTCATATATTCGATATTGGCGTAAGTCCAGGGGGCGGGGGCGGTGTTGTTTTTAACCGCCGCGCCTTCGGCGGGCAGGCCGAACGCATCCCAGCCGATCGGCTGCAGAACGTTTTTCCCCAGCATGCGTTGATAGCGGGAGATCACGTCGCCGATGGTGTAATTACGAACGTGTCCCATATGTAGACGGCCAGAAGGGTAGGGCAGCATGGAAAGGCAGTAATACTTTTCCTTGCCAGGTTCTTCGGTCACTTTGAATGTCTGCTTTTCTTGCCAGTGAAGCTGGACGTGCGCTTCTATCTCTTCTGGGCGGTATTGCTCTTGCATGGCTGCCAGGGGTCCTATTAAGTCAAAGAAGAGCGACGCCGGTAGCGTGCTCCGATTCATAACAAAAGATCCGCATAGCATAGCTGATAAGCGAGTAAGGCAACAACACCCTGTTCCCGACGGAGGGATATTTCTGATCTGTGAGACGCAAACGGATGAAAATTACTCAAATATGGCGGCCATCCCGGTAGTGGAGGAAAAATGGTCTAAAATAGAGGGGGATATAACCAATGGATTGTAAGGCGCGGGAAAGCTGTCCGCCCCGTCGGATGCAGTCAGACACCGAGAAAGCAGTGCGCATCGCATTTCAACCGGCATAGGCAGGAGGAAGCATGAGTAAAGTAGCCCGCTACTACCGCGAGTTAATGGCTTTAGTGACGGCCCGGCTGAACAATGGCGAACGGGATATTGACGGTCTGGTGCAAAGGGCGCGGCAGACGTTGCAGGAAAGCTCGGAGCTGACGCAAAAAGAGATCGAGCAGGTGATTCAGGCCGTGCGTCGCGATCTGGAGGAGTTCGCCCGCAGCTACGGCGAGAGCCAGGATGAATTTACCGATAGCGTCTTTATGCGGGTTATCAAGGAGAGCCTGTGGCAGGAACTGGCGGATATCACCGATAAAACCCAGCTGGAGTGGCGGGAAATCTTTAAGGATGTTAGTCGTCACGGGGTTTATCACAGCGGCGAGGTGGTGGGATTAGGCGATCTGGTATGTGAAAATTGCCATCACCATATCGCCTTTTATACGCCGGAAATTTTGCCGCTTTGCCCCAAATGCTCGCACGACCAGTTCCACCGTCAGCCGTTCCAGCCATGAGAGGTTGATGAAACAAGCGTGCCCGCAGGCACGCTTGCCGTACATCAGTGCAGGATCTTCGCCAAAAAGTCTTTGGCGCGATCGGACTGCGGGTTGTTGAAGAAATCGTCTTTCGGGGTATCTTCGATAATTTTCCCTTCATCCATAAAAATGACCCGGTGCGCCACCTTGCGGGCAAAACCCATTTCATGGGTCACCACCATCATGGTCATTCCTTCCTGCGCCAGCTCCACCATCACGTCCAGCACTTCGTTGATCATTTCCGGATCGAGCGCCGAGGTGGGTTCATCGAACAGCATGGCGATGGGGTCCATACAGAGCGCGCGGGCAATGGCGACGCGCTGCTGCTGACCGCCGGAAAGCTGGCCTGGGTATTTATTGGCTTGTACCGACAGGCCGACGCGCTCCAGCAGCTTTTGCGCTTTCACCTTCGCTTCCTGACGATCCCGTTTCAGCACTTTTACCTGCGCCAGCGTCAGGTTTTCGATGATCGACAGATGCGGAAACAGTTCAAAATGCTGGAATACCATGCCGACTTTTGAGCGCAGCTGGGCCAGATTGGTCTTTTTATCGTTAACGATAATGCCGTTGACTTCGATTTCGCCTTTCTGGATCGGTTCCAGGCCGTTAACGGTTTTAATTAAGGTCGATTTACCGGAGCCGGAAGGGCCGCAAACCACGACTACTTCACCTTTTTTCACTTCCGTGGAGCAGTCGGTTAGCACCTGAAATTGGCCATACCATTTAGAAACATTTTTCAGGAAAATCATCAAACCGTCCTTTTTTTCAGGTAACTGACCAGCATTGATGCGCTAATGCTGATGATAAAATAGATAAATCCGGCAAACAGGATCATTTCAACCTGGGTTCCGTCGCGTTCCCCGATGGAGGAGGCGGTACGGAAGAAATCAGCCAGACTGAGTACATAAACCAGCGACGTATCCTGAAACAGGACGATACCCTGCGTCAGCAGCAGGGGAACCATGGCGCGGAACGCCTGCGGCAGGACCACCAGTTTCATCGACTGCCAGTTCGTCATGCCCAGCGCCAATGCGGCCGATGCCTGCCCGCGTGCCACGCTGAGTATGCCGGCGCGGATAATTTCAGAATAATAGGCCGCCTCGAACAGTGAGAAGGCTACCATAGCCGAAATCAGGCGAATATCCGTTTTCGGCGAAAGGCCGAGCACATTTTGCAATAAGCTGGGCACCACCAGATAGAACCACAGCAGCACCATCACCAACGGCACGGAGCGGAACACGTTCACGTACAGCTTGGCGAACCAACTGATGGGTTTTATCGAAGAGAGACGCATAACCGCCAGAATCGTCCCCCAGATAATACCGACAATCACCGCGGTAACGGTGATTTTAAGCGTGACCGCCATGCCCTGCAGCAGGTAGGGCATACTCGGCCCGATTGAACTCCAGTCAAATTCATACATGGCTTATTTGCTCCCCATATTGCCCGGCAAACGGGTTTTCTGCTCTACCACCTGCATGATCAACATAATGATGGCGTTAATACCGACATAGGCCAGCGTGATCGCGGTGAAAGACTCATAGGCATGAGCGGAGTAATCCAGCAGTTTCCCGGCCTGCGCCGCCATATCCACCAGCCCGATGGTCGAGGCGATGGCGGAGTTTTTGACCAGGTTAAGCATTTCCGAGGTTAACGGCGGAACAATAACGCGATAGGCGTTGGGCAATAAAACGTAACGGTAGGTCTGCGGCAGCGTGAGTCCCATTGCCAACCCCGCGGCCTGCTGACCGCGCGGCAACGACTGGATGCCCGCCCGCACCTGTTCGCATACCCGGGCCGCGGTAAATAACCCCAGACATACCATTGAAGAGACAAAGAACTGGATATTGGGATCGAGCTCGGCTTTAAACCACATACCGATATCGACCGGCAACAGTTCCGGCACCACCAGATACCAGGTAAAAAATTGCACGATCAGCGGTACGTTACGGAATAACTCAACGTAGCAGGTACCAATTCCCGCCAGAAAGCGATTGGGGACGGTACGTAAAATACCAAACAGGGATCCAAGAAAAAACGCGATGAGCCAAGCGCATATGGATAATGCGATCGTCACTTGCAGGCCGGACAATATCCACCCGAGATAGGTGGTATTACCGAAAGGGGCCGCTTGCAGAAATATGCCCCAGTTCCAATCTATTGACATAACAAACTCCGGTAAAAAAAGGTAGCGAGGCTACCCTGAAGATTGATGAGCGGCAATTAACATGCGGTGGGGAACGACCACCGCATGCCTATCTGTCTGTCCTGCCGCGAATCAGCAATCATAGGGCAGGTATTTCTGATGTCTGCCCTTAATTCTCATTATTAATTAGTTTAAAGCCTTATCATTCGGCGCCTTGAACAGGGCTTTCATTTCGTCGGAAAGCTCGAAGCTCAGATTGAGATCTCTTGGCGGGATCGGTTGTTTGAACCAGCGATCAAACCATTTTTCGGCTTCGCCGGAGGTCTGTACTTCAGCGATGGTGTCATCAACCAGTTTTTTGAATTGCGGATCGTCTTTACGCAGCATACAGCCGTAGGCTTCTTCCGATTGCGCGGTGCCGACGATTTCCCACTGACCGGCATTTTTGGCTTTGGCGCGTTCGCCCGCCAGCAAGGCGTCATCCATCATAAAGGCCACCGCGCGGCCGCTTTCCAGCGTGCGGAAAGAGTCGCCGTGGTCTTTGGCGCTGATGATGCGCAATTTCAGCTGTTTCTCTTCGTTCAGCTTATTGAGCAGAACCTCGGACGTGGTGCCGGAGGTTACCACCACGGTTTTACCCGCCAGATCCGGGAAGTCTTTGATGCCGGAATCTTTTTTGGTCAACAAACGGGTGCCGACAACGAAAATCGTATTAGAGAAAGCGGCCTGTTTCTGTCGTTCAAGGTTGTTGGTCGTTGAGCCGCATTCCAGATCGAAGGTGCCGTTCTGCAAGAGCGGAATACGGTTTTGCGAGGTGATAGGCAACAATTTAACCTGCAGATTAGGCGCATCTATCTTCTGCTTAACGGCTTCGACGATTTTATCGGCGTAGGCCTGAGAATAACCGACGACTTTTTGCTGGTTATCGTAGTAAGAAAAAGGAACGGATGACTCGCGATGGCCGATAACGATAACGCCATTGTCTTTTACTTTTTTCAGCGTACCCGCCAATTCTTCGGCCTGAGCCGCCAGACTGGCTGTAGTACCAAGCAGAAGCAGTGATAGTGCCAGTTTACGCATTTGCATGTTCTAACTCCTTTGCTGTAGTGATGGCGCTGTAGTTGCAGATCTATAGCTGTGGATCTGTCATGGTCGATCTTGTTGTTGTCGATCTAGCGCTGTGCCGCTAAATCAGTGATGCCGTTCCGCTCTGCGGTACAAAAATCATGCACCGCTAAAGAGCGAAGTAACGGCGTATACTGTTAAAAAATAGCTCATTGTAAATAGATTGATGTGAAAATGTTTGTTTTTTGCGAGTTACTGCGCACCAAAGAGCAGCATAAAAATTGCATCGCACCTATTTAGTGCATTGCTTGCCCCAAACATGGGCGCTTCCGCAGCAAAACCGCAAAAAAACGTTGCGACAATCATTTACAAGATATTAAGAGGCAAAGATCGTGCCAATGAATGCCTCAAGGCATGGGTTAACATGCCTTCGGCGTGAAGTCTGCGGGGAGAGGGGGGTTAACGGCGACGCAGGCTGAAGATAATGGCGATAAAACCGCACAGCAGGCTGATAACCCATAGCGGCCAGGAGCCGAACCGGGCGTAGGGGGTGAGACCGGAAGCGGGAACGACCTGGGTATCCAGCACCGCGCGGGTAAACTGCGGCAGGCTGGCGCTGATGGCGCCGTCAGGGGAGATCACGGCGGTAACGCCGTTGTTGGTGCCGCGCACCAAAGGACGGCCCAACTCCAGCGCGCGCATCCGCGCCATCTGGAAGTGCTGCCACGGCCCGATGGAGTGGCCGAACCAGGCGTCGTTCGAAATGGTCAACAGCATATCCGTGTCTTCACGGAAGTTATCCCGCATCTGCTGGCCCAGGATAATTTCGTAGCAGATGGCCGGGGTCAGCTTATGGCCGTTAATGTCCAGCTGCGGCTGGATGTAATTGCCGCGGCTGAAAGAGGACATCGGTAAATCGAAAAGCGGTGCCAGCGGGCGCAACAGCGTTTCCAGCGGAACAAATTCGCCAAACGGCACCAGATGATGCTTGTTGTAACGGTTCGCGGTCGGATAGTGGTAAGGGGTTTTATCGCCCAGCACGATAATGCTGTTGTAATCATCAAACAGAGATCCATTGCGACGCGAGTCGACAATACCGGTTACCAGGCGGCTATTGTGGCTGCGCAGCAGCTCATCGAGCCGCGTAAGGTAAGGGCCCTGGCGTACCTCGATGTCCGGAATGGCCGATTCGGGCCAGATGATAATCGGCGCCTTATCCATATAAGGCAGGCTGTTATCCAGATAGGTTCTCAGCGTACTCTGCAGCTGTTCCGGGTTCCATTTCAGCTCCTGAGGGATATTGCCCTGCACCAGCGCGACATTTACCGCGCGTTCCGGCCGCAGGTCATACCATTGAATATTGCGCAGCGACCATGGCAAGGCCAGCAGCGCCAGGGCGATAACCGCAGGGCCGATACGGCGTTGATGCAGGGCGAAAACCAGCAGGCCGCTGATGCTCACCAGCAGGAAGGTAATGGCGTCGACGCCCAGAATTGGCGCGATCCCTTTCAGCGGGCCGTTAATCTGGCTGTAGCCGAACTGCAGCCACGGAAAACCGGTGAGCACCCAGCCGCGCAGAAATTCGGTCACCTGCCACAGCACGGGCGCGGCGATCGCCAGGCGCCACCAGGTGGTTTTGGGCCACAAACGCGCCAGCAGAACGGAAAACAGCAACGGGTAGAGCGCCAGATAGGCGGCCAGCAGCACCACCAGCGCGACGTTGACCGGCTCGGGCATGCCGCCGAACTGGGCAATACTGACGTAAACCCAGTTTACGCCGCTGCCGAACAGGCCGAATCCCCAGCTGAAGCCGATCCAGGCTGACTGGCGTACGGTTCGATTCAGCAGCAGGGCCTGCAATCCCATCAAGGCGAGCGGCGCCGCCGGCCAGATATCAAACGGAGAAAACGCCAATGTGCCGCAGGCGCCAAACAAGAGCGCCAGCAGGACGCGAACCTGCTGGCGTTGCAGTAAAGAGAGGACGGCCATTGTCAAATTAGTCTTCCAGTTGCGGTTGAGGCGCGTTGTCAGGGATTCTGACGTGTACCTGAATGATACGGCGGCTGTCGGCCATGGCGACTTTAAACAGGTAACCTTCTATTTCGATGGTTTCCCCGCGGGCGGGCAGGTGGCCGAAAGACTGCATGATTAAACCGCCGATGGTATCGACCTCTTCGTCGCTGAACTGCGTGCCGAACGCTTCATTGAAGTCTTCAATGTCGGTGAGCGCGCGCACGGTATAGGTGTTGCGGTTGAGCTGGCGAATATCGCGGTCTTCCTCGTCGTCGTATTCGTCTTCAATCTCGCCGACGATCAATTCAAGAATGTCTTCAATGGTGACCAGACCGGAAACGCCGCCAAATTCGTCAATCACGATGGCCATGTGATAGCGCAGAGAGCGGAATTCGTTCAGCATCCGGTCGACGCGTTTGCTTTCCGGCACCACCACCGCGGAGCGCAGCACTTTATCCATGCTGAACGGCTCGGAATCGCTGCGCATAAACGGCAGCAGGTCTTTGGCCATCAGGATCCCTTCGATATGATCTTTATCTTCGCTGATGACGGGAAAACGGGAATGGGCGGATTCGATAATGACATCCAGGCACTCTTCCAGCGTTTGATTGTGTTTCAGGGTAATCATCTGCGAACGCGGGATCATGATATCGCGCACGCGTTGCTCGGCGATATCCATCACGCCCTCGAGCATATCGCGGGTTTCCGGATCAATCAGATCGTTCTGTTCCGAATCACGGATAAGCGTCAGCAGATCGTTGCGATCTTTCGGTTCACCGTGAAAAAGCTGATTGAGAATAAGGGAAAAGAAACCCTTCTTGGGACTGGGGCTATCGCTGTTTTGAGAATGGTCGTCGCTCATGGCGTTTTAGTGAATATCACTCATGTTAATGAATAATTATCAGCAGGTTGAGAGTAACATGATGCAGCCTGACTGACGTGGAAATAAGCAATTGCGTAAAATCAAATTGGCTATTTAATCGGCAAGGCCGTCTTTTTCCGCAAGATAGGGATCGGCATACCCCATATTTTGCATAATCTCCGTTTCCAGCGCCTCCATCTCTTCGGCTTCGCTGTCTTCGATATGGTCATACCCTAGCAGATGCAGACTACCATGGACAACCATATGTGCCCAGTGCTCCTCCGGCGTCTTTTCCTGCTCGGCCGCTTCCTGTTCCACCACCTGACGGCAGATGATTAAATCCCCCAGCAGGGGAAGCTCCACTTCCGGCGGCGCTTCAAACGGGAAAGAGAGCACGTTGGTCGGCTTGTCTTTACCCCGGTAGGTGTGATTCAGGTGGCGGCTTTCCGCCTCGTCCACGATGCGGATGGTCACCTCTGAAACCGCCTGAAACTGGGGCAGCACCCCATCCAGCCAGCGTTGGAAATCCTTTTCATCAGGCAGGCCCTGGGTCTGCTCGCTGGCGATTTGTAAATCGAGAATGACCTGGCTCATTTGCGTTCCTGCTCTGCGGCCGACTGCGCTTCCCGTTTGCGTTGTTCCGCCAGCGCGTCTTTGCGTTTCTGGTCGGCAATCTCCCAGGCTTCATAGGCATTGACGATTCGGGCCACCACCGGGTGGCGCACCACGTCTTCGCTGCTGAAGAAATTAAAGCTGATTTCCTCGACGTCGGCCAGTACCTCGATGGCGTGACGCAGGCCCGATTTCTGGTTGCGCGGCAGGTCGATCTGCGTGACGTCGCCGGTGATCACCGCCTTGGAGTTAAAGCCGATGCGGGTCAGAAACATCTTCATTTGCTCAATGCTGGTATTCTGGCTTTCATCCAGAATGATAAACGCATCGTTCAGGGTACGGCCACGCATGTAAGCCAACGGCGCTACTTCGATCACATTACGTTCAATCAGTTTTTCGACTTTCTCGAAGCCGAGCATTTCGAACAGGGCGTCATACAGCGGACGCAGGTAGGGATCGACCTTCTGGCTCAGATCGCCGGGCAGAAAGCCCAGTTTCTCGCCGGCTTCCACGGCGGGGCGGGTCAGCAGAATACGGCGGATTTCCTGACGTTCGAGGGCGTCGACGGCGGCGGCCACGGCCAGATAGGTTTTCCCCGTCCCCGCCGGGCCGACGCCGAAGGTGATGTCGTGATCCAGCACGTTGGCGATATATTGCGCCTGATTGGGGGTACGCGGTTTAATCACGCCGCGCTTGGTGCGGATGTTAATCGCTTTGCCGTAATCCGGAACGCTTTCGGCCGACTGTTCCAGCGCGCGCGATTCTTTAATGGCAAGGTGAATCTGCTCGGGCTCGACATCGCCGATGGCGCCGCGCACCGGAGCGGTATCGACGTACAGACGGTGCAGAATATCGGCTGCGGCCTCTACGCAGAGCGTTTTGCCGACCAGCTTGAATCTATTATCCTGCCGATTAATCTCAATGCCCAAACGGCGTTCCAGCTGTTTAACGTTGTCGTCAAACGGGCCGCAGAGGCTTTGCAGGCGTTGGTTATCTGCGGGTTCAAGGGCAATCTCTTTTGTCGTTACGTTCAAATTATTCCTCTTGGGCTTTAGCGGCAGGCCGCGTGACGACCTGTATCAGATAGCGCAGTTTTCGCTGCGCCACATGTATGAATTATTTATCGCTAATGGCAAATGGCGCAAGTAGCAATCTGCTGACAAAGCTCATAATACACCACGATCCTCCTCCGCGGCCCACTCCCGCGAAGGCGGGAATCAGCCGATGGCTGTTTGCGGTTCAGGGGGAGATTCCCGCCTAATGCCGCGGGAATGACGGGGTTGGGAAGGTTTGTCAGCAACCTCAATGGGTGGCAACGCCACCCATAGTTTGGAGATGCAACCCGCTTCGTTCGACGATCAGGGCTGGTAAATGCCCACGCCGATTTCGTTCTCTTTACGGGTGCGGGCAATCACCGCGGAAGGGGATTCGTGCACGCGCAGATCCATCTGATCTTCGGTGCGCACCACAATACCGCGCAATGAGTTGGGGTAAACGTCGACGATTTCCACATCGACAAATTTACCAATCATGTCCGGCGTGCCTTCAAAGTTGACCACGCGGTTGTTCTCCGTGCGCCCTGACAGCTCCATTACGCTCTTGCGCGAGGTGCCTTCCACCAGAATGCGCTGGATGGTGCCCTGCATGCGGCGGCTATATTGCATCGCCTGCTGGCTGATGCGCTCCTGCAAAATGTACAGACGCTGCTTTTTCTCTTCTTCCGTGACGTCGTCCACCATGTCCGCCGCCGGCGTTCCCGGTCGAGCGGAATATATAAAGCTGAAGCTCATATCGAAATTGACATCGGCGATCAGCTTCATGGTTTGTTCAAAGTCGGCCTGCGTTTCGCCGGGGAAGCCGACGATAAAGTCGGAACTTATCTGAATATCCGGGCGTGCGTTGCGCAGTTTGCGGATGATCGCCTTATATTCCAGCGCGGTATGATTACGCTTCATCATGTTCAGTACGCGGTCGGAGCCGCTCTGTACCGGCAAATGCAGGAAGCTGACCAGTTCCGGCGTGTCTTCATAGACGCTGATGATGTCGTCTGTGAACTCAATCGGATAGCTGGTGGTGAAACGAATACGGTCGATGCCGTCGATGGCCGCCACCAGGCGCAGCAGTTCGGCGAATGAGCAGATTTCACCATTGTAGGCGCCGCCGCGGTAGGCGTTGACGTTCTGCCCCAGCAGGTTTACTTCACGCACCCCTTGCGCGGCCAACTGGGCGATTTCAAACAGCACGTCATCGCACGGACGGCTGACTTCTTCGCCGCGGGTATAAGGCACGACGCAGTAGGTACAATATTTGTTGCAGCCTTCCATAATGGAGACGAACGCCGTCGGACCTTCCGCCTTCGGTTCCGGCAGCCGGTCGAACTTCTCGATTTCAGGGAAGCTGATATCCACTATCGGGCTACGGGTGCCCTGCACGTGGTTAATCATTTCCGGCAGGCGATGTAATGTCTGCGGGCCGAAAATGACGTCGACATAGTGCGCGCGATCCCGGATGTGCGCCCCTTCCTGCGAAGCCACGCAGCCGCCAACGCCGATAATCAGCTCTGGGTTGTTCTCTTTCAGCGCTCTCCAGCGGCCAAGTTGATGGAAGACCTTTTCCTGCGCTTTTTCACGGATGGAGCAGGTGTTCAGCAGCAGAACATCCGCCTCTTCCGCGACCTCGGTTAGTTCATAACCGTGCGTACTTCCCAGTAAGTCGGCTATCTTCGATGAATCGTATTCGTTCATCTGACAGCCCCAGGTTTTAATATGCAGTTTTTTTGTCATCGACTTGCCATTACTCAGTGCGGGTAAGAAAGCTTTCCCTTTATTGGGGGCGCGTATTGTAATCTTTTGCTGCCGTTGTGACCAGAGTTCGCAAACATTCCCCCGGCAAAGCGGAGCGCGGTTATAAAAAGTCGGCCTGAAATCCAGTACACTGTTTTCTATTATATTGCTGATAAGAAGCATAGCCAGATAGGGATAAAACAGTATGCATTATGATGCGATCGTTGTCGGGGGCGGAATGGTGGGGGCTGCTGTTGCATTGGGATTAGCCCGCAATGGTTTTCAGGCGGCGGTTATCGAGCAGGAGTTACCCGTCCCTTTTGACCCCGCCAGCGCGCCGGACTTACGCATTTCGGCGATCGGCCAGGGTTCCGTCGCCCTGCTGAAACAGCTTGGCGCCTGGCAGCGGGTGCAACAGATGCGCAGCGCCCCTTACCGCCGCCTGGAAACCTGGGAATGGGATAATGCCCGCGTGGTGTTCGATGCGGCGGATATCCGGTTACCCGAGCTGGGTTTTATGGTGGAAAACCGGGTATTGCAGCTGGCGCTATGGTCATCCCTGAATGAGGTCGAGCGCTGCCGTTGCTACTGCCCGAGCGGTCTGCAAAGCATGCTGCGCACGGAAGCGGGATGGCGGCTGCAGCTTGATGACGGACAGAGCCTGACGGCGTCGCTGGTGATAGGCGCTGACGGCGCCAACTCCCGGATCCGCCAGTGGGCGGGGATTGGCGTCAGCGGCTGGCAGTATCGTCAGTCCTGTATGCTGATCGGCGTGGAGACTTCGCTCCCCCAGCAGGATGTTACCTGGCAGCAGTTTACGCCCGCCGGGCCGCGCGCCTTTCTGCCGCTGTTCGACCACTGGGGATCGCTGGTGTGGTATGACAGCCCGCAGCGCATCCGTCAGCTTCAGGCCATGCCGCTCGCCCAGTTGGATAAGGAGATTGCGGCGACCTTTCCGCCACGGCTGGGACAGGTAAAAGCGCTGGCCGCCGGCTCTTTTCCTTTGGTGCGGCGCCATGCGCAAACCTATGTGCGACCGGGGCTGGCGCTGCTGGGCGATGCGGCGCATACCATCAATCCGCTGGCCGGGCAGGGGGTGAATCTGGGGTATCGGGACGTGGAGGCATTACTGGAGGTGTTAACCCATGCCCGCGATGCCGGCGAGGAGTGGTGCTCGGAGCCGATATTACGCCGTTACCAGCGTCGCCGTATGCCGGATAATCTGCTGATGCAAAGCGGCATGGATTTGTTCTACGGCGCTTTCAGTAATTCGCTCGCGCCGCTCGGCGTGGCGCGCAATCTGGCATTGATGGCCGCGCAGCGCGCCGGCGGATTAAAACAGCGTGCGTTGAAGTATGCGATAGGCGTTTAACCGGGAGAGGGGCGGCAATCTTTAATGGTTGCCTGATTTGCGGATATAAAAAAAGCCCGCGTTAGCGGGCTTCTTTATTTGGCTGGGGTACCAGGATTCGAACCTGGGAATGCCGGAATCAGAATCCGTAGAGTGACCTAATGAAATCAATTAATTATATTAAATACATTGGGTTATGATTTTTATATGTTTATTTATACAGTATTAAATATTTGCGCTGCCGCCATTTTTGTCGCCACTCAGGAAGCCAGTGGATTGAGGCGTAGCGCGTCCTCCAGGTGGTTGGGGCTAAAGTGGGCATAGCGCATGGTCATCTTAATATCGGTATGGCCGAGGATGCGTTGCAGTACCAGAATGTTGCCGCCGTTCATCATAAAGTGGCTGGCAAAGGTGTGGCGCAGAACGTGGGAACACTGGCCAGCAGGCAGCACAATATCAGCCCGCTCCATTGCCTTCCTGAATGCGTTATAGCAGCCGCTGAACAATCGCCCGTTACTCTTGGGTAGCGAGTTATACAGCGTTTCGCTGATCGGTACCGTGCGGTTGCGCTTGCCTTTGGTTTTGGTAAAAGTCACGCGGTAAGGCGATAGTTGAAAGCGGGTTAACTCTTCCGCTTCTGACCAACGCGCGCCGGTAGACAAACACAGCTTAACAATCAATAACAGGTCTTTGGCTTTGCTGGCTTCGCATTCGTGCAACAGCCTGGCGATCTGGTCTTTTTGCAGGAATGCCATTTCGCTTTCAGATGTTTTATACGGTCGCACGCTTTCTAACGGGTTGGCGGCGTTCCATTCGCCCAGCCGCGCCAGTTCATTGAACAGCGCTCTAAAGTACGATAATTCACGGTTAACGGTGGTCGGGCTGATTTTTGCCTCACGGCCATTGTGAGATATTTCGCCATTGAGCCGCTTTTCACGATAAACAGAAAAATCGCGGGCGGTGAAGTTGGTTCCCAACGGATCGCCCAATGAAGCGGTGGCACAGTCCAGAATACTCTTTCTGCCTTCGCCATCATTCAGTGTGATGCCGTGGGCGCGATACCACACATTAATCAGGTCAGATAGCTTACGCGTATCGCGCTTCTCCGCTGTCCACGGTTTGTTTTCTGCCTGTTCCATCGTGAAGCGTTCAAAGGCGACGGCTTCCCCTTTGGTGGCAAACTGTTTACGTACCCGCTTGCCTTCGCGTCCGTACGGGTAGCACTCACACAGCCATTTTCCTGATACTTGCTTACGAACTGCCATACAGCCCCCTGTTAACTGAGGACTGTATTTTTACTGTATATAAAAACAGTAATCAATGTTTAATAAAGAGAAAATAAACTGTCCAATAGGTTTTTTAATCGAAAGAAACTGATAATTCAATGAAGTTAATATAATCTTTTATTTTGTAAATTTTTACATCTACATCTTTCATCAGCAAAGATGCTTGTTGTATATGAATCATTTCAGTAACTGAAATTTTTTTAGGATTAGATACTCTTAATAAGGGATTTCCTTCATCTGTTTTAATTTTAGATTTTATTTCTTGCATTGTGTTTGAGAATTTAATTGCTTCGTCAATATATACTCTACATGGTATTTTTATTTTTTCCTCTATTGTGTCGTTATCCATGTAATATTCTCTAGGACCTAATAAGTTTTTCAATCCTGTGTTATTCTTACTGTTATCTATGAATATAAATAATTCACCGTGATTAAAATTCCTTAGCTTTTTATTTTCAAGTATAATATCGGGAAGAGGGTTTTTTCTGAGCGACTTGTTAGTTATGACGTTAAACAACTCAATATCCATATCATGAATTATCATTAACATTAAAAGCATTGTGTAGTCTGCTTTTTTATTTATCCTGGCTGATGTTAATATGTCTAACAATCTATCTAAGTTCTTTTTTGAATCACGAATGTTTAGATTGAATGCATTTAGAATTGATGAGCAATTATAAGAAAATTGCTCTATAGTCGTAGGTTTAGGGTATGTGTAATTCTTTATTTTTTCAAAATTGTCAGATAATCTATCTTTGATAGTCTCTAGTGTTATTTTTTCTAAGTCAGGAGCGTGGAGCGAGAAACGTCTATGAAAAAATCTACTGAGATATAGATTTGCGTCAAACTCGTTACCATATACATTCTTTATGGAGTGCTGTAATTGATTAGTGTCAGTAGCAATTATAAAGATAAAGTTTTCTACACTAAATATATGCTTTACTATTTCTAATAGCGAAATTGCATAATCTGGCCTGCATCTATCAAGTTCATCAATGAATATAAATATAGGTGGAGTATATCCTTTATTAAAGCTAAGGGTAGCCCAGAAAGCAAGCTCTTTCTTTAATTTTACTATTGATTTTAATTTCTCATTATGTTGTTCAAGCATTAGTGTTGATGCTGTTTTTGCTATTTCAGAGATATCTTCAAGTCCAACATATTTTTTTAATAATCCAGAGATAACCTCGGGCACTATACCTTTAGTAAATCGACCTATAGATTCGCTTGATCGTATTAATTTCCGATCTAAATTACCTGAGTAATATTCAATTTGATTGATTAATGATGAAAATAGAGTCAAGAATGCATCATCAGAAAAATCCTGCTTCCAGGCATCAATATAAATACAAGGGTGATGTCTATTTAATGATGTGTATAATCTTTTTATAAAAAAAGTTTTCCCTGCTCCCCATTCAGCATTTAAATTTATTACAGTATTTTTATTTCCTTGTTCCTTTAAATAAAAATAAAGATATTCTGCATATTTTTGTCTATCTAATGAATCAGCTTCTAATGTTTCGCTTTCCCCATCTAAGGAAAATTCAGTTTCTTTTGTCCAGTCTAGATCTAAGTAAAAGTTTGATTTTTTCATTGTTTTGTTTTGATTAAAAATGGTTTTTTTGATTTATCATACAGTTATTTTTTAACTAAAGACTGTATTTTTACTGTATATAAAATCAGTGATAAACGTTTTGTTATTAACAAATAAACATTGATTTCTATAAGTGAAAATCAATCAATTGTATCGTTTTTTTCTTTTGACTCTTTCATGTTTTTTATTGAGTTTATTAATTCTTTTATATTTGGTGGGGATGATATTTTCTTAGAGAAAGCTGAGTTTCCAGTTCTGTTCCAATCTTTAAAAACTTCAATAGCTTCAGCTTTGGTGGCCATATCACCATATATTTGAAGGAATAGCCGACCGAAGCTCAAAGCGTGTTGTCTATCTTTTCTAAGGATTGACTCGTGAATATATGATGAAGACATTTGAAAGCATGTATGAGAGATCCAGGTGAGAATTCCTATTGCTATGATTCCTCTAAAGAAAATGTATAGAATTGAAGTTATATTTAAATTATTATTAGCGTTTATCGAATCGAACCCCGTTTTAAAGCTATATAAAGCAATACCAACGGCAATAGAAGCAAATGTTATTCCCGTTCTTGACCACCTTTTTGATTTATCCATGAATAATTGATCATCTGAACTTAGCTTGTCGCTAACATCAGATACATAATCAGGTATTTTATCTTCAATTCTACTTTGTTGTAATTGAGATTTTAATTTCTCATGTTCTATTTTTAGTTTTACAAGTTCTTCATCTGTTGATGAGAGGGTTTTATCTAATTTCTTTAACTTTCCTTGTTCTTCTTTAAATGCATTTCTGTAATAACTAATCTCAGATCTTAATTTTAATACTTCTTTTGCTTTTTCTGACTGATTGTTGCTTTTTTTTGTATTTATAATATGACTTATTGAATCATATTCTTCAGATTCTTTATACGAATTTTCATATATTGAATTAGTTTGTAGGTTGGGGTTTTTGATTGAGTCAATAAAATTACTGGCTATGTTAGGGTCTATGTTATGATCTTTGAATATAGCTTTTATCGTTCTTTCAAATTCACCATATTCACCTCCATCTAATAGGCTTCTAAGTAAATAGTAATCATTCTCATTTATTAGACTTTTGGCTCTAAGGTAGCTGATTTTTGATAATGATTCAGATATGAATTTTCTTTCTTGCATTATATATTCCTTTGCTATGATTTATTCTGAAATCTCGCCACTTTCTATAAAATTCATGAACTGTTCTTCATTGAAAATCAGGATACCCATGTTTCTAGCATCGCTGATTTTTTTTGGCCCTGCATTGTAGCCATAGCAGAGTAGTTTTAAGTGCTTGGTTACGGATTTTCTGACAACCATATCCTTTGATGATGCCATTTCTTCTAGTTCTGCACATCTTTCTTTTTTAAATCCTGTAAAGCAAATATCGAAGGTTTCTTCTTTAGGCTTCTTTATATAAAATTCGCCAGAATTAATTCCTTGATTTATGTGATTCTCTGCATCTTGTATGGAGTCGAAAAATTTAATTACTCTATCGGTACGAAATGTTTTTAGCTTACGTTCATCCCCATCAAGTAAACTTGTTCCTTGAAAATAATCTCCGTTTGTTGTCACATCTTCAATTGATTGGACTTTAACCATGTCTCTTGTATTTACATATACAAAGATTTTCCTATCAGTCATACCGATATCCTTATATTTTCGTACAATTCATAATTATTTTCGATAAAACAGTTATCTCATCTAACCCACAATCAAACGCCATACCAACCCCGCTAACGCGCACTTTGCCCACAGGGATACGGGTCAGATCGCGGACGCTGGTTTTGCCTTCAATTTCAACTAACCACTTGCCGTCTGTCACTTCATCAAACTTACGATCGGCAATGTAGGTCACATTACTATCAAGAATAACGATCGGGTCTTGTAGTCCATCCGGCAGGAATGCTTTATCAAACAAATAATAGTTTGATTGCAAAAGAGAACCGTTCTGTAACTTGAAACGCGTAATGCTGACAATATCGTTTTTCCCATCTTCATACATCGGGCCGTTACCTGTAGTGAGCCACTGGAGGGACACCCCAGTTTCTAAGACACATTGGATAACCCAATCAGAAGGGAATATATCCCGCATGTAGCGGGTTGCCAGAGTACTTTTTGACACGCCCAAGTGATCACTTAGCGCTTGCCTTGTACCAAATCCATAGGCTTCTACGAGGCGTTCAATGGCAGCACGACCACCGTTAGTTAAATTCATATGATTCCAAAAGCAATCTTGTGATTGACTAATTCCAAAAGCGATCGTAGTATTTGCCTAGATTTCAAAAGCAAACATATAACGCTGAATAACACTAAATATAGGATTTTGCATCATGAGCACGAACATTACAATTTCAATTCCTGAGCCGTACATCACTCTCGAAGAGTATTGCCGCCGTACTGGCACCAAGATGACTACGGCCAGAGCAATGGCCAATGATGGCCGCTTGCCCATTAAGAAAAAAGTCTTAAAGCCGGGTAAATCCAAAGCTAACGGCCTGCTTGAAATCAACATGGTGGATCTGCTCCTGCGGGCAGTCAGCGAAAGCCACTATGCCTCAGTGACCTTGAATCCCTGATTGCGATTCTGAGAGAGAGAACAGGGGGCTGCCATGTTTGATTATCAAATCTCTAAACACCCGCATTTTGATGCCGCTTGCCGAGCGTTTGCGTTGGCGCACAACCTTGAAGAGATCGCATCTGCTGTCGGTGTCCGTTCACAGGTATTGCGTAACAAACTGAACCCGGAGCAACCGCACCGATTAACGTGTGATGAACTGCTGGCCATTACCGATCACACGGAAGATGCCACCTTGCTGGATGGGGTGCTGTTGCAGATTAACTGCCTGCCGTCTGTACCACGTAATGAGGCAAGTTCACACAATGTGCCGGTGTTCGCGTTAAGCGCCACGGCGGATGTGGGCGCGATCGCTGGGGAAGCAGTATCAACCGTACCTATGTCACAGGCGCGTAAAAACGCCATTCTCAACCGGGCAAACAGCGCGATCCGCAACCTATCGCTGATTGTGCTTTCTGTTGAAGCCCGGTTCCAATCAACCCCGATGATGGCCGCAGCCGTTGATGTACTGAGTTCGTGCGCCGTGCCGGGTTTAGCGTGAGGGGGGAATAGTGATGCAACATAACCCAGAAATATGGCTGCAAGCTGCTGATGATGCGGCGAACAGCTTTTTATCTCAGCCTCCCGCGCAACGCGAGGCCGGTAATGATAACGGATATTGCAAGATTAGCGTTTTATCATCATTAGAGGTGCTGGCCGATGCGGTTTATTACCTCAATTACCCGCTGTACCAATTTATAAAAATCCACGCGAACCAATGGTATTCGCATGGGATGTCGCATCCGCCAGAGTTTGCGGCTACCTGGGCGAAAAGACGTTAACGTAAAGGGGAACCATATGATTTCTATCGCTCGTTTACTTAAAGGTCAGTCGCCCACGCCGCAACTGGCGAATCATGGTCACGGCTGGATTGAATTGCCTAATGGCCAACGCTGGCAACCGTCTGCCTGCCGTGTCCAGTTTGGCAAAGGGCGTTTGCCGCATGTACGTATTAAGCGTCGTTCATGGTGGCGTCGTCTGATGGGATTAAGGGGCTAATCATGATTTCTGCAAATGAAGTGTTGGAATTGCCCGCACAGCTTAAATCGTTGCGGCGCATGATTTCAGGAACGGATAACCCGGCGCAATTGTTTTGGGAGTCAGCCACGCAGCGCGAACGCGAAGATCTGATCTTCCATTGTCGCCCGAAGCTGGGAAAAAGCCATGTTGGCTATAATTGGACTGATTTTGACGTTAATCAGCGGCGTGTGTTGTGGGGTGGTATTTTAAGTTTGCGCCGCATGTATGAGAAAACCGCTGCATTTCAGCCAGGGCATTTCGGGCGAAGTGTGTTTGTTGTCAGTTGTTCCGAGCCTGAAACGGAACAGAAAGAAAGCCAGTCTATTAATTAACCCGTAATACGTATTTCTTTTTCACAGCCTTAATTGGCCGGGGATTCGTATTACCTGAAAACAGGAATTACACCATGCAAATGATACGTCAGGACAAAAAGAAAAGAGCGCTTCACTCGTCTGAATCACTGGAAACGATTCTGGCCAATGCACGTCAGGAAGCCGGAAAAGATGCGGCGGTGAAAATTTCCGGCCGCCTGGATCGGCTGGCTACTCATGCTGCCAATCAGGGGCTAAGTGCGCCGGAGATAGTGGAGCTGCTACGCGAAGAGTCGGAACAACTGAACTGCGCTGGAGGTGAATCATGGCTGTGAACGCGACTCCACTGAAATGGGCGGGCAGCAAAGCCCGCATAATGGAAACGCTGCGTGAACATTTGCCAGCCGGGAAACGGCTGGTTGAACCGTTTGCCGGTTCCTGTGCTGTCATGTTGAACACGGACTATGACGAATACCTGATCGCGGATATCAATCCCGACCTGATCAACCTTTATCTGTGCATTAAAAATCTGCCGGAATCTTTTATTTCTGATGCGCGGCATATGTTTGGCATGCTCAATGATGAATATAGCTATTACCAGAGCCGCCTTGAGTTTAATTTTGTCATAGATATTTATCGTAAATCTCTATTGTTCTTATACCTAAATCGCCATTGCTTTAACGGTGTGTGCCGGTATAACAAAAGAGGTGAATTTAACGTCCCTTATGGTAAGTACAAAACACCGTATTTCCCTGAAAAAGAGATCCGTCTTTTCGCTGAAAAAGCGCAGCAGGCAACATTCTTGTGCTGTGACTTTGGCGAAACACTGCAACTGGTGCGGGCTGGTGATGTGGTGTATTGCGATTCACCCTATATGCCGGTTTCAGACACGGCAAATTTCACCCAATACCACACTGATGGCTTTACCAAAGACGATCAATACCGTCTGGCCACCAAGCTGGCTGATATAGCCAAAAGTGGCTGTCCGGTTATTGCATCTAACAGCAAGATTGCCGCCGATGCCGGTTTCTACGCTGGCTTTGAAATCCATCATATCACCGCCCCGCGCACGATCAGCGCCAACGGTAACCGCAGCCGTGCCGATGAAGTGATTGCGACGATGGGGCAGTAATATGCCCCTTTTACAAACCGAAGAACACAACGGAGCCTATCACGCTGCCCTTAATTGGCAGCGTGAGCAATTTTCTCCTGGTGTACCGGGCGGGGTGAGCTACGTTGAGCGCATTCTTTGGCATGTAGATAAGACCGATCATGATTGGCGGCATCCGTATTTTGCCGACCTGCCGGATTACCTGGCCAAGTATTTTGGTCAGCGCTATGAAACCCTGTTTAAATCCGATGCACACAAAGGCCGCCGCCGCGCCAATACGTTTTTACGCCGTACGTTGGGTGAGAGCGTATTGCCACGCCTGCGCAAAGTCTTGCCGCGTTATCAAACGAAATTTCTCACCGCGGGGGATATCCCGTTTCCCTTCTCTGACGATCTGGAAAAGTTGCCGACCTATGATCGCGATGATATCCGTCGTCTGTCCGTCCAGTTGGCGGATTTTATGGCAGCCAGCTTTAGGGATTATACCGAGCGCGGTATTAAGAATGCTGCCGATCTCGATATGCGGGATATCACCCTGTTGGCATTTCGTCACCTGGGACGGCTGACGCTACAGGCGGGTACACAGCCGCCTTACTGGGCGCAGTTTGTCAAAGGTCGCAGGCCGCTGCCAACGCATAGCGCTGAATCCGGTCTATTACGCATGATGTCGCCGGAATGGTGGCGTGTGCGCATCAAGCACCGCCGCGCTCTGCAACGTGAGCATATGGCCATTGCCGTGGGGCAGGTGCAAAAGGCGGCATCCGCGTATGTTTCCCGCACTACTCTGGGCGAATGGATTGCACAAAAAAAGCGTAACCGTGAGTTTTTTAAAACGTTCGATCTCGAAAATCCTGAAACCGGCGAGCGTGTTTCTTTAAACGATATGGTGAACGGTAGTAACGCCAATCCGGCCATACGCCGTTGTGAATTGATGGTCAGAATGCGCGGCTTTGAAGATCTGGCCAATGAAATGAGCTGTGCAGGTGAGTTCTACACCATCACTGCGCCGTCAAAATATCATGCCGTACATAGCGGCGGTGGTTTCGTCAGCCAATGGAATGGCGCTAACCCGCGAGACACGCAAAAGTACCTTTGTCGCGTGTGGGCGAAAATCCGCGCCGCATTATCGCGTGAGGAAATCAGCGTATTCGGTTTTCGCGTCGTCGAGCCGCATCACGACGGTACACCGCACTGGCATATGTTGCTGTTTATGCCGCCTGAACACGTCGATCAGGTGCGCGACATTATGTGTTATCACGCTCGTCTTGAAGATTCCGAAGAGCTGCAAAGTGAAAAGGCATTAAAGGCGCGTTTTCACGTCGAACCTATCGATCCCGCCAAAGGTTCGGCAACCGGCTATATCGCCAAATACATTTCAAAAAATATTGATGGCTTTGCCCTGGACGATGAAAACGACGATGAAACCGGGGAAAGCCTGAAAGATATGTCAAAAGCCGTTTCCGCCTGGGCGTCACGCTGGCGTATCCGCCAGTTTCAGCAAATCGGCGGTGCGCCGGTAACGGTTTATCGTGAACTGCGCCGCCTGCGTAATATCCAGCTTGATGATGCTCGAATGGATGCTGTGCTTGCGGCGGCTGATGTAGGCGATTGGGCGGCTTACACCCAGGCGCAGGGCGGGGCATTGGTATCACGCGACAATCTTGTCGTGCGTCTGGCTTATGAAATCACCGAGCAGGGCAACCAATACGCGGAGGACGTGCAGCGTGTACAGGGTATTTATTCGCCGCTGCTGGGGGCGGCGTCGGAGGTCGTTACTCGTCTGGTTAAATGGAATATTGTCCCGAAGTTGGCCGAAGCGTCAGCGGAGGCGGGTTTTTCTGGCGGCGACGCCGCCCCTTGGAGTTCTGTCAATAACTGTACGCCTGGGGTCAGGCGACGATTATCGGAATTGTTAAAAGGAAGGGGATTTAGTGGAGATAATGAACAGGTCAGTATCTTGTTGCAGGGTGGCAATCTGACGATAGAGGGAGATCGCCTGTTGCGTATGGTCAACGGGCAGCTAAACGAGGTCGAAAAATCAACGGATAACGATTTATGGCCGGGATGGAATTGGGCCGAAAATTAATCGCGTTATAAAACAATAAGCTTATACAGTATTCACAGAGAAATATTTTGATATACTGTGTAAATATACAGTGATGTTGCGGGGGATTTGTGCCGGATTTATTTTTTGAATCGCTGGTGTTACAGCGTATTGACTTAGTGGCGCGGCTGGTTACGGACAGTCAGTGTGATGATGCCGATCGGGAATTGGCCATTAATTGGATTGCAGAATTAACGCGGGAGCTGGTTGGCAGATTAGATGAATATGGAAATAAAAACCCCCAGGGCGGGGGCAGCAATTCAGGCGGCAGGGCTTTGCAGTAGTGTTAACAGCATCTGACGCCGTTCAGGATTTAAGGTATCAACAATCCCCTTCAATAAGCTGTCCTGAGATTTTGCGCTGGGGCTAATCGTATGTGAAAAGGTCACATTCAGTACAAAGGTGTGGCCGCATTCCACGTCAGCACAGGCGCAATACAGATCGGAAATATGACGGTGTTTGCGCACGGTTTTACGGATCACCGCCTTACCGTTGCATTCAGGACATAATACTTTCATTACGCGCATGTTTCTGGCTCCAGAAAAA
This sequence comes from Brenneria corticis, assembly GCF_003115855.1. GTDB lineage: Bacteria > Pseudomonadota > Gammaproteobacteria > Enterobacterales > Enterobacteriaceae > Brenneria > Brenneria corticis. The sequence continues at coordinate 321,866 of NZ_KZ819073.1, forward strand.
TCAAACTGTTGGAATTTTAACGGTTTTTTCCTCATGCTGCACCCGACTTTGTTGTGTCATCATTAAAAAATAGGTGTAAATGTGCCGGAATTTCACGATCGGCGCTGATGGCGTCACGAAAGCGGCGTTGTATCGGGATAATTTCATCTTTTCGATACGTATCACGCGCTTTTTCAGGGTCACCAAGCCCCGCGGCATTCTGCGGAATAATGCCGCATAATCCGGCCGGGAAGCGGTGGGCGTTCAATACATCCTGGGCGCTGATGTTTTTCACGTTGGCAAACTCATCTTTGGCGCTGATATCGCCCATCTGGATAAACTGGACGCCTTCTTTATCGCCGTTAGGGATGTTTACCAGGATGGTGGAGAAGTTGCCGATCCCCTTGCTGCTGGTTAACTGCCTTTCGATTTCCTCTTCAATCTCATCCGTCATGTTCGGGTCGCTGGTATAGAGAATACCGCCCGTATGCGCCCCGTTGTGGTAGTAGCGACGCCGGAAAATCACCGCTTCACTGTTCAGCAGCGCGGAATGGATACCGCCGATATAGTCCGGCAGGCCATAGATTTGCTGCTGGGGGTCATACATCTTGATAAAAATCACATCATCTACCGGGTAAACCAGCGGTTCGCCGTCCTGTAGCACCACGAATTCATCGGTCTTACGGCGTCGGGTATAGAGCGCGGGCAGCGGTACCAGGTCAACCACGGCACCCCAGCCGTTACGCACTTTCAGAATGGCAATATCGCCAAAGGTGAGATAGTCAAAAACCGCCGATCCGATCTCGTCATGCGTCAAGCCGCCGCCCTGATAATCTGAAATCACCATATTGCGGCGTGCGTAGACTATCCCGCCGTGCTGGCCGTTGAGGTTGATAAGCTGAGCCAGGGCCAGGCGGTCAATGGGTAACGTGTAGTGGTCAAAATTATTGTCATACCAGATATCGTGATAATCCGTGCCGGTGGTTAATACCGGTTCTGGCTTGCCAAATGTGATAATGCTCATTTTTTTGCGCGGGGCGTTTTGGGCTTCCTGTCCGCGTCGTTGTGATTTCCTTTTCATGCTGCTTTTTTCAGTCTCCATCGGGATTGGGGCTTGTTCTCATAGTTGAGCGGTTCGTTGTCCAGCGCGTGAGCGATAGCAAAGAACGCCTCTGCGTGGCCGGTTTCCGCGCTGCGGTCAGCTACAAAGGTCATGCCGTTGCCGCTGGCTGTGGTGGTTTTTCTGATGGCCATAAACGACGCGGGGATCGCCTTTTCATCCTGATCCCATTCAATGCGCTTACTTTCCACAACGTCAGCGGCTTTCATTACCAGGCGGTTTTTGGTTTCTACGCCGTAGCGAATGGCTGTTGCTTGCCGCATGGCAAAATGCTGGATATTTTCAAATACGCCTGTACCGATGCCGGTAATATCCACGCCGATATAGGTAAAGTTGTACTGCTGGAATAGCTTTTTAATCTGGTTGGCCTGATAGCGAAAATTCATTCCCTGCCAGTTGATTACCCGCAGTACCCGAAATTTTTCGCCTTCATAAATGGGTGGGGCGACGATCACAAAGGTGGACAGGTCGCCGGAACGAGCGGGGTCATAGCCGCCCCATACTTCCCGGTTGCCAAAGGGCCGCAGCGCTTTTGGGTCATGGTCTTGCCAGATTTCCGGATCTACCCCGCAGCGCTCCAGATCGTCAAAGCTGAATACCGCGTCTTTGCTGTCCACAAACACGCACATATACAGCATGTTGAACGTGTCCACGTTGTAGCGGTTGCGCAGCTTATCGAGACTGGCCAGATTGAACCCGCCCCGGATCGCATCTTCCATCGTAATGACGTAACGCCATTGGCCGTCAGGGCAGAGCCTCCCGCCGTCGCGCAGCTCGTCAAAATCAGGGAATTTAATCCCGGCGCGTTTCTTGTTGCCGCGTTTCCATTCCTCACCCGTCCAGAATGGGTAAGCCTGGTGCGTTTTGGCGCTGGGCGTGGAAAAATAAGTGGTGCGCCATTTGTCATGGGTAGCCATGGCGCTGGCCACTTCATTGAGGCGGGCGAAGTTCGGCACCCAAAAATATTCGTCGCAGTACAGATGCCCGCTATACGACTGCGCGGTATTTTTATTGGTGGACAGGAAACGCAGTTCAGCCCCGTTACTGAGGCGGATCGGGTTGCCGGTCAGGGTGATATCAAAATATTGCTGCGCAATATTGACGATGTAGGAGCGAAACACTTCCGCCTGGGCGCGGCTGGCAGACAGGAAGATTTGCGGATCGCCGGTCAGAACCGCGTTTTCAAAGGCTTCAAAGGCAAAATACCAGGTTGCCCCGATTTGACGGCTTTTCAGGATATTGCGCACCGCCTCGCCGATGTTGTCGCGTAGGTGCTTCTGATAGCCGAAAAGGTGTTCTTCCGCCCAGGCGTCAAAGTCCTCTTTGCTTAGGCTGGAAATATCATTTTTGCGGTACTGGCGTTTTTTCGCGGGGTGCTCGTCGTCATCGTCATGCCCGCTGCTACGCTGTCCATTTCTGCCTTTGGCTTCTGCCAGCTTCTCTTTGTGCTTATTGCTCTGCGCCCGCAGCTTCACGGCGTGAGCGATCAACGTGTCGAGTTCTTTTAACTCCAGTTCGGTTTTATTATCGCGCCCGACCAGTAATTGATAACGGCGCTCGATCGCTTCTTCTGTGCTTTCATGGCTGAGTAAATCAGACCAGCTAAATTTCTGCGCCCAATAGTAAACAATCCGCGCATTCGGCAGATTTAAATCAGCGGCGATTTCTTTAGGTGTCGCCCTTTTTAAATAGAGCGCTCGCGCTACACCTATTAATTCATCGGAATATTTAGCCATGCCGCTATTATGCGGGGTTATTTTTATTATTTATTTTGTGTTGAGTCGGAGATGTTCGGGAAAGAATGAATAACCGAATGTATAAGAATTAAATCCCTCGCCGCGTTATTTTTATTCGTCAATAATCCATTTGTCGCAACGAAACGGAAAATAATGATGTCGCAGTTAATGACTAACTGGATCTGTATTGCCACGGAAGGCGAAACCGTTGATAAACGGCAAATGGAACGCCAGTGGTTAATTGATGCCGCCGAAACCTATAACCCTGAGCTGTATACCGCCTTGATTTGGCCGGAGCATGAACAGTGGTATGGCAACGTTGGCGAAGTGCTGACGGTTAAGGCGGAAGCCGGGGAAGACGGGCTGGTGCGTTTGTTCGCCCAGTTGCGCCCTAATAACTACTTGTTGCAGGCCAATCGGGACGGCCAATTGCTATTTTGTTCCGTGGAGTTAACGCCAGACGGTAATTTTCGCGGAACGGGAAAAACCTATCTGGAAGGGCTGGGCGTCACTAATACCCCGGCCAGCGTCGGGACTACACGACTGCGCTTTAATAAAGGTAAAAAAGGCGATCGCCTGTTTGGCGCGTTAAAGCCGCTGGTGATTGATGAAGTTAAGGAAATCAAAGGAAAGACGATGGCAAAGGAAGAAAAAAAGACGTGGCATAGCCTGTTCGGTATTAAGCCGAAAAGTTTTGCTGAGGAAGAAGGCGCAGGCAATGAAGAGGGCGGCGATAAATTGCAGGCGCTGGCGGAAGCCTTAACCGCATTGGAAGAACGTGTTGCCGCGCTGGAAACCGGACAGGAAGAAGTACAGGAAGATCTGGACGTGGTGAAAGAAGTTGTTGATACGCAGGAATTTGCCACCCTGCGCAATAACCTGCCGCTGATTATTAAAAGCTTTGGCAAGCTGGATGAAAAAATCACCAAGTTACCGCAACGTAAAATTGGCGAGAAAGAAAAACGCTTTAGCCATTTGGTTTAATTCGTCGCGGTAATAGGCAGTCGATTATTTCATTTACTTTTATTTCGCCACTAAGCGAGAGGGATTTCTATGTTTTTAAATCAGCGGGCGCGTGAATATTTAGCGTCGTTTGCCGCCGCTCTATCAGAGGCGCATGGGGTACCGGATGTATCCCGTTATTTTGCGCTGTCCGATCCGAAAGAAACGCAATTGCGTGATGCGCTGCTGGAGTCGGTGGATTTTCTTTCCATGATTACCGTTGCGGATGTGGATCAGCTTTCCGGCCAGGTGGTCTCTGTCGGTAGCTCTGCGCTGCATACCGGGCGTAAACAGGGCGGGCGTTTTATTCGCGGCGTCGGCGTGGAGGGTAACGAGTATAAACTCGTCGAGACGGATTCTTGCGCGGCTCTGCCGTGGGATCTGCTGTCTGTCTGGGCGAATGCCGGTGGGGAAAATGAATTTTTCCAGAAGGTGCAGGCGTTCTCTAATCAGGCGTTTGCGCTGGATATGCTGCGTATCGGCTTTAACGGCACTTCTGTGGCCAAATCGACCGATCCGGATAAAAACCCGAACGGCGAAGACGTCAATATTGGCTGGCATGCGTTGGTCAAGACTTTCAAAAAAGGCCAGCAGATCATCACTGATGAGGTGACGCTGGATGAAAACGGTGATTATAAGTCGCTGGATGCGATGGCGTCCGACCTTATCAATACCAAGATCCCGCAGCAATACCGCAGCGATCCGCGTCTGGTGGTGTTGGTTGGCGCTGATCTGGTGGCGGCGGAGCAATACCGCCTGTTTCAGAAAGCCGATCGGCCTACCGAGAAAATCGCCGCGCAGATGCTGGACAGTACGATCGCCGGACGTCATGCCATTGTCCCGCCGTTTATGCCCGGCAAGCGCATGGTGGTGACCACGCTTAGCAACCTGCATATCTATACCCAGCGCAATACGCGCCAGCGTAAAGCCGAGTTCGTGGAAGACCGCAAACAGTACGAAAACAAATACCTGCGTAACGAAGGCTACGCGGTGGAATACCCGGAATTGTACGCGGCGATCGATGAATCAGCGGTCACCATCGGTACGGTACCAGAGCCAGAAAACCCGCCTGCCGGTGACGGGGCGTAAGTATGGCGCTTTCACCCGCTCAACGTCATAACGCCCGGTTACAGGCTGAACAGCAGCTATCCCGCTGCCAGCCGATTACGGGCGGTCATAGCCTGCATTTACAGATCCGGGCGCTGGAAAACGACATCGAGCGGCTGAAAAGCCAACCCATGATCCGTGACCGGGTGGAGATGAAGCGGCGGGAACTGCTGCCGCGCTGGTTGCCTACGGTTCGGGCATATCTGGACAGTGGCGAGGTGTACCAACATCCCATCTTTGCGTACTGCATCGTCTGGCTGTTTGACGTTGACGAGTTTGATCAGGCGTTGGACTGGGCGGATATCGCCATTGCGCAGGGACAGCGCACCCCGGACAACATCAAGCGCAGTTTTGCCGCGTTCGTGGCGGATACGGTGCTGGAATGGGCGGAGCAGACCGCAGATAGCGGGCAGAGCGTGGAGCCGTATTTCTCCCGCACGTTTAACAACGTGGCGGAAAATTGGCGGCTGCATGAGGAAATCACCGCCAAGTGGTTCAAGTTCGCCGGGTTGTTGCTGTTGCGTGACGATAACGGGCAGCCGAGGGCGACGGCATCGGATGATGTAGCGCTGCTTGAGAAAGCGGATTTACTGCTGGCCCAGGCTGAGAAATACCACCGCAAGGTTGGCGTTGGCACGATGCGTAAAACCATCGCCGCCCGCATCCGATCATTGCAGAAGCATTAAAACGACTACCGCAAGCCAGGCGGGCGCGGTTGAGGCAATACACGTTTGTGTGATGTGCCGTGGAAGCCGGTCAGCCCGCCTTTTACGGGGGATTTATGTTTAGTGGAACACCGGTTGATTATCAGGATGCGGTACTGGCCAACAATGGATTTTGGCCGGATCTGAACCTGCGCGATTTTCAGGCGCAGCGCACCATCCCGGCAGATATTGACGCCGGAACGGTGGCACAGGCGTTGTTGACCGCAGCCGGTGAGGTCAACGCCGATTTACTCCGCGTTGAACAGCAACACAGGGATAGCGGCTATGGAATGGCCAGCGCCGTGCCAGGCGTGAGCCTGGACGGAAAAAATCTGCTGTGTGCGCAGTATCAAAAAGCGGTGTTTGCCAGGGCGAAAGCCGATCTGATCGGTGAGTTCGCCACCATTGGCCGCCGCGAGTCTCATCCGGGACAGGATGGAGATGAAACACGCAAGGGACTGCTGGCGGAGGCGGCGATCGTTATCCGCCGTATGAAAGGGCTAAAACGCGCCACGGTGAGGCAGGTATGAGCCAGTTGGATGCATTGACCGGGTTTATCAGGAAAAGCTTGCCTGAACGTGTGATGCAGGGATTTGACAGCCTCATGGATGAGGTGAGTTTTATCCCCGCCCAGCGGGATTTGGGCGAGGGACAGTATCAACTGGCGGTCATGCAGTTTGATGCGGTGCTGAGCTGGGAGCGTTTTCCTTACCGGGAATGTGATCCGCGTAATTTATGTGCGCTGCTGCTGGTCTGGCAGACCAATCAGGATGAACAGCCCTTTATGGATGCCGGGCTGGATATGGAATTACCGACGCTGGATATCGATGTTATCGACCAGAAAACGGCGGTGGTGGTGGTGACGCTCAAACTGGCTGAATCGCTGGCCATTATTGAGGATGCAAAAGGGATCATCCCCTTTGATGGCAAGCGTTATCGGCTGGCAGATCCTGAAATCTGGTTTGCCACGGAAGGGCGAATCTTTGGCGCGGATGAAACCGGTGCGGTAATCGGTCAGCCTGCATGATTATCAACGGTGAACTGAGTAAATCACAGCTTAAGGAATTACGTCAGGCGCTGCAAAAGCTGGATTTCCCGCCCAAAAAACGCCAACGGCTGCTGTGGCGGTTGGCCAAGTATGGGGTGATTACAGCGGCAAAACGCAATGTCCGGCAGCAGCAAGCGCCAGATGGTGGGGCATGGACACCGCGTAAAACGAAACGGCGCGGCAAGATGTTGCGCAATATGCCCAAACTGCTGCATATCCGTGAAATGCCGGAAGTCGAAGCGGTGCGGATCTATCTGCAAGGTGGCGGGTATCGGAATGGCAATACACCGGTACCCGCTGGCGTGGTAGGGCATGGGCAACAGAACGGTATGCATACCAACATTCGTCGCCAGAGAACAGGGAAAAGAAACCGTGATCCGGCACGAATGGCGACGCGCCGTCAGGCAAGGAAGCTACGGGCGTTAGGGTACAAAGTGAAACGCGGTACCCGATGGCGTAAGCCGCCGTACAAGGAAATCGAAGAAACCCTGAAATTTGATCAGGCGGGGTTGTTAATCAAAAAGTTAAGCGGTAAGGCAGCAAAAACCGCCTGGACAGTGGATGTTCCCGCCCGTCCGTTTTTGGGCATGAACGATGATGAATTTAACAAGGCGCTGGCGCGTCAGCTACAGGCGATCGGCTTTGGCTGGAATGTGAAAGCGCAGGATATCAAGGGGTAGGTATGAGTTGGCCAACGGTACAGGTTAACCAGCTACAGGGCGAAACCAACGAGATCGAACGGGTGGTGCTGTTTGTCGGCATGGGAACGGGCAAGGACAAGGTGGCCAAAACTGTGCCGGTAAACACCCAAAGCGATCTGGATGTGTTGCTGGGCACGGCGGATTCGGTGCTGAAACGCACGGTAAATGCGGCGATGTTAAACGCTGGTCAGAATTGGAGCGGCTTTATCTGTGTCCTGCCTAAAGATCTGCCCGTCGAAGGTATCGATCAGGTCTGGACTGAAGCCGTAAAAGCCGCGCAGCGTGTTGCCAGCGTGGAAGGGGTTGTTCTGACATTGGGCGCGACCAAAGATACGATCCAGGCTGCGGCCAGTCTGCGGGCGGAGTTGATCGCCAAATTTGGCCGCTGGACGTGGTTTATTCTGGCAGTGGATGGCGTACAGGCTGGGGAAGATTGGGCGGGTTATCTGTTGCGTTTAAGTGCGTTGCAGGAGGGGGCCGCTGTTCCCTCTGTGCAGCTTGTGCCGCGATTGTGGGGCAATGAGCCGGGCGTATTGGCTGGTCGTCTGTGCAACCGGGCGGTGACCATTGCCGATAGCCCGGCGCGGGTGCAGACCGGCGCGTTGCTGGAAATGGGCGCAGCCGATCTGCCGGTTGATGCAACCGGTGCGCTGTTAGACCTGGCCACCTTGCAGGCACTGGAAGCCCAGCGTTACAGCGTCCCGATGTGGTACCCGGACTATGACGGCTATTACTGGTCGGATGGCCGCACGTTGGACGTGGAAGGCGGCGATTATCAGGCGATTGAAAACCTGCGCATTGTCGATAAGGCGGCGCGGCGGGTGCGACTTCAGGCCATTGCCAAGATTGCCGATCGCAGCCTGAACAGCACACCGGGCAGCATTGCCGCACATCAGGCATATTTTGCCAAGACGCTGCGCGAAATGTCCCGCAGCAGCCAGATTAACGGCATAACGTTCCCCGGCGAGGTAAAGCCGCCGCAGGATGGCGACGTAGCTATCACCTGGCGAACCAAAACCAAAGTGGAAATTTATATCACGGTGCGTACCTATGAATGCCCGAAAGGCATCACGGTAAGCCTGATTCTGGATCAATCGCTGGAGAGTGAATAATGACGAAACGGATTTCCGGCCAGTCGTTTGATTTCAATATGGATGGCGATCTGGTTCATGTTGAAAAGGTTGGCCTGAGCATTACGGATAACACCGCCGCCGCCCAAACGCAGGGTGTCCCCGATGGTTATGTGTCGGGTGACGTGGCGGCAGAAGGTGAAATGGAACTCAGTACCAAAAGCCTGGCTATCGTGACCACCAAAGCGCGTAGCGCGGGATCGTGGCGCGGTATCGAGCCGGTTGATTTGATGTGGTACGCCAAAGCCGGTAACGAAGAAATTAAGGTGGAAGCGTTCGGTTGCAAGCTGATTGTGAGCGACATTCTGGACAACGATCCGAAGGGCGGCAGCGTGGTAACGCACAAAATCAAGTACGTGGTGACCAGCCCGGATTTTGTACGCATTAACGGCATTCCGTATCTGGAATCGGAACTAACGGAAAAACTCATCGGGTAAGGAAACCCCATGCAGGAATATGAAAAGAATATCATTTGGTTAGTGGTATTGGGTGGACTAATCGCTATCGGCAAGGTACTGGCTAGTGATGAGAAAATCACGCCGCGTCTGTTTATTGGCCGAGTGATTTTGGGATCAGCCACTGCGTTGGCGGCAGGGGCGGTGCTGGTCTGGATTCCGGGACTGTCACAGATGGCCGTTACGGGGCTGGGAGCAGCGTTCGGCGTTGCCGGTCACCAGGCGGTTGAAATCTGGTTGCGGCGTCGTGGAAGCAGTTTGTTAACAGGGAGCAAGGGAAAGCATGACGTTAAGTGAGAAACAGCAGCTTTTTACTCAGTTGGTGGCACAGCTAATTGATTGGGCGGGTGAACGTGGCTACCGATTGACCTTTGGTGAAGCTTACCGCACGCCGGAACAGGCGAAGCTGAATGCGAAAAGCGGCGCAGGCATTGCCAATAGTCTGCATACGCAGCGGCTGGCGGTTGATTTTAACCTGTTTATCAACGGGAAATATCAGACGCAGACCGAAGCCTATTTACCGTTGGGTGAATACTGGGAATCGCTGGGTGGCAGCTGGGGTGGGCGCTTTAAATCCCGGCCGGACGGCAATCACTTTAGCCTGGAACACAACGGGGTGCGCTGATGGATAAGCCCTGGCTGGTTGTGGTTGTGCTGGTTGCCGTGTTTGCCGCTGGCTGGCAGGCGGCAAATTGGCAGCGGGATAGTGTAGAACTGGCCGTAACCAATGCGGCCAACGCAGCAGGGGAACAATCCCGCCAGGCGATGCAGGTCGTTGCCAGCCAGTCAGGGCAAAAGCTTGAAGGCCAACTGGAGGCGATACGTAATGCGCCAAATAAGGAAATTTACCGGGAAATCATTAAGCCAGTTTTTACTAACGTGTGTCTGTCTGATGAATTTGTCAGCCTGTACAACGCCAGCGTTGAAAGAACCGAGCGTGTCTTATCAGGAAAACCTGAAAAAGAAATGCCCGGTCACTAATTTACCGCGCTTAACGGGGAATACCGGCACCGATGCTGCCATGCCATTAACGGGCTGGCCGGAAATATATGCCGATTGTGCCGCCCGGCATAATCAGTTAGTGGATGAAATAAATCAAAGGGAACAGTTGCCATGAGCAAGATTGTATTAACTATCGCAGGAAAAGAATTAACGTTTGAACCGAATACGGTTGCCTATAACGGCCTGATTAATGAAATGGCAATGGATAATAAAATTGCCCCTGCTGTCACTTATTTGCGGCGTATTGCCAGCGCGGAAAGTAAAGAAGCGCTGGACGAATTATTGAAACTGCCGGGTGCGGCGCTACAAATTACTGAGGCGGTAAATACTCACTATGCGCCAAAACTGGAAATTGAAGTAAAAAACTAACCGAACGGTTGCGGGCCATTGATAATAATTTTATCGAACAGGCATTAACCTTGCGGCGACATTATTTACCGCATGAGCCGGATGATATCGATAATTTAGCCCGCGCCGTCTGGCTGGATAATTCTTACTGGGAAAAGATGCGTGTTGCCGTGGGAAACGGCATTACGCTGGCATTTAAAGGCGACTCATGAAGCAACTGGATTTTACCTTAAGCCTGATCGATAAACTGACGCGCCCGATTAAACAGGCGCAATCGTCAGTGACTGGCTTTGCGGAAAAATCACAGGCGGCATTTGGCAAGATTGCGATCGGGGGGGCAGGGCTGTTTGCTACCGCATTGGCAATCAAAGACGCGCTGGCGCCGGCCATCGAAATGAATGATGCGCTATTGTCAGCGTCAGCCCAGGGCGTGAGTGATGCCACGTTAAAGCAGGTCGCGGGAAACGGCCTGAAATTCAGCGTGCAGTACGGCAAGTCGGCGCTGGAATTTGTGCAGTCCACCGAAATGATTAAATCGTCAGTCGGTGGGTTATCTGACGGCGAACTGCCGCGTATGACGACTATCACCAACACGGTGGCGGCGGCGCTGAAAACCACATCGGCGGAAACCACGGAATTTATGGGCCAGATGTTCGCCAATTTCCGCACCGATGCGCAGGCGCTGGGGAATGTGGATTTTGCCGAGCGGGTAGCCGGGAAAGCCGCCTATATGCGGCAAGCATTTGGCACCGAAATGGCCGCTATCAAGGATTTGATGGAAGGGGCAAAAGGCGCGGGTACCAATTTCGGCATAGGCATGGATGAACAAATGGCTGTGCTGGGCGAGTTGCAGCGCACATTAGGCACGGAAGCCAGCGGCTCGTATGAATCCTTTCTGACCGGCGCGGCAGAAGGCGCTAAAAAACTGGGGTTAAACTTCACCGATGCTACCGGCAAGATGCTGTCTATGCCGCAAATGCTGGAAAAATTGCACGATAAGTACGGGGCCAGCATTGAAGGGAATCTGAAAGCACAGAAGGAACTGGATGAAGCCTTTGGCGGCGGCTCTGCGGTGATAAAGCAACTTTACGGCAATGTAGGCGTATTGCAGCGGCATATCACCGAACTGGGTAGCAGCGACGGAATGAAACGTGCCACGGAAATGGCGGAAAAAATGGCGAATCCCTGGGATCGTCTGGTTGCGGTCTGGTACGCCATACGTGCGGCAATGGGGGCCACACTGTTGCCGGTGCTGTATCCGCTGATCAATAAGATGGCGGATGCCGGTCAGACGTTGCTCAGGTGGCAAACGCTGTTCCCCAACATTGCTAAGGTGATCGGTTATGCCGTGCTGGCCGTGCTCAGTTTGGCTGCGGCTGGGGCCGTAGTTAACATCGTGATGGGGGTATCATCGTTCATCGTGATCGGCCTGAAAGGATTGTGGGCCGGGTTAACGGCGGTGATGAAAATCCATGTCGCGGCTATCTGGCTGTATAACAAGGCGGTTATCGCCTGGTCAGCGACGATGCGCCTATTACGCGGTGTACTGCTGGCGGTGCGTATGGCCACTGTTTTAACTGGAGTGGCGTTTAACTTTGCGCTGTGGCCGGTTTTGCTGGTGATTGCTGCGGTGGCGGCGCTGGCAGCAGGTTGTTATCTGCTATACCAACATTGGGATCAGATTGTCGCGGCAGTGATGCAAACAGAGGTGTTTAAAACGCTGGCGGCAATCGTGCAATGGGTGGGTGAAATCTTTGCATCGGTGTGGGCGTCTGTTGTTGAGGGATGGAATAGCGTCGTTGAATTTATCAGTAACTTTTCATTGATAGATACCATGAAAAATATGGCGTCCGGCATCGGAGAATTATTTAACGGTCTATGGGATGGCCTGCTGAGTTCGTTTTCCAGCACTTACGGCTGGATTGTTGAAAAGCTGAATCATATACCGGGTGTAAATATTGATATGCCCGCCAGTACCGCGCCCGTCAGTGTTTCACGGCCTGCTGAGTCTGTCGCTACGGCGTCAAGTCTGACGGGGAATATACCTGCGGTTACTGTAGGTGCGTCACCTTATGCGGATCATATTACACGTTCGGCAGAGTTAATCCCCGCCGCACCGCAGCCACTTGCACCAACACCAACGGCGATTACGGGTGCGCCTGTTACGGTCTTACCGGCTGCCTCTACTCCGATAGTCAATATGCCTACGCTACCGGCCCCCTTAAAAGAACCGGCCATGCCCGCGAGCATTAAGCCGGGTAATAATGAGTTGCTAACCGGTGGGAAATTAAAAGGTATAGAGCGCGGGGGAATAAATAAAGAAATTAACAACAGCAGTAAATCCTATACCGATAACAGTAAGCATTTTGGCAACGTGGTTATTCATGCGGATAAAGGCATGACGCCGGAACAATTAAGCGAATGGGAAGAATTGCGCTAATGGATGAAGCGAAATATATCGACTTATTAATTACAAATCGTGATTTTAATTTAAATACCGGTCATGAACCCATTGTGTGCAATAACCACGTCAGTATCGGGCAAGACTGTGTTCACGCCATTATTGAAAGCGGGTTAACGACAAAACTAATCGCTGAGCGTAGCCCGACATTACGCGCCGATATCATGACGCAAATTATTATTCTCATTGAGGATGATGAACGCATTATTCCCGGCACGGTTGAACTGAGTGAAGAAACGCAAACGCGGTTATGGATCACCGCAGAGACCTATGATTTTGGCCGTATTCAGGTGAGTGCTGATTATGACGACTAAACCGCAGATTGATTATGAGCAGGTATTGATTGATGCCGGGATGCCGATCACTACCGATGCCATAACGGAACAGTTTCAGACGCAGGTCAAGGCGGAAGGGTTGATCACCAACACATCGCGCATGTCGCCGTTCTGGCGGCTGATTAACGCGATTGTCACCACGCCGGTGCTGTGGCTGAAAGGCGTCCTGATTAATGTCGTGTTGGCCAATATGTTTCTGGCCACAGCGAAAGGCACGTTTCTGGATCTATTCGCCTGGGGCGTCAATGTGATCCGTAAACCTGCTACGGCAGCGGGTGGGGTGATCCGGTTCGTCAAATCGGACGCAAACGCGGTGGTATTGGTGTCTGCCGGAACGGTGATCCAGACCGAACGTATTAACGGTCAGGTCTACAGCCTGCGCGTCACTGTCGATACCACGATCCCCGCAGGCAACGCCAGCGGATTAGTGCCGGTGGCGGCTACTGGCGACGGCACCGCGTTTAATTTGGCGCCGGGCTACTACCGTATTTTACCTGTGGCCGTTACGGGTATTGAACGGGCCGAAAATGAAGATGATTGGCTGATTACGCCGGGTGCCGATCAGGAATCCGATGATGACCTGCGCGATCGTTGTCGTAACCAATACAACCTGGTCGGCAATTATCACACCGACGCGGTATACCGCAGCATGATTGCGGCTGTTGCAGGGCTGAGTATCGATCGCATCTTCTTTTTACATGATGCGCCCCGCGGGCCGGGAACGGCTAATGCCTATCTTTTGTTAGATTCGGGCGTGATTTCCGCCCCGTTTATCACGGCGGTGAATGATTACATCACCACGCAGGGACATCACGGCCACGGCGATGATATGCAGTGTATGGCCATGCCGGAAACACAGCATGATTTAACCGTCACGCTGTATGTGAACAATCTGGCCAACGTGACCGCCGACGAGCTAAGCGCCCTGCGAAATGGCTGTGAAAATCTGGTGCGCTGCGCCTTCCGGGAAAACAGCGAGTATGACGTAAAAAAAACGTGGCCGTATGACCGTTTCTCATTTTCCAATTTGGGGCGCGAGTTGCATCGCCAGTTTGGGCTGATTGATTCGGTTGCGTTTTCCCAAAGCGATATCGTCAGCGGCCTTAACGTACCACGCCTGAAAACGTTAGCGGTGGTGATCGATAATGCCTGAGTTTCAGCAAAATCTGGACGGATTGCGCCTGCCGTCATGGATGGACAAAGGTGAACCGGCCAAATTACTTCGTGCCAGTAAACGCTACTGGCAGCAGGTAAATGGTTGGATGCGCTGGCCATTGCAGCAATTGGATGCGGAAACCTGCCCGGTACCGCTGCTTAATGTGCTGGCGTATCAGCGGGATATTGAGCGATTTAACGGTGAACCGCTTAGCCTGTATCGCAAGCGGGTGAAATATGCGTTTATCAATGCGCAGGATGCGGGCAGCGTCACCGGATTTATCCATATTTTTGCACGGCTGGATGTGGGCGACATACAGCTAAAAGAGCGTCAGGCGGGGTATGACTGGGATGTGATTCTGGTACGTATCAACGATGAGCAGTTGAGCACATACAACACATTGATGATGAACCTTGTACGGCAGTATGGTCGGACGTGCCGCCGTTATGCATTTGACGTGTCAAATACCGCACCGATCCGGCTTCATGCCGGAACGTTCAGCCATGATGCTGCGTACTATGCCGCGACGGCGCAAGTGCGACACGGATTGATTTCTTTGGGACAACCTATTAAAGCACCGCAGTTTACGGCCTCAACGGAATACTATACCGCCAGTTTATAAGGATGTTAGGACGATGGCACAGAGCACAGTAACTCGCGCTTTTGAAGCGTGGAATGTCAGCAAGATTTTAGACGGCTTGCCCGCCGTGCCGGATAAGGTGGTTTTTGCTCTGATCCCTAATCAGGATGAAAACAAACCGGTAAACCGTGACGAGGGAATGCCAGCGGCAGCAACCATTAAACACACGGCAGATATCACGCAGTCGGGCGTACTCAATGATAATGCGGTGGTGTATTCGGTGGTGTTGGATACCACGGTTGGCGATTGGGAGTACAACTGGATCGGTCTGGTAGATAGCAAAACCAATACGGTATTGATGATTGTCCATGTGCGTACTCAGCAGAAGTTGAAAACGCAGAACGGCCAGCAGGGTAACAGCTTAACGCGCAACCTGTCGATGCAATTTGACGGTGCGGCGGAAGCGACGCAAATCAATGTATCGGCACAGACGTGGCAGATCGATTTCTCCGCTCGACTTTTTAGCATGGATGAGGCGCACCGGCTGGCTATGCTGGATTACTACGGTATTGCCGCGTTCCTGAATGACGGGTTTAAGGTGTCACTGGCCGGAACGCAGGCGACCATTGCGCCGGGCATCGGCTATGTTGGCGGGTTGCGAACGCAATTGGATATTGCTGCGACATTGGCTGTTACGGCTAATACGGTGGTGTGGCTGGACGTCAGCCGTCAGGGAACGGCGACAGGAGCCTGGCAGAATCGTATAACGTTTAAATCGGCAACTGACCTGAAAAATTATACGGATGCGGCAGGCTACGATCATTATGTGGCAAAAATCGCCACCATTGTTAACGGTCAGATTACTGACAATCGCCCAGTATCGCCGAGCATGGCGTTAGACGGGCGATTTTTAAAGATTAATGATGCGTTGAAAGCGTATGCGCCGCTTGCCAGCCCAATATTTACGGGTACGCCTATGGCTCCAACAGCTGCGCAGACTGTTAACAATACCCAAATTGCGACAACAGCATTTGTTAAGGCCGCTATCGCCGCGTTGGTTAATGGCTCCCCTGCCGCACTGGATACGCTGGAAGAACTGGCGGTAGCGCTGGGTGATGATCCGAATTTCAGCACGACTGTACTCAATGCTCTGGCGGGTAAACTGGCAAAAGACCAGAATGGTGCAGATATTGCGGATAAGGGGGCGTTTCTCCGTAACATCGGTGCAGCGAGAGCTTACGCATCAGGGGTGAATATTGGTGGTGATAGTGGTGCTTGGACGACAGTAGAATTCATTGCATGGCTGAAAAACCAGGGAGCGTTTAATCATCCGTTCTGGATATGTAAGGGCGCGTGGTATTACGCAGGAAACAAAGTAATTACAGATACGGGGATCGGAAACATCCAGCTTGCTGGTGCGGTGATTGAGGTTATAGGTGCGGAAAACGCAACGACTATTCGCGTAACAACACCATCCACTGTCACCGCAGCGGGAGCGGTTCCTAACGCACAGTTCGTCTATATCAACCATGGTGATGGATATTCTCCCGGCTGGCGTCGTGACTATAACACGCGAAATAAACCCTCAGCCGACGATGTTGGTGCGTTGTCCCTGTCCGGTGGAACAGTAACGGGTAGAGTTGATATTGTTGCAGATAACGGCGCACTGGAAATAAAAGCGGCCAGCGCGGGCGCGGCTAGTTATATACGCGCGAGGGATTCCGCTGGTGCTAACAGTTGGTATGTGGGGAAAGGCGGTGCTTCATCAAACGATGTGATGCTGCACTCATATACTCACAACACCGCGTTAGTGTTAAAGAGCGATCGCGTTGAGTCAAATAAAAACCTCTATATTGGCGGTAACATTGTACTCACCGATGCCGCTGCCGCGCAGAAATACGCGTTACGTTCTATTAGGGTAAATGGCAAACCGCTATCTGCGGATGTCAATTTGCTGGCATCGGATATCAACGCCTGGAATAAAACCGAAGCAGATGCTCGTTACTTGATGAAGACTGCGACGGCTGCAGCGGCAACGAAACTGGCGACGCCACGCAAAATTAACGGTGTAGCATTTGACGGCTCGGCAGATATAACTCTTACTCCAGAAAACCTCGGTTTTGCAGAA